>NZ_JBIUSS010000019.1:0-85945 GCF_044741445.1 Kitasatospora sp. NPDC088160 | reverse complement strand
GCGCGGCCGCCCCGCGCCGGCCGCCGGCTCCGGCGCCGCCCCCCCCCCCCCCGCGGGGCCCCCCCCCCGCGGCCCCCCCCCCGGGGGGGCCCGCCCCCCCCCGCCCCCCCCCGGCGTTCCCGCGTCCGCGCGACGGCCCGTTCGCCCGGGCCCCGCTCAGGACTCCCTGGAGGCCTGCTCGGACTCCGGCTTGCGCTTGCGCCGGGAGACCACCCGCCGCACCGGGCCGGTGACCGCGGCGGACACCCGGCCGACGCTGGTGCCGACCGCCTCCCGGGCCGCCCGCAGGGCGTCCGAGATCCGCCACCACAGCTGGGCCGAGGACGGCGGCAGCAGCACCGCCCTGGTCCGCCCGGCCCGGCCGGCGGTGGCCCGCAGGCCCTGCCGGGCGGTCCGGACGTCCGCCGACAGCGGGGCGGTGGTGACCTGGCCGGCCGGGGCGTAGAGCACCCGTTCGGTGGCCAGCGCCAGCCGCCCGGCGGCCGCCGCCGAGTCCGCGTCCAGCTCGGCCTTCTCGGTGATCCGCCGGGCGGCCGAGCGCGGGGTGCGTGACTCGTCCGGGGGAATTCCGAGGTCCCAGGCGGAGTCGATCAGTTCGTCCCAGGCGGCCAGCACCTGGGCGTCGGTGAGCTCGGCCGGGCCGCCGCCGGGGCCGCGCCGGCCGCCGGGGCCGAGCCGGCGCCGGCGCAGCGCCGACCGCCAGAGCATCGGCACCAGCAGCAGCGCGATCACCAGCACCACCACGGCGGCGCTGCCCAGGACCTGCCCGGACAGCAGCCAGGAGTCCTCGGCGGCGCTGCTGACGGCCTTGCTCCTGCCGCCGCACTCACCCAGCTGGCGCTGCTTCGCGTCGCAGTCCTTGCTGTCGGTCGGCGCCGCGACCGGCGCCGAGCTCTGCGCGGAGGCGGTCGGCTGCTGGGTCGGCGCGGTGGTCGGGGTGGTGGACTGCTCGGTGTAGCGGGGCTGGACGCCGCGGCTCGGGGTGGGCTCGAAGCGCAGCCAGCCGTAGCCCGAGAAGTACAGCTCGGGCCAGGCGTGGTACATCCGGCCGGTCACCGAGTAGACGTTGCCGCCCTTGGCGTCGCCGGGGGTGAAGCCGACGGCCACCCGGGACGGGATCTTCAGGGTGCGGGCCATCGCCGCCATGGTGGAGGCGAAGTGGACGCAGAAGCCCTTGCGGTCGCGCAGGAAGACCGCGATCGCGTTGCTGCCGGTGCCGCCGTTGACCGCGGTGTCGTACTGGAACTGCGGGCCGGTGAACCAGCTCACCAGCGCCATCGCCCGGTCGTAGTCGTTCGTCGCCTTGGCGGTGACCTCGTGGGCCTGCTGCGCGACGACCGGCGGGAGGTCCTGGGGGAGGCCGGTGTAGTGGTCCCGGATGTCCTGCGGCGCGGTCGACGCGGTGCGCAGCTCGTTCGCGGTGGGCCGCACGTCCAGCGCGCTGACGTGGTAGCGCAGGCTGCGGATCGCCCGGTCGTTGGTCGGCAGGACGGTGCGGGTGAGCGGGTCGAGCTTCCAGTCGGACCGGTTGGGGACCTGGACGGAGGCGGCCGGGTAGGGCATCGGCAGCCAGCTCTTCTCCAGCCGGTCGCTGATCTGGAAGTCGCCCTCGATCCGGGGGAGGTTGGCGTCCCGCAGGCCCTCGGGGGCGGGGAAGGAGGACGGGAGGTCGTTGACCGTGGTGCTGCCGAGCCGCCAGTTGGTGCCGTCGAACTGGTCCAGCGCCCCGGTGCGCAGGTAGATCTGGTCGGCGATCTCGCTGTCCAGGGTGTAGCTGAGCAGTTCGTTGTTGGTGGGCTTGGTGACCGCCGACTCCAGGCTGACCAGCGGGTCGAGGCTGGTGGCCGACCCGATGGAGCTCTTGCCCGAGGACCCGCCGGAGTCGGGGCTCAGCAGGCCGGAGTCCCAGTGCGGCAGGACGACCGGCAGCAGCAGCGCCGCGACCAGCGCGAGGACGCCGACCTGCTGGCCGCCCGGGCTGACCCGGCCGGAGCTCGTCCCGTCGCGCGAGCCGCCGTGGAAGACCCGGCCCCAGCGGGAGACCCGGTCCTGCCCCTCGGCGAACAGCAGCACCAGGTAGCCGGCCGACGCCAGGGCGAACCAGAGCCAGCTGCCGTGGTCCCCGGAGAGCCCGTTGCCGACCGAGTACAGCGCCAGCAGCGGCAGCCCGGCCAGCGCCGAGCGCCGGTACGTCACGGCGACGGTGTCCACCACGACGGCGACCAGGCCGACCGAGGTGACCAGGATCAGCCGCAGGCCGGGGTTGGGCGGCGCCGGGATGGCGTACACCTGGATGTCGTCCAGGCCGGAGTTGATGACGTGGTCGAGGGCGCGCAGCGAGGACGGCCCGGGCACCACGCCGCCCAGCAGCGAGCCGGAGCCGGCGAAGCCGATCAGGATCAGCAGGAACAGCACCAGCAGTTGGCCGACGGGCACCGTCCAGCGGTACAGCGGGGCCCGCCGCAGGCCCGCGCCGACCGCCGCGATCACCGCGATCACCAGGAAGGCGTGGGTGATCCAGCTCCTGGTGGTGAGCAGCGGGGTCAGGCAGAGCGACGCGAGGGCGGTGGCCAGCGCCGAGTAGACGGTCAGTTTGGCCCGGGTGGTCACGCGCCGGCCTCTTCTCGGTAGGGGGAGGTCGTCTTGGCGCCGTCGGCGGCCTGCCAGAGGTCCGGGACGGAGTCCCCGGAGCTGACCGGCAGGACGGTCCAGCCGGCCTCGCGCAGCTGCCGGACCCGGTTGCGGAACTCGTCGCCGCCGGTGTCGGGGGCGAGCATCCGCAGGCCCGCCCAGGTGCCGGTGTCGAGGAGGAACGCGACGGCCCCGCCGGTGCGGCTGCGCAGCCGGGCCAGCCGGGCGGTCTGCGCCTCGTCGAGTTCGCCGAGTACGGCGACCAGCAGCCCCTCGCCGCCGGCGCGCAGCGGCTCCTCTGCGCGGGAGAGGCCGGCGCCGTCGGACAGGTCGGCCACCGCGAGCGCGTCCAGGATCAGCCCGGAGGCGTCGGCCGCGGTGTTGCCGCCGCCGGCGCCGGGGCCGGGCACCCACTGGCCGGTGTCGGTGAGCAGCTGGGTCTGGTAGCCGCGCTCCAGCAGGTGCACGGCGACCGAGGCGGCGCAGCTCACGGCCCACTCGAAGGAGGAGGCGGGGCCGATGCCGCGGTGGCCGATCTCCCGGGTGTCCAGCAGGACGGTCGCGCGGGCCCGCTGCGGCTGCTCCTCGCGGCGCACCATCAGTTCGCCGTACCGGGCGGTGGACTTCCAGTGCACCCGGCGCAGGTCGTCGCCGGGCCGGTACTCGCGCAGGATCACGTCGTCGTCGCCGGCCAGCGCCAGGGTGCGGGCACGGCTCTCGCCCTGGCCGCCCCACTCGCCGCTCAGCCGCACGTGCGGCAGGGCCTGGACCTGGGGGACGACGGTGAGGACGTCGGAGGCGGAGAAGGAACGGTTCACCTCGCACATCCCGAACGGGTCGGACAGCCGCAGCTGGAGCGGCCCGAGCGGGTAGCGGCCGCGCAGGTCGGAGCGGACCCGGTAGGAGACCTCGCGGTGGCCGCGCGGCTCGACCCGGTCCAGCACGAAGCGCGGGCGCGGCCCGAGCACGTACGGGACCTTGTCCTCCAGGAGCAGCAGCCCGGTGGGCACCCGGGAGACGTTGTCGACCCGCAGGTGGACCCGGGCCTCCTGGCCGGCCACCGCGCGACGCGGGCTCAGCCGGCGGCCGCTGGCCACCCGGTAGCGGGTGTTGGCGACCACCAGCGCGGCGGCCAGCGGCAGCGCGGCGAGCAGCACGCCGACGCGCAGCAGCGCGTCCTGGTCGAGCAGGTAGGCGCAGCCGACCGCGGTGACGCCGGCGGCGAGGAAGGAGCGCCCCCGGGTGGTGAGGCCGCGCAGCCCGGTCCGCAGACCTGACGTCGGGTCGGACGGGGCCACCTCAGCCCCTCCGGACGGCCGGGCCGCCCTGCGGGCGCGGCAGCGGCAGCCGGGCGACCAGGTCGGTCACGATCTGCTCGGCGGTGCGGCGGCTGAGCTGGGTCTCGGCGGTCGGCATCAGGCGGTGCGCGAGGACGGGCACGGCCAGGCGCTGGATGTCGTCCGGGGTGACGTAGTCGCGCCCGTCGAGCGCGGCGGCGGCGCGGGCGGCCCGGACCAGGTGCAGGGTGGCGCGCGGCGAGGCGCCCAGACGCAGCTCGTGGCTGGTTCGGGTGGCGCCGACCAGGTCGACGGCGTAGCGGCGGACCGGGTCGGCGATGTGCACGCTGCGCACCAGGTCGACCAGCTTGAGGATGTCGGCGGCGTGCGCCACCGGCTGGAGGTCCTCCAGGGGGCTGGCGCCGGAGTGCACGTCGAGCATCGCGAACTCGGCCTCGGGGCTGGGGTAGCCGATCGAGATCCGGGCCATGAAACGGTCCCGCTGGGCCTCCGGCAGGGGGTAGGTGCCCTCCATCTCGACCGGGTTCTGGGTGGCCACGACCATGAACGGCGAGGGTAGCTCGTAGCTGGTGCCGTCGATGGTGACCTGGCGTTCCTCCATCGACTCCAGCAGCGCGGACTGGGTCTTGGGCGAGGCGCGGTTGATCTCGTCGCCGACCACGATCTGCGCGAAGATCGCGCCCGGGCGGAACTCGAAGTCGCGCTGGTGCTGGTCGTAGATGTTGGTGCCGGTGACGTCCGAGGGCAGCAGGTCGGGCGTGAACTGGATGCGGCGGACGGTGCAGTCGACCGAGCGGGCGAGCGCCTTGGCCAGCATGGTCTTGCCGACGCCGGGCACGTCCTCCAGCAGCAGGTGGCCCTCGGCGAGCAGGACGGTCAGTGCGACCCGGACGGCCTCCGGCTTGCCCTCGATCACGCTCTCGATGTTGGCGCGGATCCGGTCCACGACCGCGGCGAGCTCGGGAAGTCCGGCCCGGTGGTACCCGTCCGTCCCCTGGCCGCCCCCCGCAGGACTGCCGAGACCGGCCTGATCGCTGTAGCTCGTCACCCGTATACGCTCCCTGGCACCCTGTGCCCGCCTCACCCCGAGGCCGGACCCCACCCCATGCTTGACGCGGCCTTCCCGGGGGCGGTTCCGTCGGGAATCCGGTGCCGGGGTAGCGGCCTGCGGCCTGGCCGCCCCAGGTGGTTCGGGGTCTGACCGGCAGGCGCATTCTCCCCTGACCGGTGACCAGAAGTCACCCTCGGGACGGCCCCGGATGCCCGGACGCCGTTGGCCGGGCGGTGCGCGGTGCGGGGCGGTGGTGCGGGTACGGGGTTCAGTGGATTTCGCGCAGGAGCCCGGTGTGGACGTCGAAGACGAAGCCGCGGACGTCGTCGGTGTGCAGCAGGAAGGGCGAGGTGCGGACCCGCTGCATGGACTGGCGGACGTCGCCGTCGAGGTCGACGAAGGCCTCCACCGCCCACTGCGGGCGCTGGCCGACCTCCAGCTCCAGCTCGCGGCGGAAGTCCTCGGTCAGCCCGAGCAGGCCGCAGCCGGTGTGGTGGATCAGCGCGACCGAGCGGGTGCCGAGGGCGCGCTGACTGATGGTGAGGGAGCGGATGGTGTCGTCGGTGACGACGCCGCCCGCGTTGCGGATGACGTGGGCGTCGCCCAGTTCGAGGCCGAGCGCCGCGAACAGGTCGAGGCGGGCGTCCATGCACGCCACCACGGCGATCTTCTGGACCGGGCGGGCGTCCATGCCGCCGTCCCGGAAGGTCACGGCGTACTCGCGGTTGTCCGTGACGAAGCGGTCGATGATGGCGGGTCGCGGGGAGTCGGCAGCGTCGGTCGGCGTCGGCCGGTCGGGGGTCACTGTCATGGTGGCGACGTTAGTGCGATTCGGGCGTCCGCGGTGGGGAGGAGAGCTACAGATCGGGCCGCTGTGATCGAGCGCATAGCCACAACAGGCGGACCGTTCCACGCGTTCGGGAGGGTTTGTCCGGGCTGGTCCCGGAGCGCCCGCGGGGCGGGTGCGCGGGTGGGGCGCGCGGCCGCTCCCGCGGGCCCCCGGCCGGCACCTCCGCGGGGCCACTCCCATGGCTGCGACCTGCGGTGATCCGTACCGCCGCCCGGGTGGTGCGCCGGAGCGGACCATTGACTGGCGGGGCCCGCGCGATAGAGTTTGCGGCGCAGTGGAGCACACCCGCCGGATCCCGTCAACCGGGCTTTTCCGGCCTGGGTGGCCCGGTTGATGCGGCCCGTGGCCTCCACCCGCTCCGTGCCCACCTGGCGCACCTTCCCCGGCGCCGGGCGGTCACGATCTTCCCCCTGGAGCGGGCGGGGACCACGGGCCGCGTCGTCGCGTCGTGCAGTGGTGGGCGAGAATGGTCGGAGCTCCCGGTCGTCGGGCTGCTCCGCACCTGAGGAAGGGCGCCACCGCGCATGACCACCAACGATCCGGGCCCCAAGCACGTTCCGGTCATGCTGCAGCGGTGCATGGACGCCCTGGCTCCGGCGATCTCGCGCCCCGGGGCGGTGGTGGTGGACGCCACCCTCGGCCTCGGCGGGCACAGCGAGGCGCTGCTCACCCAGTTCCCCGAGGTGCGGCTGGTCGCGGTGGACCGCGACCCGCAGGCGCTGAAGCTCTCCGGCGAGCGGCTGGCGCCCTTCGGAGACCGGGCCACCCTGGTGCACGCCGTCTACGACGAGATCCCCGAGGTGCTGGAGCGCCTGGACATCGACCGGGTGGACGGCGTCCTGTTCGACCTCGGCGTCTCCTCGATGCAGCTGGACGAGGCCGATCGCGGTTTCGCGTACGCGCAGGACGCGCCGCTGGACATGCGGATGGACCAGACCCGGGGGATCAGCGCGGCGGAGGTGTTGAACACCTACAGCCACGGTGCCCTGGCCCGGATCCTCAAGGTCTACGGCGAGGAGCGGTTCGCCGGGAAGATCGCCTCGGTGATCCTCCGGGAGCGGGAGAAGGAACCGTTCACCAACAGCGCGCGTCTGGTCGAGTTGGTGCGGAACGCCATTCCGGCGGCGACCCGCCGGACCGGCGGGAACCCGGCCAAGCGGACGTTCCAGGCGCTGCGGATCGAGGTCAACGGCGAGCTGGAGGTCCTGGACCGGGCGATTCCCGGTGCGCTGGAGGCCCTGGCGATCGGCGGTCGGATGGTCGTGATGTCCTACCAGTCGCTGGAAGACCGGCTGGTGAAGCAGTACTTCGCCGCCGGGTCGACCAACACCGCGCCGCCGGGGCTGCCGTTCATCCCGGAGGAGCACCAGCCCTGGCTCAAGCTGATCACCCGTGGTGCCGAGCTGGCCACGGAGGAGGAGATCGAGGAGAACCGGCGCGCCGCGCCCGTACGGCTGCGGGTGGCGGAGAGGATCAGGGACCGTAGCAAGCGGGGCTGAAACGTTGGCCCCGGCGGGGTCCGAAGGGCGGAGGAGAGCAGTGGGGCCGGTGGCCGGTGGGGTCCGGGCGGGGCGGGGATCGTTCCCCGGACAGGGCAGGGCGCGGATCACGGTCCGGCCGGGGCGGCGTCCGGTGCGGGGCCGCACGCCGTTCGCGGTGCTCGTGGTGGTGCTGCTCGCGGCGGGGCTGCTCGGGCTGCTGGCGCTGAACACGGCGCTCAACGAGGGCTCCTTCGAACTGTCCCGGCTGCAGAAGCAGACCACCGTGGCGACCGACGAGAAGCAGGGCCTCCAGCACCAGATCGACCAGAGCTCGGCGCCGGACGCGTTGGCGCGGCGGGCCGCCGAGCTGGGCATGGTCCCGGCCGGCGGGATGGCCTTCCTGGACGTCCCGAACGGCGGCAAGGTGATCGGCACGCCCGGACCGGCGCAGGACAGCCCGCCGGTCAAGCGCTCGACGGTCGACCCGTGGCCGATGAAGCAGCCGGCGCCGAGCGCCCCGGCGGGTGCGCCCCCGGCGAGCGCCCCCCCGGGCGCGCCGAGCCCGGCGGCGACGGCCGGTGACTCCGTGGTCCAGATCAACCCGGCCTCCCCGGCCGCGCCGTCGACCGGAGGTGCGGGCCGATGAGCACGCCACGTCAGCCGTCCGGAGGCTCCGGCAACGGCCGCCGCCAGCCGCCCAAGGGCGCCGCGCCCCGCGCGGCCGCGCCGCGCGGCCAGTCCGCCGGCAAGGCCCAGCCCGCGAAGGGACAACCCGTCAAGGGACAGTCCGCGAAGGGGCAGCCGGCCAAGGGCCAGCCCGCCAAGGCCGCCGCCGCCCGTACGCCCCGGGCACCGCAGCAGCGCCGCCCCGAGGGCCGCCCGCCGGCCCGGAGCCAGGCCGCCGTCCGGCCGCGCCGCCCGCTGCGCCCCAAGGCGCTCCGGCTGGCCGAGCCCAAGCGCCGCCTGCGGGTGATCACCGTGGTGATGTCGCTGGTGTTCTCGGTGTTCGCGGGCCGCCTGGTACAGCTCCAGCTGCTGGACTCCGACGCGCTGGCCGCCGACGCCAACACCAACCGCTACCTGAACATCCCGATCACCGCCGAGCGCGGCTCGATAACGTCCTCCGACGGGGTGGCGCTGGCCGCCACCGTCGACGCGTACGACATCACCGCCGACCCGGCGATGTTCACCCCGGCGGCGACCGGCATCCCGGACGCCCCGGAGCAGGCGGCCGCCCTGCTGGCGCCGATCCTCGGCGTGCCCAAGGACAAGATCGCCGCCGACCTGCACACCCCCAAGACCCGCTACAAGCGGCTCGCCGCCCAGCAGACCCCGGCCACCAAGAGCCAGATCAGCGACCTCAAGGCGGGCCTGGAGAAGCAGGCCGGCTCGCGGACCTGCCAGGCCCAGAAGCGGCTGCTGACCAAGGCCGCCGACCAGGGCGGACGCACCCGGGTCGACAACGAGTGCGCCAACCCGCTGGCCGGGGTGTTCAACCGGGAGACCCAGAAGCGGATCTACCCCGCCGACGGCCTGGCCGCCAACCTGGTCGGCTTCGTCAACGGTGAGGGCGAGGGCGCCGGCGGCCTGGAGCTCCAGTACCAGAAGCAGCTGGCCGGCAAGGACGGGCACAGCAGCTACGCCCAGGCGGGCGGCCGGCTGGTGCCCACCGCCGGGGGCTCGATGGACCCGGCCGTGCCCGGCACCGACGTGAAGCTGACCATCAACCGGGACATCCAGTGGGCCGCCCAGCGGGCGCTCACCGACCAGGTCGCCAACTCCGGGGCGGAGAAGGGCTACGTCGTCGTCCAGGACGTGAAGACCGGTCAGGTCCTGGCGATGGCCACCGCGCCCGGCTTCAACCCGAACGACCTGAGCACCGCCAAGCAGTCCCAGATGGGCAACGCCGCGCTGGTCGACGCGTACGAGCCGGGCAGCACCGCCAAGCTGATGAGCCTGGCCGCCGTCCTGGACACCGGCAAGGCCAACTGGGACACCAAGGTCACCGTGCCCAACCGGCTGGTCCGGGCCGGCCAGCAGTTCAAGGACGACGTTGAGCACGGCGACTGGTACCTGACCCTGGCCGGGGTGCTGGCCAAGTCCTCCAACATCGGCACCATCGAGGCGGTCGAGACCCTCGGCGCCGACCAGTCGGAGGTCAACAAGACGCTGGACGGCTACATGCGCAAGTTCGGCGTGGGCCAGCCGACCGGTCTGAACTTCCCCGGCGAGACCCCTGGGATGCTCAAGAAGCCGGGGGACCTGGTCGCCTCGGAGAAGTACAACATCGCCTTCGGCCAGGGCCCGCTGCAGATGAACGCGCTGCAGGCCACCTCGGTGTACTCGACCATCGCCAACGGCGGCGTCCGGGTCGCGCCCAGCATCGTCCAGGGCACCACCAGCCCGGACGGCAAGTACACCGCGACCCCGCCGGGCGAGCAGACCCAGGTGGTCAGCGAACAGACCGCCAAGACCCTCACCTCGATGCTGGAGTCGGTCGTCGACGACGAGCAGGGCACCGGCGGCAAGGCCGCCATCCCCGGCTACCGGGTCGCCGGCAAGACCGGCACCGCCAACCGGGGGGCCGCCAACGGCAAGGGCTACGACGGCTACACCGCCTCCTTCATCGGCTTCGCCCCCGCCGACGCCCCCCGGTACACCGTCTCCTGCACCCTCCAGGGGCCGGTCAACGGCCACTTCGGCGGCCAGCTGTGCGGACCGGTGTTCAAGCAGGTGATGGAGTTCACCCTGAAGACCATGCAGGTCCCGCCCAGCGGCAGCCAGGCGCCCAACCTGCCCGTCGAGTGGAAGCCGTGAGCGAGTATGAGCAACGAGCGGGTCGGGCCGGACGGCGGCGCGGCGAAGGGCCGGTTTGGCCCTGGACACCCTTCGGCGGATAGCCTTCCCGCCGTGCCGAAACCCGATCAAATCACCGTGAGTCCGCCCCGCCCGGCCGGGACCGCCGCCCTGCCGCTCGCCGAACTGGCCCGCCAGCTGGGCCTCGATCCCGTCGAGGGGGGCCTCGTCAGCGGCGTCACCCACGACTCCCGGGCGGTGCGCCCCGGCGACGTGTACGTGGCCTTCCCCGGCGCCAACCACCACGGCGCGGCCTTCGCGGCCCAGGCCGCGGCGGCGGGCGCGGCGGCGCTGCTCACCGACCCGGCCGGCGCCGAGCTGGCGGCCGGCACCGGCCTGCCGCTGCTGGTCGTCGACCGGCCGCGGGCCCGGATGGGCGAGCTCGCGGCAGCCGTCTACGGCCGCCCCTCCGAGCGGCTGCTGATGATCGGGCTGACCGGCACCAACGGCAAGACCACCACGTCCTACCTGGTCGAGGGCGGCCTGCTCGGCGCCGGGCGCGCCCCCGGGGTGATCGGCACCGTCGAGATGCGGGTCGGCGACGAGCGGATCAAGAGCGAGCGCACCACCCCCGAGGCCACCGACCTGCACGCGATCCTCGGCGTGATGGCCGAGCGCGGCGCGGACGCGGTGACCATGGAGGTCTCCAGCCACGCGCTGGTCTACGGCCGCACCGACGGGGTGACGTACGACGTCTCCCTGTTCAACAACCTCACCCCCGAGCACCTCGACTTCCACCCGGACATGGAGGACTACTTCCAGGCGAAGGCCCGGCTCTTCCAGCCCGGCAAGTCCCGCCACGGCGTGGTCAACGTGGACGACGAGTACGGCCGCCGGCTGGCCGCCGAGGCCAAGATCCCGGTGACCACCTTCTCCGCCACCGGCGCCGTCGAGGCCGACTGGCGGGCCGTGGACGTCCAGCTCGGCCCGGTCGGCTCCACCTTCCGGGTGCTCGGCCCGGACGGCGCCGAGGCCGACGCGGCCGTGCCGCTGCCCGGCCCGTTCAACGTGGCCAACGCGCTCGCCGCGATCACCCTGCTGGTCGCCGCCGGCCTGCCGCTGGAGCGGGCCGTGGCCGGCGTCGCCGCGGTGCCCGGCGTGCCGGGCCGGCTGGAGCGGGTGGACGCCGGGCAGGCGTTCGTCGCCGTGGTCGACTACGCGCACAAGCCGGACGCCCTCCAGGCCGTCCTCGGCTCGCTGCGCGAGGTCACCAAGGGCCGGCTGCACGTCGTCGTCGGCTGCGGCGGAGACCGGGACCCGCACAAGCGCGGCCCGATGGGCGCCATCGCCGCCCGGCTCGCCGACACCGCCCTGCTGACCAGCGACAACCCGCGCAGCGAAGACCCGCTGGCGATCCTCGCCAGCATGCTGACCGGCGCCGCCGCGGTGCCCGAGGCCGAGCGCGGGACCGTCCTGGTCGTCCCCGACCGGGCCGAGGCGATCCGGATCGCCGTCGCCCGCGCCCACGCCGGGGACACCGTGCTGGTGGCCGGCAAGGGCCACGAACTTGGCCAGTACGTACGAGACGAGATCCGCCCCTTCGACGACCGGGAGGTGCTGCGCGAATCCATCACGCAGACCACGGCCGCCCGGGGCGACCGAGGAGTAGAGCAGCAGTGATCGCACTGACCCTCGCCGAGGTGGCCGCCGCAGTCGGGGGCACCCTGGACGGCGCCGACCCCGGCGCCCTGGTGACCGGCCCGGTCGAGGTCGACTCGCGGAAGGTGCGCCCCGGCGGCCTGTTCGCGGCCTTCGTCGGCGAGCGCGTGGACGGCCACGACTACGCGGACGTCGCGGTCGGGGCCGGCGCCGTCGCGGTGCTGGCCGACCGCCCGGTCGGCGTGCCCGCCGTCCTGGTCGACAGTGTGGTGGACGCGCTCGGCAAGCTGGCCCGGGCCGTGGTCGCCCGCGCCGAGGGCACCGCCGTCGTCGCGCTGACCGGCTCGGCCGGCAAGACCAGCACCAAGGACCTGATCGCCCAGCTGCTGCAGCGCCTCGGCGACACGGTCTACCCGCCCGGCTCGCTCAACAACGAGATCGGCCACCCGATGACCGCGCTGCGGGTCGAGCCCGGCACCCGGCACCTGGTCATGGAGATGGGCGCCCGGCACAAGGGCGACATCGAGTACCTCACCTCGATCACGCCGCCCCGGATCGGAGTGGTGCTGAACGTCGGCACCGCGCACGTCGGCGAGTTCGGCTCGCAGGAGGCGATCGCCGAGGCCAAGGGCGAACTCGTCGAGGCGCTGCCCGCCGACGGCGCCGCGATCCTCAACGCGGACGACCGGCTGGTGCGCGCGATGGCCGGCCGTACCAGGGCGAAGGTGGTCCTGTTCGGGGAATCCCCGGATGCCCACGTCCGGGCGACGAACGTTCGGCTGGACGCCGCCGGACGGCCATCCTTCAGGCTCACCACCCCGGCCGGTTCCGCGCCCGTGCAGCTGCGCCTGTACGGTGAGCACCACGTCTCGAACGCCCTCGCCGCCGCTGCGGTGGCGGTGGAGCTCGGGATGTCCGTCGACGACACCGCGACCGCCCTGGGCGAAGCGGGTGCGCTGTCCCGCTGGCGCATGGAGGTCGTCGACCGGGCCGATGGTGTCACCGTCGTCAACGACGCCTACAACGCGAACCCCGACTCGATGCGGGCCGCGTTGCGGGCGCTGGTCTCGATGGGGGGACGCGGCCCGGAGCGCCGCCGCACCTGGGCGGTGCTCGGCGAGATGCGGGAGCTCGGCGAGGAGAGCCTGGCCGAGCACGACGCCATCGGGCGGCTCGCCGTCCGACTGGACGTCACCAAGCTGGTGGCGGTCGGTGGACGCGAGGCGGCCTGCATGGAACTCGGCGCGAGGAACGAAGGTTCGTGGGGTGAGGAGTCGGTGCTGGTGTCCGACGCGGACGCGGCGGTCGAGCTGCTGCGCAGTCAACTTCGGCCGGGGGATGTGGTCCTGGTGAAGGCGTCCCGTTCGGTGGGGCTGGAGAAGGTGGCCGAGGCCCTCCTCTCGGACGGTGTGGCCGCGTAATGAAGCAGATCCTCTTCTCCGGCATGATCGGCCTGATCCTGTCGCTGGTCGGTACCCCCGCCCTGATCAAGCTGCTCGCCCGGCAGGGCTACGGCCAGTACATCCGCGACGACGGGCCGAAGGCGCACCACAGCAAGAAGGGCACGCCCACCATGGGCGGCATCGCCTTCATCCTGGCGACCCTGATCGCCTACTTCGGGACCAAGGCGATAACGGGCGAGAGCCCGACGGCCTCCGGCCTGCTGGTGCTCTTCCTGACGACCGGTCTGGGCCTGGTCGGCTTCCTGGACGACTACATCAAGGTGGTCAAGCGCCGCTCGCTCGGTCTGCGGGCCAAGGCGAAGCTGGCCGGCCAGTCCATCGTCGGCCTGGCCTTCGCCGTGCTGGCGCTGCAGTTCCAGGACGACCGCGGGCTCACCCCGGCGTCCCAGCACCTGTCCTTCGTCCGGGACTACGGCTGGTCGATCGGCCCCGTGCTGTTCGTCATCTTCGCCTACTTCATGATCGCCGCGACCTCCAACGGCGTGAACCTGACGGACGGTCTGGACGGCCTCGCCACCGGTGCCTCGGTGATGGCCTTCGGCGCCTACACCTTCATCGGCGTCTGGGAGTACGGGCAGAGCTGCGCCTACTCCGTCACCGCGACCGTCAGCTGCTACGACGTCCGCGACCCGCTGGACCTCGCGGTGGTCGCCGCCGCCCTGATGGGCTCCTGCTTCGGCTTCCTCTGGTGGAACACCTCGCCCGCCAAGATCTTCATGGGCGACACCGGCTCGCTCGCCCTCGGCGGCGCCCTGGCCGGTCTGGCGATCTGCTCGCGCACCGAGCTGCTGCTGATCCTGCTCGGCGGCCTCTTCATGATCATCACCCTGTCGGTGATCATCCAGGTCGGCTCGTTCCGGATGACCGGCAAGCGCGTCTTCAAGATGGCGCCACTGCAGCACCACTTCGAACTCAAGGGCTGGAGCGAAGTCCTGGTCGTGGTCCGGTTCTGGATCATCCAGGGACTCTGCGTGGCCGTCGGCCTCGGCCTCTTCTACGCGGGATACCGGACCGGATGACGAACCCTGACTTTGCGAACCTGCCCGTCGTCGTCGCCGGGCTCGGCGTCTCCGGCATCAGCGCCGCGCGCGTCCTGCACGGCCTCGGCGCCCACGTCACCGTGGTGGACGGCGGCAGCGGCGCGGGCCTGACCGCCCGGGCCGCCGAGCTGGAGGCGCTCGGCGTCACCGTCCGCCTCGGCGACGGCGACAGCCTGCCCGAGGGCACCCGGCTGGTCGTCACCTCGCCCGGCTGGGCGCCCGACCGTCCGCTGTTCGCCGCCGCCGCGGCGGCCGGCATCGAGGTCTGGGGCGACGTCGAACTCGCCTGGCGCCTGCGCCGGCCGCTGCCCGCCACCGGCGAGCCCGCCCCCTGGCTGGCCGTCACCGGCACCAACGGCAAGACCACCACCGTCCAGATGCTCGCCTCGATCCTCACCGCCGCCGGGAAGCGCACCGCCGCCGTCGGCAACGTCGGGGTGTCGGTCCTGGACGCGGTCCTCGCCGAGGAGCCGTACGACGTGCTCGCCGTCGAGCTCTCCAGCTACCAGCTGCACTGGGCGCCCTCGCTGCGCCCGCACTCGGCGGTCGTGCTCAACCTGGCCCCCGACCACCTCGACTGGCACGGCTCGATGGAGGCGTACGCCGCCGACAAGGGCCGGATCTACCAGGGCAACACCGTCGCCTGCGTGTACAACCTGGCCGACCCGGCCACCGAGGCGCTGGTCCGCGAGGCCGACGTCGAGGAGGGCTGCCGGGCGATCGGCTTCGGCCTCGGCGCGCCCGCCCTGTCGAACCTCGGGGTGGTGGACGGGCTGCTGGTGGACCGCGCGTTCGTGGCCGACCGGGCCAAGAACGCGGCCGAGCTGGGCACCGTCGAGGACGTCAGCCCACCCGTCGCCCACCACCACCCTTCCGAGGAGGGCGCTGCGCGCCGTCCTGCCGCCCCGCACAACATCGCCAACGCGCTCGCCGCGGCGGCGCTGGCCCGGGCGTACGGCGTCGAGCCGAAGGCCGTCCGCGAGGGCCTGCGGGCCTTCCGCCCGGACGCCCACCGGATCGCCGAGGTCGGCGTGGTCGGCGAGGTCACCTACGTCGACGACTCCAAGGCCACCAACACCCACGCCGCCGCCGCCTCGCTGGCCGCCTTCCGGCCGGTCGTCTGGATCGCCGGCGGCCTGGCCAAGGGCGCGACCTTCGACGACCTGGTCCAGGGCGCGGCCGGGCGGCTGCGCGCCGCCGTGCTGATCGGCGAGGACCGCGCGCTGATCCGGGAGGCGCTGGAGCGACACGCTCCGGATGTCCCGGTGATCGAGGCGGCCGAGGGCCAGACTGGCGCGGTGGCGATGGCGGAGGTCGTCCGGACGGCCGCCTCGCTCGCCCGGCCGGGTGACACGGTGCTGCTGGCACCGGCCTGCGCCTCGATGGACATGTTCACCAACTACGGCGAGCGCGGCGACCTCTTCGCCGCCGCGGTCCGGCAGCTGGCGGACCGCGGGGAGTGAGCCGAAGGGCCGTACCGGGCCGGATCGGCCCGGCGGCGGGTGAGCCGTGAAGAGAGAGTGAGCGGGGAGTGGCTGGGCAGGGCAGGGCGGGTTCCGGAGCACCGGAGCGGGAGGCCGCCGAGCCGTGGCGCGTGATCTCGGCCACCACGACCAAGTACAAGTCGGCCGGACCGCTGGCCCGGGTACGGGCCTTCCGGTACCGGGTGCGGTACTGGCTGGACCGGCCGCTCACGCCCTACCTGCTCGTCATCGGCACGACGCTGCTGCTGGTGGTGCTCGGCCTGATGATGGTCTTCTCGGCCTCGCAGATCCTCGCCCTGGGCCAGCACCACTCGGCGCAGTACTACTTCCTCAAGCAGCTGATCGCGGCCATCCTCGGCCTGGTCCTGCTGATCGGCTTCGCCTCCGTGCCGCTGGCGGTGCTGCGGGTGATCGTCTACCCGGTGATGTTCGGGGTGATCGGCGCGCTCGCGCTGGTCGCCGTACCCGGCATCGGGGTGCGGATCAACGGCAACCAGAACTGGCTGGACTTCGGCTTCTTCCAGTTCCAGCCCTCGGAGTTCGCCAAGCTCGCGCTGGTGCTCTGGGGCGCCGACCTGCTCGCCCGCAAGCAGAAGGCCGGCACCCTCACCACCTGGAAGCACCTGCTCGTCCCGCTGGTGCCGGGCGCCCTGCTGCTGCTCGCGCTGATCATGCTCGGCGGCGACATGGGCACCTCGATGATCCTGGTGGCGATGCTGTTCGCGCTGCTCTGGATGGTCGGCGCGCCGCTGCGGCTGTTCGTGGCCACCGTCGGGGTGGCCGTGGTCGTCTGCACCGCGCTGGTGATCACCGTCCCGCACCGGGCGGAGCGCCTGGGCTGCATCGGCGTCACCAAGCCCGACCCGGACGGGGCCTGCTTCCAGGCGCTGCACGGCGTGTACTCGTTCGCGCTCGGCGGAGGCTTCGGCACCGGTCTCGGTGCCGGCGTGGAGAAATGGGGCCAGCTGCCCGAGGCGCACACCGACTTCATCTTCGCCGCGACCGGCGAGGAACTGGGCCTGGTGGGGACGCTGTCGGTGATCGGTCTCTTCGCGGCACTAGGCTACGCGGGTATCCGTGTGGCCATCGGTACGAAGGACCCCTTCGTCAGGTACGCCGCGGGAGCCGCCACCACCTGGATCATGGCGCAGGCCATGATCAACCTGGGGTCGGCGCTGGGACTGCTGCCCATCGCGGGCGTCCCGCTCCCGCTGTTCTCCTACGGCGGTTCCGCCATGCTGTCGGCCATGTCCGCGATCGGTGTGCTGCTGTGCCTGGCGCGCAGCACCTCGGGCGCGAAGGCGGCGCTGGCCGCCCGGAGCAAGAACTCCCGGATCAGGAGACGACTGGCCCGGGTGCTGCCACGACGACGAACCACAGCGCGCCCGGCCCCGGGGCCGGCACGCAGGGAGCGGTGAATTTCGGTGCATGTCGTACTCGCCGGCGGGGGGACCGCCGGTCACATCGAGCCGGCGCTGGCCCTCGCGGACGCCCTCCGCAGGCACGACCCGTCCATCGGGATCACCGCCCTGGGAACCGAACGCGGACTGGAGACCCGGCTGGTGCCGGAACGCGGCTACCAGCTGGAGCTGATTCCGGCCGTCCCGCTGCCCCGCAAGCCCACCCCCGAGCTGATCACCGTCCCCGGCCGGCTGCGCGGCACCGTCCGGGCCGCCCAGGAGATCATCGAGCGGGTCAACGCGGACGCCGTGGTCGGCTTCGGCGGCTACGTCGCGATGCCCGCCTACCTGGCCGCCAAGCGGGCCGGCGTGCCGATCGTGGTGCACGAGGCGAACGCCCGTCCGGGCCTGGCCAACAAGATCGGCGCCCGCTACACGGACTTCGTCGCGGTCTCCACGCCGGACAGCAAGCTGCGTGACTCCCGGTACATCGGCATCCCGCTGCGCCGGACCATCGCCACCCTGGACCGGGGCGCCGCCAGGCCGGAGGCCCGGCACTACTTCGGCCTCGACCAGCGGCTGCCCACCCTGCTGGTCTCCGGCGGCTCCCAGGGCGCGCGCCGGCTCAACGAGGTGGTCACCGCGATCGCCCCGCGGCTCCAGCAGTACGGCGTGCAGATCCTGCACGCCGTCGGCCCGAAGAACGAGCTGCCGCAGGTCGAGGACATCCCCGGGATGCCGCCGTACCGCGCGGTGCCGTACGTCGACCGGATGGACCTCGCCTACGCGGCGGCGGACCTGATGCTCTGCCGGGCCGGCGCCATGACCGTCGCCGAGCTGGCCGCCGTCGGGCTGCCCGCCGCGTTCGTCCCGCTGCCGATCGGCAACGGCGAGCAGCGGCTGAACGCCCAGCCGATGGTCAAGGCCGGCGGCGGCCTGCTGGTGGACGACGCCGAGCTGACCCCGGAGTGGGTGCTGCAGAACGTGCTGCCGGTGCTCACCGACCCGCAGCGGCTGTGGGACATGAGCCGGGCCGCCGCCGAGTTCGGCCGCCGGGACGCCGACGACCTGCTGGTCGGCATGGTCTACGAGGCGATCCAGGCCTCCCGCGGCGGTCGCCGCCGTGGCTGACGGCCGGCTCGCCGACCCGCTGGAGGAAGAGCTGGAGGCCGAGGAGTCCGCTCCTCGGCTCCGGCTCTCCCGGCGGGGCATCGTGGTGCTGAGCGTGCTCGGCGCCGCGGTGCTGGGCGTGCTGGCCTGGGTGGTGTTCTTCTCCTCGGTGCTGGACGTGCGCGAGGTCGCGGTCCAGGGGCCGAAGGACGAGAAGCTGACGGCGGACCAGGTCCGCGAGGCGATCGGCGGGATCGGTGACGGCCCGCTGGCCAGAGTGGACCTGGACGCCGTCCAGCGCCGGGTGGAGGCGATCCCCCGGGTGGCGAAGGCCGAGGTGTGGCGGGGCTGGCCGCACACCCTGCGGGTGAAGGTCGTCCAGCGCACGGCGGTGGCCGCCGTCAAGGGGGAGGACGGTCAGTTCACCCAGGTGGACGCCGCCGGCGTGAGCTTCGCCACCGAGGCGGCCCCGCCGGAGGGGGTGCCGGTGGTGGAACTGCGGCTCAGTCAGCAGGCCAAGGACGCGGACGGGGTGATCTCCCGTTCGCAGCTGGTTCAGGGCGCGGTGTCGGTGGCCGCCGGACTGCCGCCCGAGGTGGCGAAGCGGGCCGGAGCGGTGCTGGTGCACTCGTACGACGATATTCAGCTGCAGCTCAGCGGGGGTGCGACGGTGCGCTGGGGGAGCCCGGAGCAGACCGACCGCAAGGCCCGGACGCTGGTCGCGTTGATGGCTCAGAAGGGCTCGAACTTCGACGTGAGTGCGCCGGAGGCGCCGGCGGTGTCGGGATGATCCGGTAGGTTCTGTGCCTGAGGGAGGGGTTGACGCTGTGAAGTGTCGGCCCGACCCTTGGTGGTCACCCCGGTTTCATGTGCCGGCCGATGATCACATAGGCTCAAAAGAAAAGGGGAAGCTCGGCGTGTTCGTTGAAACACGTGCCTGGAGCCACCTAGTGTCCTGTGTCACCAGACTGTGCCCCCTGGTGATGTGACGGAGGCACAGGACTAACCCTAAAGGTCAAGTTTAGGGTTGGGGTCGGCGGTCGGCATTTCGGACATTCAGTCGGAAACCAGGCTCCCTACCCATCGACATCCGTCGGTACGATCCCCCGTCGGGTCGGGCCGACCCGGAAATTCGAGGCGAGAGGCCTTCGACGTGGCAGCACCGCAGAACTACCTCGCAGTCATCAAGGTCGTCGGAATCGGCGGCGGTGGTGTCAACGCCATCAACCGGATGATCGAGGTCGGTCTCAAGGGCGTCGAGTTCATCGCGATCAACACCGATGCGCAGGCCCTCCTGATGAGCGACGCCGACGTCAAGCTCGATGTGGGCCGTGAACTCACCCGGGGCCTCGGCGCCGGCGCCAACCCCGAGGTCGGCCGCAAGGCCGCCGAGGACCACCGCGAGGAGATCGAGGAGGTCCTCAAGGGGGCCGACATGGTCTTCGTCACCGCGGGTGAGGGTGGTGGCACGGGCACGGGCGGTGCGCCCGTGGTCGCCAACATCGCCCGTTCGCTCGGCGCCCTGACCATCGGCGTGGTCACCCGCCCCTTCACCTTCGAGGGCCGCCGCCGCGCCAACCAGGCCGAGGACGGCATCGCGAGCCTGCGCGAAGAGGTCGACACCCTCATCGTGATCCCCAACGACCGGCTGCTGTCCATCTCGGACCGCCAGGTCAGCGTGCTCGACGCGTTCCGCTCGGCCGACCAGGTCCTGCTCTCCGGTGTCCAGGGCATCACCGACCTGATCACCACCCCCGGCCTGATCAACCTCGACTTCGCCGACGTCAAGTCCGTCATGTCGGAGGCCGGTTCGGCGCTCATGGGCATCGGTTCGGCCCGCGGCGAGGACCGTGCCAAGGCGGCCGCCGTGATGGCGATCTCCTCGCCGCTGCTGGAGGCCTCGATCGACGGCGCCCGCGGCGTGCTGCTCTCCATCTCGGGCGGCTCCGACCTCGGCCTGTTCGAGATCAACGAGTCGGCCCAGCTGGTCAGCGAGGCCGCGCACCCCGAGGCCAACATCATCTTCGGCGCGGTCATCGACGACGCGCTCGGCGACGAGGTCCGGGTCACCGTCATCGCGGCCGGCTTCGACGGCGGGCAGCCGCCGGCGATCGTCCGCGACCCGGTGGTCAAGGCCACCCCCGCCGCGTCGGCCACGCCGCCGGCCGCCCCGGAGCGCCCGGCCACCCGGCCGTCCTACGGGAGCATCGGCTCGGTGACGTCGCGTTCGGAGGGGGAGACCCACGCCGCGCCGCGCGCCACCGAGACCGTGACCACCGCCCCGGTGCCGCCGCAGGTGCAGCCGGTCCGGCAGCCGTTCGTCGAGAGCCCGGCGGAGGAGCTCGACGTCCCGGATTTCCTTAAGTGATCGATCACGCCGTACGCGCGGGTGCTCACTTCGCCTTCACCGACAGGTGGGGCGGGGTGAGCACTTCGCCGTACGGGGAGCTCAACCTCGGCGGGGCGGTGGGGGACGACCCGGAGACCGTCCGGGAGAACCGGGCGATCGCCGCCGGCGAGCTCGGGCTCGACCCGGCCGACGTGGTCTGGATGAACCAGGTGCACGGCGCGCGGGTCGCCGTGGTGACGCAGCGCCAGTCGCCGGGGGACGCCCCCACGGTGGACGCGGTGGTCACCGACCGGCCGCTCGCGCTCGCCGTCCTGACCGCCGACTGCACTCCGGTGCTGCTGGCCGACCCGGTGGCGGGTGTGGTGGGCGCGGCCCACGCGGGCCGGCCCGGGCTGGCGGCCGGGGTGGTGCCCGCGGTCCTGCGGGCGATGGTCGAACTGGGGGCCGAGCCCGGCCGGATCGCCGCGGCCACCGGCCCGTCGGTCTGCGGCCGGTGCTACGAGGTGCCGGCCGGCCTGCGGGCGGAGGTCGCCGCGGTGGTGCCCGCCGCGTTCGCCGAGACCTCCTGGGGAACACCGGCGCTGGACGTGGCCGAGGGGGTCGCGGCCCAGCTGGCCGCCGCCGGGGTCACCGGGTTGGTGCGGTCACCGGTCTGCACCCTCGAATCCGCGGATCACTACTCCTATCGCCGCGAGCAGCGCACCGGCCGGCTCGCGAGCTACGTCTGGTTGGGCTCTGATCATTGATGACGAACGACATCTACGGACCGTTCCCGGGGAGTCGCGGCGGCCTTCCCGACCAGAGCTGGCTGGAGACCCTGACGGAGGGGCAGCGGGCCCGGTACGAGGAGCTGGGGACCAACCTCGACGTGGTCGAGCGGAGGATCGCCGACGCCTGTGCGGCTGCCGGACGGCCGCGCGACGAGGTCACCCTGGTCGTCGTCACCAAGACCTACCCCGCCGAGGACACCGCGCTGTTGGCCGGACTGGGTGTGACGGATGTCGCGGAGAACCGCGACCAGGACGCCGCACCCAAGGCAGAGCAGTGCAGAAACCTTCCTCTTGACTGGCACTTCGTCGGACAGCTGCAGACCAACAAGGTCCGCTCGGTCGTCCGGTACGCGAACCACGTGCACTCGGTGGACCGGCTGCGGCTGGTCGGGTCGCTCTCCGCGGCGGTGCTCAAGTCCGAGCGCCCGGAGCTGGGTTGCCTGGTGCAGGTGGCCCTGGACAAGGAGCACGGCGAGGGGGCCCACCGGGCCGGCGTCGCCCCGGAGGACGTCGCGGAACTCACGGACGCGATTGCCGACACGCCCGGACTGCGGCTGGACGGTGTGATGACCGTCGCTCCGTTGGCCGGTCCGCTCGCCGGAGACCCGCTCCGTGCCTTCGAGCGGCTGACGGAAATCGCAACCGCAGTACGCACGACCCATCCTGCTGCCACCATGGTCTCCGCGGGAATGAGCGGTGACCTTGAGCAGGCGATTGCCGCCGGGGCGACACATGTGCGCGTCGGAACGGCGGTACTCGGAGTGAGGTCACCCCTCAGGTAACGTCACCGGGTAGTAGATCAGACTGCAGGACAAAATAGGACAGAATCTAGCAGCTCCTCGGAGCGCTAGCGAACCGTGGATCGCAGCTCCGCGGCCCCCACCCCACGAACTCTGACCGGCCGTCGGCCTGACGGGCCGTCGTGGGTGGACCGCGGAATCCGCAGGCAGGGCCGCACGGCCTGGCCGCCGGGACGGAGTCGGTCCGCACGGAGCGAGCAGAGCGAGCGACCATCGGAAGGTGCGCGTTTCGCGAAGCCGCCACCGAGCGCCAGCGAGGTGGCTATGAGCGGAGGAGACAGGAGCATGGCCGGCGCAATGCGCAAGATGGCGGTCTACCTCGGCCTCGTGGAGGACGAGACGTACGACGGTCAGGGGTACGACCCTGACGACGACTACGACGCGGACCCCGAGCCGATTCGAACGGGACAGCGGACCGAGGACATCCCCCGGCCGGCCGCCGCGCCCGCCCCGGTCTCCTCGATCACTCCGCAGCCGGTCCCGGCCGCGGTGCCGATCCGGCAGGAGACCCCGAGGATGGCCCCAGTGTCGTCCATCACACCCGAACGCCGCCACAACCTGGAGAAGAGCGCCCCGGTGATCATGCCCAAGGTAGTGAACGAACGAGAGCCCTACCGCATCACCACGCTGCACCCGCGGACCTACAACGAGGCCCGTACCATCGGGGAACAGTTCCGTGGCGGGACCCCCGTGATCATGAATCTGACCGAGATGGACGACACCGACGCGAAGCGACTCGTAGACTTCGCCGCTGGACTCGTCTTCGGTCTGCACGGCAGTATCGAGCGCGTGACACAGAAGGTGTTCCTGCTGTCGCCTGCTAACGTCGATGTCACGGCGGAGGACAAGGCTCGGATCGCCGAGGGTGGGTTCTTCAACCAGAGCTGACCCGGCCACGACTTTACGTGTGGATCTGATCAACAGTGGATTAGCGACAGGTGACGAGCGGCAGGCCCAAGGGCCCGGAACCGGGGAGAGGGAAACGCGATGGACATCGTGTGGGCGGTGCTCTACTACGCCCTGACCGTCTTCCTGGTGTTCCTGCTCGTGCGACTGGTCATGGACTGGGTCTTCCAGTTCGCGCGTTCGTGGCGGCCCGGCAAGGCCATGGTCCTGGTCCTGGAGGCCACGTACACTGTCACGGATCCGCCGCTCAAGCTTCTTCGGCGGTTCATTCCGCCGTTGCGTTTCGGGGGCGTGGCGCTCGACCTGTCCTTCTTCGTACTGATGATCATTGTGTATGTCCTGATCTCGCTTGTGCGGCCCTAGTCGTAGGTGAGCGATGCGACAGGATGCCGGTGTGCCGACGATCACGTTGAGGTGAAGAGATGCCATTGACCCCCGAGGACGTTCGGAACAAGCAGTTCACGACCGTCCGCCTGCGCGAAGGCTATGACGAGGACGAGGTCGATGCCTTCCTCGACGAGGTCGAAGGAGAGCTGACCCGCCTGCTTCGCGAGAACGAGGACCTGCGCGCCAAGCTGGCCGCCGCGACTCGCGCCGCCGCGCAGAACCAGGCGAACATGCGGAAGGAGCCGCCGCAGGACGCCCGTTCGGGCGCCCCCGTTCCGGCCGCCATATCCGGCCCGCCGGTTCCCGGCCAGCAGGGCCCCGGCCCGCAGCAGCAGCAGATGGGCCCCGGTGGTCCGCAGCAGCAGCAGATGGGCGGCCCGCAGCAGCAGCAGATGGGCAACCAGCCGCTCGGCCTGCCCTCCGGCGCCCCGCAGCTCCCCGCCGGCCCCCAGCAGATGGGCGGCCCGCAGCAGCAGATGAACCAGACCATGGGCGGCCAGCAGCAGCTGGTCCAGCCGATGGGCGGTCAGATGCTCCAGCCCATGGGCGGCCCCGGTGGCCCGCAGCAGATGGGCAACCCGATGGGCCAGGGCATGGGCCAGCAGCAGCAGATGCAGCCGATGGGCGGCCCCATGGGCGGCCCGCAGCAGCAGCAGATGGGCGGCCCCATGGGTGCCCCCATGCAGCAGCAGGGCCCCGGTGGCGACAGTGCCGCCCGCGTCCTGGCGCTCGCTCAGCAGACCGCCGACCAGGCGATCTCGGAGGCCCGTTCCGAGGCCAACAAGATCGTCGGCGAGGCCCGCAGCCGCGCCGAGGGCCTGGAGCGCGACGCCCGTGCCAAGGCCGACGCCCTGGAGCGGGACGCGCAGGAGAAGCACCGCGTCGCGATGGGCTCGCTGGAGTCCGCGCGCGCCACGCTGGAGCGCAAGGTCGAGGACCTGCGGGCGTTCGAGCGCGAGTACCGGACGCGCCTCAAGTCGTACCTGGAGACCCAGCTGCGCCAGCTGGAGTCGCAGGCCGACGACTCGCTCGCCCCGCCGCGGATCCCCGCCACCGCGTCGCTGCCGCCGGCGGCCTCGTCGATGGCTCCGGCCGGTGCCGGTGCGATGAGCGGTGCCCCGGCCTTCGGTGGCAACCAGCCGGCCTTCGGCGGCAACGCGCCGTCGTTCGGCGGGCAGAGCTCCTTCGGTGGCAACCCGCCGGCGCCGAGCTTCGGCGGTCAGGCGTCCGGTGGCAACACCGGCGCGCCGCAGATGCAGCCGGCCGGGATGACGCAGCCGATGGCGGCCGTCCGCCCGCAGCCTCCGCAGCCGATGCAGCAGGCTCCGGCGCCGATGCGGGGCTTCCTGATCGACGAGGACGGCGACAACTGAGGTTGTAGCGAGGCCTTTTGAGAGCGCCCCCTGTTCGACCCGCGGGTCGAACAGGGGGCGCTCTGCTGTGGTGCGGACGAGGGTGGGGGACGGGCGCGCGGGGTGGTGACGTCGCTTCGGGGGCGCGCGGGTACGGCGAAGCCGCCGTCGCCCCGGGCGGGGTGACGGCGGCTTCGGAGTCGGTCAGGCCTTGCGGAGCTGGAAGGCGAGGCCGAGGGCTTCGTCGGCGAAGGTCTCGGAGTCCCAGTCGGCCGTGCCGGCGGCGAAGTCGGTGGCCAGGACCTCCTCGGCGACGAGGGGGCCGTGCTCGGCGATGGCCTCGGCGGTCTCCTCGGTGGTGGCCCGCCAGCGCAGGACGATCCGGTCGGCGACGTCGAGACCGGAGTTCTTGCGGGCCTCCTGGATCTGGCGGATGGCGTCGCGGGCGACGCCGAGCCGCTTGAGCTCCGGGGTGATGGCCAGGTCGAGGGCGACGGTGGCGCCGGACTCGTTGGCGACGGCCCAGCCCTCGCGCGGGGTCTCGGTGATGACCACCTCGTCCGGGGAGAGGGTGACCGGCTCGCCGTTCAGCTCGACCGAGGTCTCGCCGTCGGCGCGCAGTTCGGCGGCCAGGCGGGCGGCGTCGGTGGCGGCGACCGCCTTGGCGACGTCCTGCACGCCCTTGCCGAACCGCTTGCCCAGGGCGCGGAAGTTGGCCTTGGCGCTGGTGTCGACGAGCGAGCCGCCGACCTCGGCGAGCGACTCCAGGGTGGAGACGTTGAGCTCCTCGGCGATCTGCGCGCGCAGGTCGGCGGGCAGCTCGTCCCAGCCCTGGGCGGCGATCAGCGCGCGGGACAGCGGCTGACGGGTCTTCACGCCGGACTCGGCGCGGGTGGCCCGGCCGAGCTCCACCAGGCGGCGGACCAGCGCCATGTGCCGGGAGAGGTCGGTGTCGATCAGCGACTCGTCCGCCTGCGGCCAGGTGGCCAGGTGGACCGAGGCCGGGGCGTCCGCGGCGACCGGGACGACCAGGTCCTGCCAGACCTGCTCGGTGATGAACGGGGTCATCGGGGCCATCAGGCGGGTGACCGTCTCCAGCGCCTCGTGCAGGGTGGCGAGCGCGGCCGCGTCGCCCTGCCAGAAGCGGCGGCGGCCGCGGCGGACGTACCAGTTGGACAGGTCGTCGACGAAGCCGGACAGCAGCTTGCCGGCGCGCTGGGTGTCGTACGCCTCGAAGGCGGCGTCGACCTCGCGGACCAGGGTGTTCAGCTCGGAGAGCACCCAGCGGTCCAGCTGCGGGCGGTCGGCCGGGGCCGGATCGGCCGCCGAGGGGGACCAGCCGGCGGTGCGGGCGTACAGGGCCTGGAAGGCGACGGTGTTCCAGTAGGTGAGGAGGGTCTTGCGGACCACCTCCTGGATGGTGCCGTGGCCGACCCGGCGGGCCGACCAGGGCGAACCGCCGGCGGCCATGAACCAGCGGACGGCGTCGGCGCCGTGCTGGTCCATCAGCGGGATCGGCTGCAGGATGTTGCCCAGGTGCTTGGACATCTTGCGGCCGTCCTCGGCCAGGATGTGGCCCAGGCAGACGACGTTCTCGTAGCTGTTCTTGTCGAACACCAGGGTGCCGACCGCCATCAGCGTGTAGAACCAGCCACGGGTCTGGTCGATCGCCTCGGAGATGAACTGCGCCGGGTAGCGCTTCTCGAACAGCTCCTTGTTCTGGTACGGGTAGCCGTACTGGGCGAAGGGCATCGAGCCCGAGTCGTACCAGGCGTCGATGACCTCGGGGACCCGGGTCGAGGCGCCGCCGCACTCGCGGCAGGCGAAGGTCACGTCGTCGATGTACGGGCGGTGCGGGTCGAGCTCGCTCTGGTCGGTGCCGGTGAGCTCGGAGAGCTCGGCCAGCGAGCCGACGCAGGTGAGGTGGCCCTCCTCGCAGCGCCAGATCGGCAGCGGGGTGCCCCAGTAGCGGTTACGGCTGAGCGCCCAGTCGATGTTGTTGTTCAGCCAGTCGCCGAAGCGGCCGTGCTTCACGTTCTCCGGGTACCAGTTGGTGGCCTCGTTCTCCCGGATCAGGGCGTCCTTGACCGCGGTGGTGCGGATGTACCAGGACGGCTGCGCGTAGTAGAGCAGCGCGGTGTGGCAGCGCCAGCAGTGCGGGTAGCTGTGCTCGTACGGGAGGTGGCGGAAGAGCAGGCCGCGCTCCTTGAGGTCCGCGACCAGGGCCTCGTCGGCCTTCTTGAAGAACTGGCCGCCGACCAGCGGGACCTCGGGGGCGAAGGTGCCGTCGGCGAGCACCGGGTTGACCACCGGCAGGCCGTACCTGCGGCAGGTCGCGAGGTCGTCCGCGCCGAAGGCGGGCGACTGGTGGACGATGCCGGTGCCGTCCTCGGTGGTGACGTAGTCGGCGTTGAGGACGTAGTGCGCGTTCTCGATCTCGACCAGGTCGAACGGGCGGCGGTAGGCCCAGCGCTCCATCTCGGCGCCGGTGAAGGACTCGCCGGTGGCCTCCCAGCCCTCGCCGAGGGCCTTGGCGAGCAGCGGCTCGGCGACGACCAGCTTCTCCTCGCCGTCGGTGGCCACCACGTAGGTGACCTCCGGGTGGACGGCGGCGGCGGTGTTGGAGACCAGGGTCCACGGGGTGGTGGTCCAGACCAGCAGCGCGGCCCGGCCGGCCAGCGGGCCGCTGGTCAGCGGGAAGCGGACGAAGACCGAGGGGTCGACGACGGTCTCGTAGCCCTGGGCCAGCTCGTGGTCGGACAGGCCGGTGCCGCAGCGCGGGCACCAGGGGGCGACCCGGTGGTCCTGGACCAGCAGGCCCTTGTCGAAGATCTGCTTGAGCGACCACCAGACGGACTGGACGTACGACGGGTCCATCGTCCGGTAGGCCTCGTCGAGGTCGACCCAGTACCCCATGCGGGTGGTCAGCTCGGTGAAGGCGTCGGTGTGGCGGGTCACCGACTCGCGGCACTTGGCGTTGAACTCGGCGATGCCGTACGCCTCGATGTCCTGCTTGCCGGAGAAGCCCAGCTCCTTCTCGACGGCGAGCTCGACCGGGAGGCCGTGGCAGTCCCAGCCGGCCTTGCGGGCGACGTGGTAGCCCTTCATCGTCCGGAAGCGGGGGAAGACGTCCTTGAAGACGCGGGCCTCGATGTGGTGGGCGCCGGGCATGCCGTTGGCGGTCGGCGGGCCCTCGTAGAAGACCCACTCGGGGCGGCCCTCGGACTGCTCCAGGCTGCGCTGGAAGATCTTGTTGTCCTGCCAGAACGACAGGATCTGGTGTTCGAGGGCGGGCAGGTCCACCTGTGCGGGGACGGAGTTGTAGGTGCTCATCGCGGGCGTCATACCTCCGGCGGATGTGAACGGGATCCGACGGAGGGACGAGACGGCGAGCCGCCCCGCGGTACCACCCTCCTTGGCCGCGGTGCTGCTGCGGCCCTCTTGTTTGGGCTTGCTGCCGGGTCTAGTGGGCCGGCCCGCGCGGTGGCGGGCGGCCGTTCTTCCGGCGGCTCCGGGGTGATCTTCCCGCCGTGCACACCCCCGGGCTCGCACCGTCCCCGGGTCGCTGGTGGCTGCGTACGTCGGTACTCGTCCCATCTGCGCCTTGCAGGGCCAGTGTATCGGCCGGGCGAGTCGGTTTGTCCAAATCGTTTTTCCCCGCGGTGGACGGCCGGGGCGCTCCGGGGCCGGCGGCGGTGGTGGTTAGGCGGGGGTGATCTGGGCACAAGTCTGGTCAGCGCGCGGGGCGTGGCGGCTGGGGCGGCTGCCTGGGTGGGGTCATCATGGGGCGTCGGAATGTCATGTTGTGACCGGTTTTGATCGGGATTATCGTTCCGGCACTGGAGGCCGCCGGGAACCGGCGGCTCGATTCGTTCGTAGATGGGGTCGAAGCCATGGCTGAGAAGGCAACCGGCGCGGGTACCGCCACCAAGCGGGCACGCAAGGCCGTGGCGGCCGATCCAGGGGAGGGGACCGTGACCACTACCGCACGGCAGAAGAGCAGCACCGACACCGTCACCGTGCCGCGCGGCGCCGAGTCGGTGGACCCGGCCACGCTGCCGGTCCGGCCCGGCGAGGACCCGTGGACCACCGACGAGGTCCACGAGCTGCACACCGAGCTCATCAGCGAGCTGGAGCGGCTGCAGAACGAGATCGACGCCGCGGAGGCGGCCATCTCCGGCCTGATGCGTGACTCCAACGACGGAGCCGGTGACGACCAGGTGGACGCCGGTACGAAGAACATCTCGCGGGAGAGCGAGCTCGCGCTCGCCAACAACGCCCGGGACAGCCTCGCCCAGACCGAGCGGGCCCTGACCAGACTGGAGGGCGTCGGCTTCGGCACCTGCGAGTCCTGCGGGCAGGCCATCGGGAAGGCCCGGATGCAGGCCTTCCCCCGGGCCACGCTCTGCGTGCAGTGCAAGGCCAAGCAGGAACGCCGCTGACGCGGCCGACCGGGGCGGCGCAGGGGGTCGGGCTTGCCGTACGCTCGACCCCGTAACGTCGCCTGAATCCTCGGGACACGTCCGGTTCGGAGGTGTCCGGTACGGCGACCAATGGGCCCACCCTCCCCCACCTCCAACCGGGGGAGCTCCACCGGCAGCGGAGCGGATCATCAGTACGCAAGGTTCCCCCCAGACGCGGGACGACGCCGTCCCGACCCCCGCCGAAGCCGTGGAGGTGGCCGTGGCCGAGTCCACCGAGCCCGCCGAGCCTGCTGGGCCCACCGAGGCGAGCGCCCCGGCCACGGCGGAGGCGCCGAAGGGCCGTCGGCGGGTCGGCGTGCTGATGGTCGTCGCGCTGCTCGCCTTCCTGATCGACCTCGGCAGCAAGCTGCTGGTCGTGGCCCGGCTGGAGAACCACGCGGCGATCAAGGTGATCGGGGACGTCGTCACCTTCCAGGTCATCCGCAACTCCGGCGCCGCCTTCGGCATGGGGCAGGCGCTGACCGTCGTCTTCACGATGATCGCCTCGGCCGTCATCGTGGTGATCTGGCGGATCGCCCGCCGGCTGTACAGCCTGCCCTGGGCGATCGCGCTCGGGCTGCTGCTCGGCGGGGCCCTGGGCAACCTCACCGACCGGCTGTTCCGCTCGCCGGGCGTCTTCCGCGGGCACGTCGTCGACTTCATCTCCGTCCAGCACTTCGCGGTCTTCAACCTCGCCGACTCGGCGATCGTCTGCGGCGGAATCCTCGTCGTGCTGCTCTCCTTCCGGGGCAGCAACCCGGACGGCACCGTCCACCAGCAGGGCGGCAAGACCGAGTAGCAGGGGCCCCCGGGCGGTCGGGCGGGCGGCGGAGGGCCGCGGTTCCGGCATACTCGTACGGGTGAGTACCGCAGCGCAGATCCGCAGCCTCCCCGTACCCGACGGCCTGGAGGGCGAGCGCCTCGACGCCGCCCTCGCCCGGATGTTCGGCTTCTCCCGGACGAAGGCCGCCGAGTTGGCCGCCGACGGCAAGGTGACGCTCGACGGCGCCGTGGCCGGAAAGTCGGACCGGGTGACCGCCGGCTCCTGGCTGGAGGTCGAGATCCCGGCCCCCGCCGCCCCCGTGCGGATCATCGCCGAGCCGGTCGAGGGCATGCGGATCATCCACGACGACGAGGACATCGTGCTCGTCGACAAGCCGGTCGGCGTCGCCGCCCACCCCAGCCCCGGCTGGACCGGCACCACCGTCATCGGCGGGCTCGCCGCGGCCGGCTACCGGATCTCCACCTCCGGCGCCGCCGAGCGCCAGGGCGTCGTGCACCGGCTGGACGTCGGCACCTCCGGGCTGATGGTCGTCGCCAAGTCCGAGCGCGCGTACACCGACCTCAAGCGGCAGTTCCACGACCGGATCACCGAGAAGCGCTACCACGCCCTCGTGCAGGGGCACCCGGACCCGCTGAGCGGCACCGTGGACGCGCCGATCGGGCGGCACCCCAGCTCGGACTGGAAGTGGGCCGTGACCAAGGACGGCAAGCCGTCCGTCACCCACTACGACCTGATCGAGGCCTACCGCTCGGCCTCGCTGCTCGACATCAAGCTGGAGACCGGGCGCACCCACCAGATCCGGGTCCACATGTCCGCGCTGCGCCACCCCTGCGTGGGCGACCTGACCTACGGCGCCGACCCGACGCTGGCCAAGCGGCTCGGGCTGACCCGGCAGTGGCTGCACGCCGTGTCGCTCGGCTTCGAGCACCCGGCGGACGGGCAGTGGGTCGAGTTCTCCAGCGAGTACTCGCCCGACCTGCGCAAGGCGCTCGACATCATCTCGTCGGAGAGCTGAGATGACGGCGGCCATCCGGACCGCGGCGGGCGCCGCGGACCTGGCGCTGGTGCGGGACGTGCGGCGCGAGGTGTTCATCGTCGAGCAGAACGTGCCGGAGGAGCTGGAGTACGACGAGTACGACGCGACCTCGGTGCACCTGCTGGCCGTGGCGGCGGACGGGACCGCGCTCGGGACCGGACGGCTGATCTTCGGGGAGCAGGCGCTGAAGCTCACCGGGGGTGTCGAGGGCAGGGTGCTGCTCGGACGCCTCGCGGTGGTGTCGGCGGCCCGGAGGACCGGGCTCGGGGCCCAGCTGGTGCGGGCGATCGAGGCGGCCGGGCTCGACCGCGGCGCCGTCGAGGTGGAACTGCACGCGCAGGTGCGGGCGCTGGGGTTCTACGAGCGGCTGGGGTACGCGGCCGAGGGCCCGGTGTACGAGGACGCGGGGATACCGCATCGGACGATGACGCGGGTGCTGTAGGGCGCGCCCTGTGGATCCCCGTACCCCTGGTGGGGTGCGGGGATCTCCGTCGTCCCGTGCCGTACCAGGGCGCAACGGGGTGAACGGGGCGGAAGCGGCGGCTTCGGCGGTGGCCTTATCGGACGCCTACCCGGGGGGCGGATACGATCAGCCCCCATGGAGTTCGGTGGGGCGTGGCGCCGGTGGCGCAGCCGGGGTACGACGGTGCGGCGCAGGGTGGTGGCCGGTGCGGTGGCCCTGGTGGTGGTGGCCGGGGTCGGTACGGCGACGGTGGCGTCCGGCGGTGAGCCGGCGGTCCATCAGGAGGACCGTTTCCTCGCCATGCCGGAGACCCCCGGCAGTGACCAGCAGGTCCAGGTGGACACCTCCTTCTTCACCACCGGCAGCACCCCGCGCCCGGCGGTCCTGCTCGCGCACGGCTTCGGTGGCTCCAAGGACGGCGAGCGCGAACGCGCCCAGCAGCTGGCCCGGCAGGGCTACGCGGTGCTGACCTGGTCGGCACGCGGCTTCGGGCACTCGGGCGGGAAGATCGGCCTCAACGCGCCCGACCGCGAGGTCGAGGACGTCAAGCACCTGGTGGACTGGCTGGCCCAGCGGCCCGAGGTGCAGCTCGACGGGCCCGGCGACCCCCGGGTCGGCATCACCGGTGCCTCGTACGGCGGCGCCGTCTCGCTGCTGGCCTCCGCGTACGACCACCGGATCGACGCGGTGGCCACCCAGATCACCTGGTGGAACCTCGCCGACGCGCTGTTCCCGCAGGGCGTGCAGGGCTCGGGCGCCGTCGACGGCGTGTTCAAGAAGCTCTGGGCCGGGATCTTCTTCACCACCGGCGCGGCCGGCGACCTCGGGCCCTCCGGCGGCGCGCCGCGCGGCGGCGGGGCCGGGCAGGGCGGGCCGGGGCAGGGCGGCGACGCCGCGGGCGGGCCGGTCGGCTGCGGGCGGTTCCTGGAGTCGCTCTGCCAGATGTACGACCGGGTCGCCACCGCCGGGCACGCCGACCCGGAGGCCGTCGCGCTGCTGGACCGCTCCAGCCCGTCCTCGGTGGCCGCGCAGCTCAAGGCGCCCACCCTGGTCGTGCAGGGCCAGCAGGACTCGCTGTTCCCGCTCGACCAGGGCGACCGGATCGCCCGGGCCGTCGCGGCCAACGGGGCGCCGGTCTCGGTGGACTGGTTCGCCGGCGGGCACGACGGCGGCACCGACACCAGCGCCCGGGTCGACGACCGGGTGACCGCCTGGTTCGACCACTACCTGAAGGGGCAGGGCGACGACACCGGCCCCGCGTTCCGGGTCACCCGCACCGGGGGCGTCGACTCCACCGGCTTCCAGGCCGTGCTGCGCGGCGCCTCCGCCGACCGCTACCCGGGCCTGGGCGGAACCGGCTCCCACGGTGTCGAACTGGCCGGTGGTGAGCAGACCATCGCCAACCCGCCCGGCGGGGCCCCGCCGGGGATCTCGACGCTGCCCGGGATCGGCGCGCTCAGCCAGGCCGCCTCGCTGGGCGCCGGGCTGTCGCTCGACTTCCCCGGCCAGCACGCCGCCTTCGACTCCGCGCCGCTGGACCAGCCGCTGCACCTGACCGGGCAGCCCACCGTGCCCGTCCAGGTGCGCGCCGACCGGCCGGACGCGGTGCTCTTCGCCAAGCTGTACGACGTGGGCCCGGACGGCAAGGCCGTGCTCCCGCAGCAGCTCGCCGCCCCGCTGCGGGTCACCGGCGCCGACGCGGGCCGCACCGTCACGGTCGCGCTGCCCGCCGTCGACCACACCTTCGCCGCCGGGCACCGGCTGCGGCTCGTCCTGGCCGCCACCGACCTCGCGTACGCCTCGCCCGTCGAGCCCGCCACCTACCGGGTCGCGCCGGCCGGGGCGCTCACCGTGCCGACCGACGACGAACTCGTCACCGAGGCCACGCCGCTGCCCGCGCGCACCTGGCTGCTGCCGCTGGCGGCCGTCGTGGTGGCGCTCGGCCTGGTGCTGTCGCCCCGGCTGCTGCGCCGCCGTCGGCGGGGGGCGGGCGACGGGCCGGCGTACGATCCGGCGCTGGCCGGGGTGCCGTTGCAGATCACCGGCCTGAGCAAGCGCTACAAGGGCGCTCAGGACCGTTACGCCGTGCGGGAGTTGGGCTTCCGGGTGGAGCAGGGGCAGGTGCTCGGCCTGCTCGGGCCCAACGGCGCCGGCAAGACCACCACGCTGCGGATGCTGATGGGCCTGATCCGGCCCGACGCGGGTGAGATCCGGATCTTCGGCCACCTGGTGCGCCCCGGCGCACCGGTGCTCTCCCGGGTCGGCGCCTTCGTCGAGGGCGCGGGCTTCCTGCCGCACCTCACCGGCCGGGCCAACCTGCGGCTGTACTGGCAGGCCACCGGTCGGCCGGAGGCGGACGCCCGCTTCGACGAGGCGCTGGCCATCGCCGGTCTCGGCGAGGCGCTCGACCGCGCGGTGCGGACCTACTCGCAGGGCATGCGGCAGCGGCTCGCCATCGCCCAGGCCATGCTCGGGATGCCGGACCTGCTGATCCTCGACGAGCCGACCAACGGGCTCGACCCGCCGCAGATCCGCGAGATGCGCGAGGTGATGATCCGGTACGCCGCCGCCGGCCGTACCGTCATCGTCTCCAGCCACCTGCTCGCCGAGGTCGAGCAGAGCTGCACGGACCTGGTGGTGATGGACCGCGGGCGGCTGATCACCACCGGAGCCGTCGGCGAGATCGTCGGTGCGGGCGAGCTGCTGTTCCTCGGCGTGCCCGCCGGGTACGAGCCCGGGTCGGTCGTCGAGAAGGTGGGCGCGCTGGCCGGGGTCGGGTCGGCGGAGGCCGTCGAGGGCGGGCTGCTGGTGCGCCTGGACGGGCTGGCGGCGCACGAACTGCTGGCCGAACTGGTGCGCCTCGGCGTGCCGGTGGAGAGCGCCGGGCCGCAGCGGCGGCTGGAGGACGCGTTCCTGTCGTTGATCGGAGGTGCGGCGTGAGCAGTGGCGTGAGTGGTGGGGCGAGCGGTGACGTGAGCGGTGACGTGAGCAGCGATGTGAGCAGTGGCGCGAGCGGCGTCGTGTCGGCGGACCACGCCGAGGGGTACCGGGCGGGCCGGACGCTGCCGCTGCGGGTGGAGGCGATGCGCCAACTGCGGCGCCGCCGCACCCTGGTGATCGGCGCGGTGCTGGCCGCCCTGCCGTTCGTGATGCTGGCCGCGTTCCAGATCGGCGGCACCCCGAGCCGCCCCGACCGGACCACCTTCATCGACCTGGCCACCGCGTCCGGGCCCAACTTCGCCGCCACCATGCTGTTCGTGGGCACCGGCTTCCTGCTGGTCATCCCGGTGGCGCTGTTCTGCGGCGACACGGTCGCCTCCGAGGCGAGCTGGTCCTCGCTGCGCTACCTGCTGGCCGCGCCGGTGCCCCGGGCCCGGCTGCTGGCCCGCAAGTTCGCGGTCGGGCTGGCGTTCTCGGCGGTGGCGGTGGTGATGCTGCCGCTGATCGGGTTGGTCGTCGGCACCGCCGCGTACGGCTGGGGGGACCTCAAGCTGCCCACCGGGGCCAGCCTTTCGGCCGGGGAGGCGCTGCCCCGGCTGGCCGTCGCGGCGGCCTACGTGTTCCTCGCCGAGATCGTGATCGCCGCGCTGGCGTTCTGGCTCTCCACGGCGACGGACGCGCCGCTGGGCGCCGTCGGCGGGGCGGTGTTCGCGTCGATCATCACCGGGGTGCTGGACGCCGTCACGGCGCTGGGGGGCCTGCGGGAGTGGCTGCCCGCACACTGGCAGTACGCCTGGGCGGACGCCCTGCAGCCGCAGTTGGAGTGGGGCGGCATGGTGCAGGGCGTCTCGCTGTCGCTGTCGTACGCGGCGGTGCTGCTCGCGCTGGCGTTCCGGGGGTTCGCGCGCAAGGACGTGGTGTCGTAGGGCCGTCGTGCTGCGGGCCCGCCGCGTGGGTGCGGCGGGCCCGGGTGACAGACGTGGGGCCCGGCGTGGGGGCCCGGGGTGGGGTCAGGCGATCGGGGCGTTCGCGCGCTCGATCCGCTGGGTGCCGGTGCGGGTGCGGTAGGAGCGGGTCCAACTGCTGGTCGCGTCCTTGCGGGTGCGGTCGGAGAGGACGTAGTAGTCCATCTGGGTCTGCTCGGGCGTGATGTCCAGGACTCCGTAGCCGTGCGAGTCCAGGTCGACCCACTTGACGTGCGGGTTGGCCGTCCTGATCGCGGTGCCGGCCGCCAGTGAGACGGTCTGCGGGGCGACCTTCAGGAGGTCGTCGACGTTGTCGGAGGTCACCGAGGTGACCACGAACTCGGTGGCGACACTGCCGGACAGCGGGTAGGTGGCGGCCTCGTTCGGGACGTCGGCGGCCCAGGCGGAGTGGATGTCGCCGGTCAGGAAGACGGTGTTGGTGATGCCGTTCGCCTTGAGGTGGCCGAGCAGCTCGCGGCGGTCGTGGGTGTAGCCGTCCCACTGGTCGGGGTTGACCGCCACGCCCTCGCCGGGCAGGCCGAGCAGCTTGGCCAGCGGGCGCAGCAGGTAGTCGGGCAGCGAGAGGAAGGCGACCGGGGAGATCATCACCTCGTTGCCGATCAGCCGCCAGGTGGTGTCGGAGGCGGACAACCCGGCCTTGAGCCAGTCCAGTTGGGCTCGGCCGGTGAGGGTGCGGTCGGCCGAGTCGACGGCACCGCTGCCCGTCTTCGCCTGCTGGGAGCGGAACGAGCGCTGGTCCATCAGGTGCAGGTCGGCGAGCTTGCCGTAGCGCAGGCGGCGGTAGGTGGTGCCGGCGATCGAGGGCCGGACCGGCATCCACTCGAAGTAGGCCTGCTTGGCGGCGGCCATCCGGTCGGCCCAGGCGCCCTCGGTGCCCGGGGTGTGGTTCTCGGCGCCGCCGGACCAGGCGTCGTTGGCGAACTCGTGGTCGTCCCAGATCGCGATGGTCGGGAGCTTGGCGTGCAGGGCCTGGAGGTCGTCGTCGGTCTTGTACTGGCCGTGCCTGGTGCGGTAGTCGGCGAGGGTGAGGATCTCGTGGGTGGGGGCGTGCGGGCGCACGACCGTGCCGCGGGCGCAGAACTCGCCGGTCTTGTACTCGTAGATGTAGTCGCCGAGGAAGAGGAAGGCGTCCAGGTCGCCGCGGGCGGCGAGGTGGCGGTAGGCGGAGAAGTAGCCGCCCTCCCAGTTGGCGCAGGAGGCGACGCCGAACCGCAGCCGGGAGAGGGCGGCGTCGGTGGCGGGGGTGGTGCGGGTGCGGCCGGTGGGGGAGGCGGCGGTGCCGGTACCGGCGGTGGCGGTGGCGGTGAAGCGGTACCAGTAGGGGGTGTCCGGGGTCAGGCCGCGGACGTCGGCCTTGACGGTGTGGTCGGCGGCGGCGGTGGCGGTCACCGTGCCGCTCGCGACGACGCGGGTGAAGGCCTGGTCGGCGGCCAGCTCCCAGCGGACCTCGGTGTCGGGGCCGAGGCCCGAGCCGGGGACGGCCTCGGGGCGGGGCGTCACCCTGGTCCAGAGCAGGACGCCGTCGGGGAGGGGGTCGCCGGAGGCTATGCCGTGCAGGAAGCGGGGGGCGGCTTCGGGGGTTCCGGGGGCCTGGGCGGCTCCGGCGGCCTGGGCCGGCTCGGCGGCTTCGGCGGGGGTGGGGAGGGTGATCGGGAGGGCGGCGGTCGCGCCGGCGGCCAGCGCGCCGGCCTTCAGGACCTGGCGGCGGCGCGGGTGGGCGGGGGTCATGTCATGGACAAGATCGTTCACGTCCGGAAGGTTACCCGCTAGTAAAGCGTAGGTAAATCAGGTGACCTGACGACCCGTCGTGGAGGGGAAGGGGGCTGCGGTTCGGCGCGGGCGGGCCGGGGAAGTCGGGGCGGGCCGGCCGGGGAAGTCGGGTCGCCGGATCATGCGGGATCATGGGGGAGTACCCGCCCTCAGCTGCCGAAGGACCCCGACCGTGGCCCAGATCGTCCTCTTCCACTCCGCCCTCGGGCTGCGCCCCGCCATCCACGCCGCCGCCGACCGGCTGCGCGCCGCCGGGCACACCGTGCACACCCCGGACCTGTACGACGGGCGGACCTTCGACGACATCGAGGCCGGACTGGCGTACCAGGAGGAGGTCGGCGGCAGCGAGGAACTGCTGCGCCGGGCCGTCACCGCCGCCGCTCCGCTGTCGGACGGCGGCCTGGTCTACGCGGGCTTCTCGCTCGGCGGCTCGCTCGCGCAGAACCTCGCCCTCGCCGACGACAAGGCCCGCGGCCTGCTGCTCCTGCACGGCACCTCCGACCTGCGCGAGGACGCGGCCACCGAGATCCCGGTGCAGTTGCACGTCGCCGAGCCGGACCCGTTCGAGACCGAGGACTGGCTGAACGCCTGGTACCTGGGGATGCGGCGGGCCGGGGCCGACGTCGAGGTGCACCGCTACCGGGGCGCCGGGCACCTGTTCACCGACACCGAGCTGGCCGACTACGACGCCGAGGCGGCGGAGCGGGCCTGGGCCATCGCGCTGGACTTCCTCGGCGAGCTGGATTCCTGACCGGGAGGTGAGGGGGTCGTCGGGGCGGCCGGTCAGCCGGCGAGCCCCGGCACCACCAGGCCGGACTCGTACGCGATCACCACGGCGTGGGTCCGGTTCTGCGCGCCGAGCTTGGTCAGCACGTTCCCGACGTGCGTCTTCACCGTCTCCAGGCTCACCCTGAGCGACTCCGCGATCTCCGGGTTGGACTGGCCCGTGGCCATCGACCGCAGCACCTCCTCCTCCCGCACCGTCAACGCCGCCCGGGGCAGCGCCTCGGCGGAGTCCAGCGGGCGGGCGGAGACCATCCGGCGCAGCGCCGCCGGGAAGAGGATCGCCTCCCCGGCCGCCGCGACCCGCACCGCCTCCGCGATCTGCCGCACCGGAAGCCGCTTCAGCACGAACCCGCTCGCCCCCGCGCTGAGCGCGGCGGTGACGTAGCCGTCGTTCTCGAAGGTGGTGATCACCACGACCTTCGGCGGCGCGGCCGACTCGGCCAGCAGCTGCCGGGTGGCCTCGATCCCGTTGCGGCGCGGCATCCGTACGTCCATCAGGACCACGTCCGGCCGCAGCCGCTGCGCCTGGTCGACCGCGTCGACGCCGTCGGACGCCTCCCCGACCACCGTGATCCCCGGCTGCACCGCGAGCAGGGTGCGCAGGCCGCTGCGGGTCACCTCGTCGTCGTCCGCGATCAGGAGGGTGACGGGGGCGTTGCTCGGGGCGTCGGTGGGGTCCGGGCCGGTCATGCCGACAACCGCACGGGCAACTGCACGGCCAGCCGCCAGGCCTGGGGCCCGTCCGGCCCGGCCTCGATCTCGCCGTGCAGCAGCCGGACCCGCTCGGCCAGGCCCGGCAGGCCGTGGCCGGACGTCGGGAAGGCGCCCTGGCGCGGACCCGTCCCGGTCCGGTTGACCACGCTGAGCTCCAGGGTGTCCGGCCCGGCCGCCACCCGGACCTCGATCGGGCCGCCGGCTCCGTGCCGCAGCGCGTTCGTCAGCCCCTCCTGGAGGATCCGGTACGCCGCCCGGGAGAGCGTCCCCTGCACCTGCGCCAGCTCGCCGGACAGCTCCGGCTCCACCACCGCGCCGGCGTGCCGCAACCGGTCCAGCAGCTCGGGCAGGTCGGCCAAGGTCCGGGCCGTGGCCGCCCCCGACTCCTCCTCGCGCAGCGCACCCAGCACGTAGTCCAGGTCCTCCAGGGCGGCCCGGGTCGACTCCTCGATGCTGCGCATGGCGGCCCGCGCCGCCACCGGGTCGGCGGAGAGCACCTCGCCCGCCACCGCCGCCTGGATCGTGGCCGCCGTCAGGGTGTGCCCGATCGAGTCGTGCAACTCGTGCGCCAGCCGGTTGCGTTCGGCCAGCCGGCGCTCCCGCTCCGCCGCCATCGCCAGCCGCTCGGCCGCCGACGGCCCCAGCAGCTTCGGGGCCAGACCGCGCAGGGCGCTCGCCACCGCCGCGCACACCACCGGCGCCAGCAGCAGGCAGGCCGCCGCCACCACCCAGCTCCAGACGCCCGTCACCTGCACCGACCGGCCGGGCCAGCTCAGCCGGGCATCACCGGAGACCCAGCCGCCCGGCAGGGCCACGGCCGCGCCGAGCAGGACGAGGCTCACCAGGCCCCCCACCCAGCCCAGTGCCACGTGCAGCAGCAGCCACAGCGGGGTGCGCCAGCGGTCGGTGCCAGGGGTGTCCGCCGCCCGGGTGTCGGACACCGGGTCCGGCAGCGGCACCCTCAGCAGCCGGCGGGCGCCGCCGATCAGCACCCGCCGGGTGGTGCGGGCCAGCCCGACCACGGCGAGCAGCGCCGCCCAGGCCAGCAGGGTGAGCACCGCCCGTGCGAGGTAGGGGCCGGACGGCCAGGCCATCATCGGCAGCATCGCGAACGGCAGCAGCGGCAGGCTCGCCAGCGCGCCGAGGAAGGCGAACAGTACGCCTGAGTACGTGGAGCCGCGCAGCAGCGGCCGGATTCCCCTGATCATGATCACCAGTATTGCGGCGCAGCTCGTGGGGGTCCTCCCCCGATCGGGGGAGCGTTCGTTCCGGCCTTCCGGCCTCAGTCCTTCCGGCCTCAGTCCTTCCGGCCTCGGCGTTTCTGCTCCGGCGGGAAAGCTACGGCGAGGCGGCCCCGGAGGCATCGGCGCGGCCCCGGGTGAGCAGGCGGGTCGTGCTGCCGTCGTCCTCCGTGATGTCGCGGACGTGCCGGAAGCCGATCCTGCCCAGCAACGCCAGCGAAGCGAGGTTGGCGTCGGCGACCGTCGCGTGCACCTCGGCCAGCCCCAGGGCGGTGAAGCCGTAGTCGACGATCGCGGCCGCCAGTTCGGTGCCCAGGCCGCGGCCCCACGCCTCCGGGGCCAGCGCGTAGACGATCTCGAAGCCCTCGACCGCGGTGGTGGGCTTGATCTCGGCGTGCCCGACGAGGCGGCCGTCGTGCCGCACGGCCCAGACGTCGAACCGGTTCGAGGCGTAGACCTGGGTGAAGACGCGGCCGAACAGGGCCCGGTCCTCGGCCTCGGACTGCGGGCCGTCGCCCATCCACCGGGACACCTGCCGGTTCTGGAACAGCGCCACGAAGTCCTCTTCGTCCGCGAGGACGTACGGGTCGAGCAGCAGGCGCTCGGTACGCAGGGTCGGGGTCATGTCGGGCGACGGTACGGGGGCCGTCGCCCGCCCGGCAAGCGGCTTTCGGGAGGTCGGAGCACCGGTGGCGATCGCGGTCGAACGGGTGTCGGGGGCGGCGTCGAGGGGATCACATCGCGGGCTCCGAACGGACGGATATCATCCGGGAATGATCAACCTTCGCACCCGCACGGTGGTTTTCGATCTCGACGGCACGCTCTGCTTCGACGGGCGGACGATCGACGGTCGGATCCTGACGGCGATCGGGGAGTGCGAGCGGGCCGGGTACCGGGTGGTCTTCGCGTCGGCCAGGCCGGTTCGGGACATGCTGCCGGTGCTCGACGGCGCCTTCCCGGCCGCGATGCTGATCGGCGGGAACGGGAGCCTGGTGTCGGTCGACGGGCAGGTGCGGGCCCGGGCCGTGTTCGAACCGGCGGTGCTGGGCGGGCTGATGGCGGCGGTCGCGCGCTACGAGGCGGGCTATCTCGCGGACGGGCCCTGGGACTACGCGTACACCGGGCCGGTGGACCACCCGATCCGGGGCCGCGTCGACCAGGGCGGCCTGGCGAGCCGGGTGGAGCTGGCCGAGCTGCCCGAGGTGGTGAAGTTCCTGGTCGTCGAGGCGTCGGACATGGCGGAACTCGCCGAGGCCGGCCGGGGGCTCGGGCTGATGGTGAACCACCACCTCGACGAGGCGATCATCGACTTCGCGCCCGGTTCCACGACGAAGTGGGAGGCCCTGACGTCGATGGGCATCGGCGCGTACGCGGCCTTCGGCAACGACATCAACGACTTCGACCTGTTGCGCAACGCCGAGCGGGCGGTGCGGGTCGGCACGCATTCCGGGCTGGACGGCGTCGCCCACGTCAGCGTCGCGGCCGAACCGGAGGCGGTGGCGGCCGAGATCGCGCTGCTGGCGCGGACGGCCGAGGACCGGTAGGGCGCCGGGGTGCCTGCCGCCACAGGTGCCTGATCCGGGCGGCCGCCTTCTGAACCAGCCTTGATCTCAAGGGCGGTTGAGGTTCTACGGTGGCCGTGTTCCGGTGATCGCTTGAGGGGGGCGAATGGACATGGCAGTCCGGGAGTACTCGCAGGAGGAGCTGGCCGCCCAGCCCATCGGCGCGTGGAGCGGTGAGGCGTGCCGGCGGGTGGTCGGGGCCCTCCGTGCGCAGTTGGCGGTGGAGGACCTCACGCAGCCGCACTGGTGGACGCTCAACCACGTGGCCGGAGATCCGGGCCGGTGGACCCGGGCGGCGTTGGTCGAGCGGCTGGCGAGGTACGAGGACCTCGGGATCGACTTCGGCGGCGTCTTCGACGACCTCGTCGCCCGGGGGTGGCTGACGGAGGAGGCGGGGGCCATGACGCTGACCGAGGCGGGGGAGGCCGGCCGCCTCCGGGCGCGGGAGCGCAATCTGCGGGTGCACCGGCAGACGCACGAGGGCATCGGCGCGGCCGAGTTCGCGACCACGATCGACGTCCTGCGTCGGATGGTCGCCAACCTGGGGGGCGACGGGAACCTGCCCGACTGAAGGGTGTCGAGGTGGCCGCAGCGCAGGAAGTCGGGTAGGTCGACTTCCTGCGCTGCTCTCATGTGACGCAGGTCACGTCGAACGCAGAACCTGCGCGCGGTCGCGGGCGTCTGGCTGGTGTGAGATCACGCAGGAGAGCACTGGACGAGCTGGACGAGGAACGCCTCGTCCGGCTGATCGCCAGAAGTGACCGCGCGGCGTTCGACGAGCTGTACCGGCGCACGTCGCCGTGGCTGGCGGTGCGGTTGCGCCGTCGCTGCGCGGACGAGCAGATCGTCGCCGAGGTCATGCAGGAGACCTATCTGGCGGTGTGGCGCGCGGCCGGCGCGTTCGCCGGGAGCGCCGTCGGCGGGACGGCCGTCGGGTGGCTGTGGACGATCGCGGCGCGCCGCCTCGTCGACGCCTTCCGCCGTCGTGCCCACCACGCCGAACCGCCGGCCGCCGCCGCCGAGCGGGCCGTGGTGCCCGCGGCGGAGGAGGAGGCGCTCGCCGGGACCGTCGGCGGCGACGTGGGCGACGCCCTGCGGCGGCTGGCGCCGGAACTCCGAGACGTACTACAGGCGACGGTGCTCGACGGGCTCTCCGTCCGGGAGACCGCCGTCCTGCTCAGACTGCCCGAAGGCACGGTCAAGACCCGTGCCCGCCGGGCCCGGATCGCGATGCGGGAGGCGCTGGCATGAACGCGGAACACGCGTCGAGGCGGCTGATCGACGACTACGCGCGTGGTGACACGGCGATGGCCGCGGACACGGTGTGGGCGCTGGAGGCCCACCTGGAGACGTGCGCGCCGTGCCGGAGCCTGCTGGCGGCCTCCGTGGCCACCGAGGCGCCCGGCGTCGCCGCGCTCGTCGACACCGTCCGGGCCGGTCTGGACGCGCAGTTGGGCGTGTCCGTCGGGGCGCCCCGGCGGCGGCACCGCCCGACGTGGGTGTCGGCCTGGCTGACACCGGCCATGACCCCGTGGCTGGCGATGACCGCCGTCGTCACCCTGGTGGCGCTGCTGCTGGACGTGGCCGCGCCGGCGAAGGTCTTCGGCGGCGCCTCGATGGTGGCGCTGATCGCGCCCGTGCTGCCGCTGTGCGGTGTCGCCGCATCGTGGTCGCGCGGTCTGGACCCGGCGTACGAACTGACGGCCTCGACCGCCCGGGCCGGCCTGGCCCTGCTGCTCAGGCGCACCACCGCGGTCCTCGTGGTGGTCGTGCCCGGGCTCCTGCTGGGGGGATGGCTGACCGGGAACACGACGGTCGCGCAGTGGCTGCTGCCCTCCCTGGCCTTCACCTCCACCGCCCTGGCGCTGGGCAGCGTGGTCGGCGTGACCCGCGCCGCCGTGGGGCTGGTGGCCGGGTGGGGCGCCGCCGTCGTGGTGCCCGCGTTCGTCACCGGCCGCATCCCCGCCGTCCTCGAACTCGCCCTGCATCGCGACCAGTTGCCCGTGTGGGGGCTGCTCCTCGCGCTCGGCATCTGCGCCGTGATCACCCGCAGGGACGCGTACTCAACGCTGTGAAACCCATGTCCACCCTGGAAAGGGACCATCGCATGACGTATACGGCGAGCGCGGCCGACACCGCGCCGAAGACCTACGCCTGGGAGATCCGGGCCAGCGGCCTGAGGGTGCGCGTCGGACGGAGCAAGATGGCCGTCGACGGGCTCGACCTGTCCCTGGGCATCGGCGCCCACGGGCTCCTCGGGCCCAACGGGGCGGGTAAGACCACCCTGATCCGGACGCTGGCCACCGTGCTGCGCCCCACCGAGGGCGAACTGGAGATGCTCGGCACCTCCCTGGGGGGCAGGGTGGGCGACCACCGGGCCCTGCGCCGCCAGATCGGCTACCTGCCGCAGGACTTCGGCTACTACAAGCGCTTCACGGTGCGCGAGTTCGTCGAGTACATGGCCTGGCTGAAGGAGGTGCCGAAGGCGGACATCCCCGGGGCCGTGCAACGGGCCGTGGAACGGGTGGGCCTGGCGGACCGCGCCGACCACCGGATGAAGACCCTGTCCGGCGGCATGGTGCGGCGGGCCGGCATCGCCCAGGCCATCGTCAACTCCCCCGCGGTGCTGCTGCTGGACGAGCCGACGGCCGGCCTGGACCCGGCGCAGCGGCTGCGCTTCCGCGAGCTGTTGCAGGACCTGGGCCGCGACACCTGCGTGGTCGTCTCCACCCACCTGGTCGAGGACGTCGCGGCCGCCTGCTCCGACGTGGTGCTGTTCGCCGACGGCCGCCTCGTCTTCCAGGGCACGCCGGACGAGTTGGGTGCGGCAGGCAGCCCCGACCACCCGGGCGACAGCCCCCTGGAGCGCGGCTACTCGGCGCTGCTCCGCAACTCCGGGCAGCAGGGGAGCGCCTGGTGAACGGACGTGTGCTGCGAACCGAACTGAAGCGCTCCGCCGCCCCGTGGGCCGGAGTCGTCGTCCTGGGCGGCAGCCTGGCGGTCTTCTTCCCGTTCGACGCGTTCTGGTGGCACGGCACCGCGGGGTGGACGGCCCAGTGGACCACCATGGCCATGTGGACCCGGTCCCTGCTGTCCTTCTGGTGGCCGTTCGTGGTCGGCATCGGGGCGGTGTACGGGCTGCGCGAACCCCGCTCGGGGATGACCGAGCTGCTGTCGACCACGCCGCTGCCGGCCTGGCGCCGTGCGGCGCTGCCGACCGGTGCGATCGCGCTCGCGCTGGCGGCGGGCTTCGGCCTGCTCGTCCTGGCGGGCGGAATCCAGGTGGCGCTCGGTCCGACCACCTACACCCCCCTCGGGTGGCTGCCGATCTCACTGGTGGCGGTACTGGCCCTGGTCGCGGGCGCCGTGTTCGGCATGGGTGTCGCGCGGGCGCTGCCCTCCGTCCTCACCCCGCCGGCGCTGGTGGTGGTCGTCCTCGTGGCGACGGGCCTGCTCCTGCGCGTGAACAGTGAAGGGGCGGTACCGACGGGCAGGGTGTCGAACCGCTTCGCCCAGCTGAACCCGGCGACCGCGGAGCCGCGGCAGATGCTGCTGACCCTGGCCGGCTCCGTCCACCTCGGCCAGACGCTCTGGCTGCTCGGCCTGCTCGCCACCGGCTTCGCGCTGCTGGTGGCCGTGACCCGCCGGGCCCGGCTGCTCGCGGTGACTCCCGTCCTGGCCGGCCTGGCCCTGGCCCTGCTGGTCATCCCGGCCGCTGCGCGCGACACCTACGTCGTCGACAAGGCCGCCGCGACGCTGGTGTGCGACGGGCCGGTGTGCGTGACGCAGGCGAGCCGTTCGCGCCTGGCCGAGCTCGCGTTGCGCAGCAAGGACGCGATGCGCGTGCTGCACGACGTCCTGGGCGACAAGGCGCCGACCTCGGTGCGCGAGGACACCGCGCTGCACGAACTCGCCGAGGCGCGCGAACTCTCCGCAGACGTGCTGCTGGTCGACTTCAACGATCGGATGCTCGCCGACGCGACAGGTGAGAAGCTGACCCGCGCGCTGATCGGCAGGGGCCTGGCACCGAGCTGCTACCCGGACAACGACCGGGAGGGCGGGGGGAGCTACGACGTCCTCGGCCAGAGCCTCGCCGTGAGCTGGGCCCTCCACGACCCCCAGCTCCAACCGCTGAAGGAGAAGGGCACCGACGCGTACGCGATCAAGCTCTGGGCGGAGGCCGACGCCGCGTGGCAGAAGCTGATGGCGCTGCCACCGGCCGAGCAGCGCTCGCAGATCGTCGAGCTGCACGCCGCCGCCCTCTCCTGCGCGGGGTACAAGCAGATGCAGAAGCTGGCCGGGGAGGCGTCGCAGTGAGGTGGCTGATGCTGTACGCGCGTTCACGGCAGGTGCCCACGTCGGCCGCCGCGGTCACGCTCATCGCGCTGGTGGTGTGGGCCTTCAACCGGGGCGGCGGTACGGGTGCGGCGGATGCGGCGGACTCGATCAACCCGGTCGCGTACTTCGTGCTCGCCGCGGGCGTGGCGGCCGGCTCCGTCGGGCTCGGCGGGCAGGACCCCGCACTGGACAGGACGGCCGCGATCCGGTGGGCGCCCCGCCGGGCGGCGCACGCGCTGCTGATCGGCGCGGTCGCCGGTGCGGCGCTGCTGGCGGTCCAGGCGGTGGGGCCGAAGTTCGCCCCCACCGAGGTCGTCGTCCGGGACAGCGCGGGCCTGGTCGGCCTGGCCGGGCTCGGGGTGGTGCTGTGCGGGGCGCACCTCGCCTGGACCCTGCCGACCGGCTGGCTCGCGATCACCGTCCTCGTCCCGCCGATGCCGCCCAACGTCGTGGGGAAGTCGCTCGGCTGGATGGTCTACCCGGCCGGCACGGAGGCGTCCACCTGGGCCGCGGTGGCCTTGCTGGTGACCGGCGCCGGGGCCTACGCCCTGGCGGGACCGCGCAGGTAACGGGCCCGCCCCGCGCTCCGCTTCCCCTCGGCGAGTCGGGGGAGCGGAGCGCGGGGCGTTCTGCCGCGGACCGTCAGTCGCGGCTGCCCAGGGTGTCGTGCGAGACCTGCCAGAGCAGGGCGGCCGCCTCGGGGTCGAGGGCGTAGTCGGCGACGCCGCTGCGGGCGCTGAGTTCGCCGCGGACGGCTTCGTTGCAGTCCTCGAAGTAGCGGCCGCTGACGCCCGCCAGCAGCGGTGAGGCCGCGAGCAGGACGGAGGTCGCCGCGCCCTGCTCGGTGGTCTTCCACAGCAGCTCCGCGCCGTTGGCGGCCTGGGCGCGCAGCCGGTCGAGCTCCTCCTCGGAGACGTGGCGCTGGAGGGCGGTCCGGATGCCGCCGGGCATCAGGGCGTTGACGGTGATGCCGTCCGCCGCCCAGCGCTTGGCGGCCTCGACCGCGAACAGGACGTTGGCGGTCTTGGACTGGCCGTAGGCGGACCAGGGCTCGTAGGCGCGCTCGCGGAAGTGGATGTCCTCGAAGACGACCGGGGAGCGGTGGTGGGCGCTGGAGCTGACGGCCACCACGCGGGCGCCGCCGTCCCGGGCCAGGGCCGCGTGCAGGCCGGTGGCCAGCGCGAAGTGCCCGAGGTGGTTGGTGGCGAACTGGAGCTCCCAGCCCTCCGGCGTGCGGAGCTCGGGCGAGGCCATCACGCCGGCGTTGTTGACCAGGATGTGCAGGGGCCCGTCCCAGGCGGCGACGAACGCGGCGACGGAGGCCTGGTCGGCGAGGTCCAGCGGCGCGACCCGGACGTCCTTGTTGCCGGTGGTCGCGGTGATGTCCTCGGCGGTGCGGGCGCCGGCGTCGAGGTTGCGGACCGCGAGGGTGACCTGCGCGCCCGCCGAGGCGAGGGCGCGTGCGGTCTCGACGCCGATGCCGGAGGCGCCGCCGGTGACGACGGCGCGGCGGCCGGTCAGGTCGGTGCCGGAGACGACCTCGGCGGCGGTGGACTCGGCGCCGAAGGGGGTGGTGAGGCGCGGGGTGTTGGCGTTCATGATCTTCCCGTCTGGCTGGGTGACCGGAGCTGGGGGTGCGCGGGAGGGGGCGGCCGGTAGAGTGGAAACCGGAGGGCCCTCCGCATGTCTCCAGGCTAAGCGGAGCATCCTCCGTTTGCAACCCGAGGAGGACCAGCCGTGACCACCGCCGACCCCCGGCCGCTGCGCGCCGACGCGCGCCGCAACCGCGACCGACTGATCGAAGTGGCCGCGCGGGCCTTCGCCCAGGACGGGCCGGACGCGACGCTCGGGGCGATCGCCAAGGAGGCCGGCGTGGGCATCGGCACCCTCTACCGGCACTTCGCCACCCGCGAGGAACTCGTCGAGGCGGTCTACCGCAGCGAACTCGCCAAGCTGTGCGACTCCGCCGCGGAACTGCTGGACGGCAGGGGGCCCGACGCCGCGCTGCGCGCCTGGATGGACGGCTTCGTCCGCTACATGACCACCAAGCGCGGGATGTCCGACGCGCTGCGCGCGCTCATAGCCTCCGGCAGCGACCCCTTCTCGCACAGCCGCGCGATGCTGACCGCCGCGATCACCCAACTCCTGCGGGCCGGGGCCGAGTCGGGCGCGCTGCGCGCCGACGTCGAACCGGAGGACGTGCTGTTCAGCCTCAGCGGCCTGTCCATGGCCGCGACCACCCCCGAGCACCACACCCGGATGGAACGCCTCCTCGACCTCCTGATGGACGGCCTGCGCTACCACGCCGCCTCCGGGCGGGGCGCCCGCTGAGAACGGCGAAGGGCGCCGGCCGTGCGGCCGGCGCCCTTCGCCGTGACTCCGGCCTGGCCTGATACGGGCCGGCCTGGCCTGGTCGGTCAGAGGAGCTGGAAGGACCACTCCTGCTTCCAGCCGCCCTCACAGCTCCACACCCCGAGCTGCTTGAAGTCGGAGTCGTGGGTGAGGCAGTCGTCGTCGCCGATCTGGATCCGGTACTTGCCGTTGCCGAGGCCGACGAACTCCCACTTCTGGTTGGAGGTGTTGCCCCACGCCTGCTGCTCGGCGACGTAGGTCTCGGGGTTCTCGGTGAGGTTGTACCCGAGGTCGTTGACGATCCGGTAGCGGTCCCCGCCCAGCGGCTTGATCGTCCAGGTGGACCCCTTGTACCCCAGGATCCCGCCCACGATCGGGGCGCCCCAGGTCGAGGTCTCGGTGGGGGCCGAGGCGCCCAGGCCGTTGGAGAGCTTCAGGAACAGCGGCCGCTCGGTCGGGACGGTCGGCTTGGTGTCCGGCTTCGGGTCCGGCTTCGGCTTGGGGTCCGGCTTGGGCTTCGGGTCCGGCTTCGTCGGGTTGGTCGGATCGGTCGGGGTGATCACGCCGCCGGACGCGGACTCCAGAACCCACGCCTGCTGCCAGCCCGACTTGCACGTCCACACGCCGAGCTGCTTGAAGTCGGCGTCGTGGGCGAGGCAGTCGTCGTCGGAGATCCGGATCTGGTACTTGCCGTTGCCGACTCCGACGAGCTCCCACTTCTGCTTCGAGGAGTTGCTCCACGGCTGGAGTTCGGCCATGTAGTTGCTGTTCTCGGTGAGTTCCAGCCCGTACGAGCTGGTGATCCGGTAGCGACCGCCGCCGACCGGGGTGAGCTTCCACTTGGACTCGTTGCCACCCCGGATCCCGGCGACGACCGACGCGCCGGCGGAGCCGTTGACCGGGACGGCACCCAGGCCGTTGTCGAGCTTCAGGGTCACGTCGGCGCCGTTGCTGCCGCCGCCTCCGCCGGGCGTGGGCGGGTTGGTGGTCGGCGGGGTGCCGCCCCAGGCCCAGTTCTGGTTGGGCGCGTCCCGCTTGTCCTCGGAGCCGCAGGCCCAGGCCGCCACGGTGCTGCCGTTGGCGGTCTGGCCGTTGAAGTCGTCGATGCAGACGTCCTTGGACCGGTCGTCCATGTCCGCCATGTGCCGGAAACCGCCGCTGGCCGACATGTTCCAGCGCTGACCGGGGATCTCCAGGCAGTCCCAGACCTGGAGCTTGGTCCCGTTCGCGGTCTTGTTGGCCTCCAGGTCGAGGCACTTGCCGTTGGCGGCCTGGAGCTTGTACCCGTTGTAGGTCCACTTCTGGGCGTCGCTGCCGTTGCACTCCCACATCTGCACGGGGGTGCCGTTCGCGTTGCCGTTGCCGTTGACGTCCAGGCAGGCGTGGTAGCCGGGGCTGGAGTCGGGGGTCAGGCTGCCGGTCCTGGTGCCGTAGCCGGACCGCGCGGGGAAGTGGATGGTGCGCACGTCGCCGTCGCACTTGTAGGGCCGTGCGGTGCCCGCCCGGCAGGTCCACGGCTCCTTCTTGACGGTGTCGCCGTCATTGCCGATGAACGCCCAGTTCATGTAACCGCCGTCGCCGCGGTTGCGGATGGTCGAGTCCCCCTGGAAGACCCAGATCCGGAATATGTCGTAGCCGGAGGGCTCCTTCTTCTCCTTGTCCATGAAATGGTTGAGCTTGTAGGTGGTGTCGATCAACACCCCCTTCATGTCGGACTTGTACTCGTTCTTGAACCACTCGGTGTCATACAGGTCGGTGCCCACGGTCTTGAACACCATGACGTTGAACCCGGGAAACTTCGCGCTCAACTTCGACGCGGTGCTCTGGGTGAACTCCGCGTTGTCCAGCTTGTTGAGGTTGGCGGCGTTGCGCATGAGCCTGATCGTGTCGAAGGCGGAGCCGATCAGCGCGGTCATGCAGTTGCCGCCGCCCACCGAGGCCGGGGTTCCGCAGGTCTTGTCCGCGTGGAGGGGTGACTCCGCGGCCTGGGCCTGCACGGTCAGGCCGGCGACCCCGGCGACTGCGGCGATTCCGCAGGCCAGAGCGCGTTTGAGGCGGGACAGGGGTTTCATGTCAGATCCATCTTTCTACTCGGCAAAGATGGATCGTAGACATCGGAATCCTCCGCCCCGCGACTCCATACGGAATCCATATGGCGAGATCGAGAGTCTTGACGCCTTTTTACGCCACCCCGGCCGGTGGGTTTTCGGATGAACCCGAATGCCGGATGACCCGTCAACCGGCTTCCGGTGGCGGAGGTGGAGTTCGGGGCATCAGGACATCGGGCGCCACCTGTCGGTGGGCAGAGTCTAGGGTGGGAGCCGCGGCCACGCCGGTGATCACCGGTGGCCGCAGCGGGGTTGCTGTAGCCCGTGTCATGACGACGAACGTGGATACCGAAGGTTGGAGGACCCGCGAAGTGTCAGCATCGCCAGAGTTCCGTGGCTTCGACTTGGTGCGGCGTGGTTACGAACGCCAGCAGGTCGACCTCTATCTCAGGGCCCTGTCCGAAGCCGGTTCGCCGCCACCCCCGCCGGCGTTCGAGATCGTGCGGCGGGGCTACGACCGTGAGCAGGTCGACGCGCGCATCGCGGACCTCCTGAGCGGCAGGGGCACCAAGGGCTAGACCCGAAGTCTCGGCTCCCGAAAGGGGCGAGGTGTCAGTCGGGCTGGATTCTCGGCAGGTCGGTCGAGACCAGTTCGGCAGCGCGCGCGGGGTCGCCGTCCGCGCGGGTGAGCAGCGCCTCGATGTCGTAGCCCGTCGGCTCCGAGGCGGCGTGGATGTCGAGGGAGCGGCCCCAGCCGCAGCGTTCCATCGAGACGGCGGCGTCCAGGTCGGGGCGGAGCCGGTGGAGCGTGCAGACCAGTTCCCAGGCGAAGGCGTCGAGGCGGGCCCGCCGGACCGGGTTGCAGGCGTTCACGGCGTCGGTGGTCCAGTCGTCTCCGGGCTCGTACTCCGGGAGGGGCGGCAGGAGTTCGGGGTCGTCCGTGATCGGCTCCGCGCTGAACGTGAGGGCGTGTGCGCCCTCGGGGCTGCCGATCAGTTCGGCGAGGAGCGGGACGACGCGGGGGTCGTGCCGACTGGCCAGTCCGTGGATCGCTTCCATGCGGGTCTCGTCGTGCTCGTCGGCCGTCCGCGCCCAGAGCGCGGCCCGGATCGCGGGGCTGTCCGCCGCGGACTGGACGCCGAGGGTGAACGTCGCCCAGTCGCGGACGTGCGGGTTCTGGTCCTGGGTCAGCCTGATGAGGGTGTGGATGTCCGGCCCGTCCGGCAGGCCGGTGCGGACCTCCGCGAACGAGCGGGCCACCCCCTCGCGGACCTCGGCGTCAGGATGCCCGGCGAGGGCGACGAGGACGGGGACGGCGCGCGGGTCGTGCGTCTGCTCGATCGCGCGCGCCAGGGCCCGCAGCACGTGGTCGTCGGTCTCCCGCTGCGCGAGGGCGACCAGTGCGGTGGCCGTCCCGGCGCGGGTTGCCTCGTGGTGATAGCTGGTGTCGCGCAGCAGGTCGCAGCCCGCTGTGCGCTCGATCGGATCGGCCGAACCGATCAGCTCCAGGCCGAGCGGCAGCGCCGCCTCGTCGGCGGCCGCCCGCCACAGCAGCGGTGAGTACTCGTTCCAGCCGTCGTGGTCGTCCGGATCGTCCGAGGCGGTGATGGCGCGCATTGCCGACAGTGCCCGCGTGACCAGTTCCGCCACGGTGTCCGTTTCCATGCGGGCATTCTGGTGCACGAAACCGCGAGTGCGCGCGGGAATTGTCGGCCCGACCGCGCTTCCGGCCCACGGACGTGTCGACGCCGGCGGGCGTGTACGGGTGTCGCAGGTGCCCTCGGGAAGGATCTTGACGTGGTCATGAGCAGGGGTGATCATAGCGGAGCGCCGCGCAACACCGATGTGCAAGAAGGTCGTTGAAGGCGCTCGGCCTGGGTCGTCAGGGGATTTCCCGGACAGGACCCATCCCTTTCGAAGGGTCGGCGGTGCGGAAGCCGGCCGGCTGCGGAGTCGGCCTTGACGAAAGGGAGTTGGTGGACGTTACGAGGTTGTGGGTCCGTTGGTGCCGATCCGTTCGCTCGGTCGCGGCCTTCCCGGTGAGATGGTTCGGCCATGGCCGGGCTCCGGCCGCCGCCCCTCCGGTGGCGCCGATGCTGCTTGCCGCCGCCCGGAACAACTCGTCCTGGTGCGAGGCGATGTGTCGGGCGCACGGGTTCTCCGGAGAGATCTCCGACGTCGCGTGGGTGAATCTGAAGAAGAGTCTCACGTACTACCCGAACCTGGTGATCCTGAGCCCGTCGATGTCCGGCTCGGAGGTTCTCGACGTACTGCGGGAGGCGCCGCTGGGGCCGCTTTTCGTCAAGGACAGTTTCGCCAACGCCGACCTCCTCCCGGGGAACTATCGCATTCTCATCGAGGCGGAGTGGATCCACCGGCCGGCCGCAGCCGCGGCCCCGGCGCAGGTGGCGTCACGGGACGGCGCCGACCAGCGGTGGCGGCGTATCACCGGCACCGATGAGCTGCGGACGTGGGAGCGGGCATGGGCGGGCGGCGACACGTCGGTGAACACGTTCCCCGAAACCCTTCTGCTCGATGACGGCGTGATCTTCCTCGGGGGATTCTCGGGCGACGGCCTGGTGGCGGGAGCCGTGCTCCACCTGAGCCATGGTGTGGCGGGGGTGTCGAACGTCTTCGGACCCTCGGGGGAATCTTCCCGGACATGGGCCGGTCTCATCTCCTGTGCTCACGAAGAGGCACCGGGAATCGACCTGGTCGGGTACGAGCGGGACGCGGAGCTGGCGGCTGCCGAGGCAAACGGATTCTCGCCGTTGGGGCCGGTCCGGATATGGCAGCAGATCCCCGGAAGCCAGTAGATACCTGCCCGTCCCGCGCGGAGGGGTGCAGAAGAAGCCTGAAGAAGTCCGAAGAAGTCCACGGGGAGATCAGGAATGAAATCAACGACGGAAACAGAACTCGGCGGCGCGCGGAGAACCCTGCGTTTCACCATCCGCTATCTCAGCTATCCGATCCTCATGGTGCTGACACTCGGGGCATCCATCACCCTGGTCGACACCTCGTTCCCGCAGTGGGCCATCGTGCCGATGGTCACCCTGTTCGCCTCGGTGTACGTGGCCGTCCTGGAGCGGGTCCAGCCGTTCTACGAGGGCTGGAACCGCTCGCGCAAGGACGTCGTCTCGGACGCCACCTCCAGTCTGGTGGCCCTGCTGGTGGTCGCCCGGCTGATCGAGCCGCTGTTCCTCTCGGTCCTGTTCGCCGGATCCGTCCTGCTTTCCGAAGAGCTGGACAGCACGTTGTGGCCGACGAGTTGGCCTCCCGTCGCCCAGGCCGCGCTGGCGCTCCTGGTGGGAGAGTTCTTCTACTACTGGATGCATCGCTGGATTCACGGTTCGCGGGTCTTCTGGCGCTTCCACGCGGTGCACCACAGCTCGGAGCGGCTCTACTGGCTCAACTCCGCCCGGTTCCACCCCATCGACTTCTTCCTCGACGACGTGGCGATCGTCTTCCCGCTGGCCCTGACCGGGTGGACGCTGCACAGCCTCTCCGGCCTGATCATCCTCCTCACCTTCTACAACTGCCACGGCGTCACCATGCACTCCAACATGGACGTCCGTCTGGGCCCGCTGAACTACCTGGTGCCCGGACCGGAAGGGCACCGTTGGCACCACTCCAGGGACCTGCGCGAAGCCAACAAGAACTTCGGCGGCAAGGTCGTCCTGTGGGATCTGCTGTTCGGGACCTTCTACCTGCCCGCTGACCGGATGCCGCCCGAGGACATCGGCCTGGCCGACCAGGTCCGGCTGCCGGACTCCTACCTCGGCCTGCTGCTGGCTCCCTTCCGCTGGTCCAAACTTCCGCTGCGCAAGGCCGAAGCGGCTTCCGGCGCCGTCCTGGTCGAGGAAAAGGCGGGCAGCGCCTGATCCCGCGGCGGGCGGCGCGTGAGCGGCACTGGGGAGCGGTGGTCGAACTCGCCGGCTTCGGCTGCTTGGCGGCGGGTGGTGGGTTGTTCCCCGTTGGTTGTTCGGCGCAGGAAGTCGGGCCGGCCGACTTCCTGCGCGTGGGGCGTCTCGCGATCCGTCACCTGTTCGGGGCCCCCGCAATGGCCGGTGCAAGAGGCCACTTGGGCCGGGGAAAACGCAACTTCGACAGGCGTCGCGGAGGCGGCTGCCTTCACCCCTGGTCCTCGGCGATCGCCCACGGTCGCACGGGAGTTCCACCGGTTGGGACTTCCGCTGGTCGTGACGGCGATGTCCGGTGACGGTCGAGCCGGGCCACGACAGGTGGAACCCGGCCGGGCAGGTCGGAACTACCGGAGACGTGTCGCCGTCCGGACGAAGTCGGCGACGGCTCTGGACCGGCTGTGCGGTGGCCAGGCGATCACGGTGGTGACCTTCGGCGCGTCCAGCACGGGCACCGCCGCGAGGTCACCGTGCAGTTGGGCTCGGCACGACTCCGGTGAGACCGCGCAAGCCCGGCCGAGCGCGACGAGCTGCAACAGCTGCGCGTGGTCGCGGACCTGGGGGCCGGGGCCGGGTGGGTAGGTGCCGTCGGGGTTGGGCCAGCGTGGCAGGGGCAGGCCCGGCAGCCCGGTGATGTCGGCCATGTGCACGTGGTCCCGGGCGGTGAGCGGATGCCCGGTCGGCAGGACCACCACCTGGCCCTCCGTGCCGAGTTCTTCGGTGTGGAGCCTGGCCGTCGAGTCGAACGGCCGGTGCAGCAGCGCCACGTCGGCTCGGCCTTCGAGCAGAAATCGTGCCTGCTCGGCCGGGCCGCACAGGATGACGTCGACGGGGACCGCGCCGGGTTCGGCGGCGTACGCGCCGAGGAGTTCCGCCAGCAGTTCGCTGGACGCGCTGGCTTTCGTGACCAGGACCAGGCCGGGGCGGCCGGTGGGGGAAGCGGCGGCGCGGCGGGTCCGACGCTCGGCGGCGTCGACCGCCTCCAGGGCCGCCCGGCCCTCGACCAGCAGGACCGAGCCGGCCTCCGTCAGCGTGACGGTGCGGCTGGTCCGATCCAGCAGCGCTGCCCCGAGCCGTCGTTCGAGCTGCTGGATCGCCCGTGACAGCGGCGGTTGCGCGATCCCGAGGCGCTGCGCGGCGCGCCCGAAGTGCAGCTCTTCAGCGACGGCGACGAAGTAGCGCAGTTCCCGGGTCTCCATCCGGCCACGGTACTCCGGATCAATACCCAGACGGTATCGATTCCCACCCGATCGGTCTTGGACCCCGACCGGGGGCCGGCGGCAGCATGGCCCCATGAGCGAACGAACGACTGCGCTGGTCACCGGCGCGAACAAGGGAATCGGCTACGAGATCGCCGCGGGCCTGGGCGCCCTCGGCTGGAGCGTCGGCGTCGGCGCCCGCGACGACCAGCGCCGTGAGGCCGCGGTGGAGAGGCTGCGCGCCGCCGGCGTCGACGCGTTCGGCGTACCGCTGGACGTGACCGACGACGCGAGCGCGACCGCCGCCGCCCGGCTGATCGAGGAACGGGCCGGGCGCCTCGACGTGCTCGTCAACAACGCCGCCATCACCGGCGGCATGCCGCAGGAGCCCACCCGGGTCGATCCCGCCACCATCCGGACGGTCGTGGAGACCAACGTGATCGGTGTCATCCGCGTCACCAACGCGATGATGCCGCTGCTGCGCCGCTCCGCCTCACCGCGGATCGTGAACATGTCCAGCAGCGTCGGCTCCCTCACCCGCCAGTCAGGAGCCGCTGCCGAGCAGACGGCGGGTCCGGTGGCCGTGGCGTACGCGCCGTCGAAGACGTTCCTGAACGCCGTCACCCTCCAGTACGCCCGGGAGCTGAGCGGCACGAACATCCTGATCAACGCGGGCTGCCCCGGCTACGTCGCGACCGACCTCAACGGCTTCCGCGGCGTGCGCACCCCCGAACAGGGCGCGGCGATCGCGATCAAGCTCGCGACCCTGCCCGACGACGGCCCGACCGGCCAGTTCTTCGAGGACGCCGGCGTAGTGCCCTGGTGATGCGCACGGCGGCCTCACCCGCCGGGGTGAGGCCGCCTCGCCCGCGCCATCCGGGGCTCCGTTGGTTGTTCGGCGCAGGAAGTCGGGCTGGCCGACTTCCTGCGTGATCGAAGGCGATCAGGGATCGCTTGACGGGTTGGCCGGTCTTGTCGTTGAACCAGATCGCGGCGGTGAGCGCCAGGACACACGCCAGGTGACGCTCGGTGAGGTCGTGCTCGAAGTCGTGGCCGTAGTAGTTCTTGTCGCCGATGATCGTCTGCCTCGGATGGGCGGCGACGACGTCGGGTGCGGCATCGAGCATGCCGTGCAGGGACTCGCGTTCGTCGGACTTCGCGCGGGTGAGTGCGAACAGGACCGGCAGTCCGCCCAGATCATGTGCTTGATCAGCTCGGATGCGTTGCGGAGCCGCTTGTTGTACCCGGACTGCTGGGGCAGGTGCGGGAACAGGCGGCGGAAGTCCGGCGAAGCCTTCAGCTGGTCGTCGATCCTTACGTGGAGCGCCGTTGCGAGGGTGTCCAATTCTGCCTTCGCACACCTACATTGGACGCCCTCGCGCCATCTCCGCAGACGATCCCTTGGACTCGGTTGGCGTGCGGTCAGTCGGGTGTCGGCGACTGTCCGGTCGAAGCCGAGGTTCTCCATCCCCCCTGCGGGGGATTTGAGTTGGACCTTGCGCATGATTCGGCGGGGCGGACCGCGGGACAGCATGGGGCCATGGTCACGTTTGGGACACCGACAGCCGCTGCGGCCTCCGAGAGTCAGTCTCCTGCCCGTTGGGTGGTCCGAGTCGCGCACATTGCGGCACTCACCGCGGTGCCGTCCGGGATCTGGCGGATCGCGATGGGGGTCGGCATGCCGGTGGGATTCAACACCACGGGATTGGACATCCCCGGCTGGTTCAGCGCCATGTGCATCGCGATGAGCTTGGGTACCGAAGGGCTCACATTGCTCACCCTTGGGCTGGTCAAGCCCTGGGGCGAGGTGGTGCCGGGCTGGATCCCGCTGATCGGAGGGAAGCGTGTCGCGCCGCTGGCGGCGGTGATTCCGGCGTTGCTCGGCGCGGCCGTTCTGATGCTGTTGACGATCCCCCGGGCGGGCGGCTTCGGAGGGGCACAGGGAGCCCCGACCGGGGCGGCGCTCGTCGTGATGGACGCCTGTTACGCCCCACTGCTGCTGTGGGGGCCGCTGCTCGCGGTCGTCACGATCTCCTACTACCGGCGGCGCCTGGACTGAGCAGGCGCAGTCAGCCTCGTTGCGGCCAACCCGGATCCCTTGGACTCATTCATCTAGACGTGGTGGTTGAACTCGCCGGCTTTGGCGGCCTGGAGGAAGGCGGCGAAGTGGGCGGGGGTGGTGGGGAGGGTGAGGTGGCCCTGGTCGGACTCGCGGAGTTCGACCAGACCGTCGGCGGTGCGGATCTCCACGCACTCGTTGTTCGCGGCGCTGTAGCTGGACTTTTGCCAGTTGGTGCCGGTCATCTGGGGCTCCGTTGGTTGTTCGGCGCAGGAAGTCGGGCTGGCCGACTTCCTGCGCTGTGGTGTGTCCAGTGCTGTGACCGGGATGGTCCGACGTGATCGGAAGGCGGCTCGCGGGGCGAGCGCACGCGCAACGGCTGGTATTACTGGGGCATGCAGGAAGAGACGGCACGCTCCGCGATCGACACGTTCATCTCCGCGTTCAACGCCTCGGACGACAGCTATGTGACTGCCCTGCTCTCCCAGGCCCTGACCTCAGACGTGGTCTTCTGGGGGCCGTTGGGTCGCAGCGAAGGAATCGCGGCGGTCGAGCAGTTCGTGCTGGACATCCGGCGCCACCCGGCGGGGGCCGGCACGATGGCGCGCTGCTCAGCGGTGGACATGCCTGGCGAGTGGGCCCGGTACCAGTGGGTCTTCACCACGCCGGATGGGGGCCCCCGCCTGGCGGGAACGGACGTCGTCCATCTGCGGCGGAGCCTCATCGACCAGGTCATCGTCTTCGCGGGGGAGATCGAGCCGTCCGCCTCCTGAGCCGTCCTTCTGCCGCTGTCCTTCTCGTGAACCTGTCCCTTTCGGCACTCCGGGGCTGCGGTTCGGGGTCGGTCAGGCTGCGGCGTCGAGGGGGCGTCCGCCCCAGCGGATGCCCTTCTCGCCGCGGATGCTGGCGCGTTCCTTGCGGTGGGCGGCGAGTACGTCGGGGTGGCGGGCGTTGGCGTTGCGCCGGCGCAGGTAGCGGTGCAGTGCCTGGGTTTGATGACAGGCCCAGCCACCGTGCCTCCAGCGGTCGAAGGGACGTCACCGCACATCCAACCGTCACGACCACGTCCGAACGGGAGTGCCCTGGCGTGATCTGCCCGAGCGTTTCGGGAGCTGGAAGACCGTTTACGAGCGGCATCGGCGCTGGTCCGCAGACGGGACCTGGGCAAAGTCCACCTGGCGGGGGAAGGCGGCTGCCGGCCGCTGGCCCTACTGATCACGCCGGGCCAGTGGATCGACTGAAGCACTTCCGCGCCGTCGCGGCGCGCTATGAGAAGCGCGCCTACGTCTTTCACGGGACTGTCAATGTTGCGTCGATCCGGCTCCGGCTCCGCGGATAGATCAAGTATCCCAACATTCGGACGCGTCTGTCACCGTCCTCCGGGAGGAGATTTTGTCGTGATTTGCGCACCTAAGGTTGCGGATGACCAGCGAAAACCTCGATCTGACGTGGAGTAGGGATGGCATCCGACATCGCCGCAGTGGCCGCAGAGCTCACCGCCATGGTTGCGGCAGATCACCAGGCCGCGCGCCAGGCGAACAGCGATGACCCGGCGGAGCAGTTGGCGTGGCGCCGCTTGACCGCGCAGCACGCGGATCGTCTCGGCGAGATCATGGACGCGCACGGGTGGCCGACCGCGGAGCTGGTCGGCGAGGACGCCGCTCGGGCTGCGTGGCTGATCGCGCAGCACGCCGACCGTCAGCTCGACATTCAGCGGCGCGCGCTGGGGCTGATGGAGCAGGCGGTGGCCAGCGGTGCTGCCAGCCCGCGCGATCTCGCCTTCCTGCGTGATCGCACGCTTGTGAACGAAGGGCAGAAGCAGATCTACGGCACGCAGATCGCCGGCGTGAAGGACGGCTCGCCGATCCCGTGGCCCTGCGAGGATCCCGAGCACATGGACGAGCGCCGTGCAGAAGTCGGCATCCCGGCGTTCGCTGAGTACGTCGCTCAGTTCTCGCAGGCCTGAGTCGCTCTGGGCATTCGGCGGACCACGCTCGCGCCTGATCCGCCGGACAGGCCCTAGGCGTGGTGGTCGAACTCGCCGGATTTGGCGGCCTGGAGGAAGGCGGCGAAGTGGGCGGGGGTGGTGGGGATGATGAGGTGGCCCTCGTCGGACTCGCGGAGTTCGACCAGGCCGTCGGCGGTGCGGATCTCCATGCACTCGTTGGAAGCCCCGCTGTAGCTGGACTTCTGCCAGTTGGTGTCGGTCATCTGGGGTCCCGTTGGTTGTTCGGCGCAGGAAGTCGGGTTGGCCGACTTCCTGCGCTGTGGTGTGTCTAGGCGTGGTGGTCGAACTCGCCGGTCTTGGCGGCTTGGAGGAAGGCGGCGAAGTGGGCGGGGGTGGTGGGGATGGTGAGGTGGCCCTCGTCCGACTCGCGGAGTTCGACCAGCCCGTCGACCGTTCGGACTTCGACGCACTCATTGCTTGAGGCGCTGAAGCTGGATTTTTGCCATGTCGACTCAGGCATACGTTTGTTCCAGTTCCTTCTTGATGGATCGGATGAAGCTTCGAGACCCATCTTCGGGGAGAGCCGTGGAGGCCAGGCGGGCGAAGATCGCCCGGTACCGGGCAAGGTCCGCAGGAGAGTCGAAGAACAGGGCTCCTTGGGAGACGTCCAGCTGAATGGTGTCGAGCTCGGGGACCGACCCTTCTGCGAATGTGAGGTTCTCACCGGCCCCGGGAAAGGTGTCGACTGCGAAGGGAACTACGCGAACGGAGATACCGGGCTGCTGGGAGTCTTCGAGCAGAGCGTCAAGCTGGTCCACGAGCACCTTCGGCCCGCCGAACTGCATCCGCAGTGCAGCCTCGTGGATGAACGCTCGGAACGGTGCCCGGCCGGATCGGATGACCTGCTGCCTCTGGACGCGGAACGCTGTTCGGATGTCGACATCCTTGCGAGGCAGTGGTGGATAGATTCGCTTGAACACAGCGGAGGCGTAGGTGGCGGTCTGGAGTAGCCCCGGGATGTAGGTGGTCGTGCACATGGAGAGCTTCTCGGCGTACCCCTCGATCTCGGCTACCTCAAGGAAGTCCGACGTGAGGACTTCGCCGTACTCCTCCCACCAGCCCTTTCCCCTCTCCGCGATTATGGCGGCGAGCGCATCGATCAAGGGCCGGTTTGCGCAGTTACATGCGGCGGCGATGGTGTGAAGACGTTCGACGCTGATGCCGATCCGGCCTGACTCCATCTGCGTCACTTGGGCGGGGCTCATGCCGACGACGCGGCCGAGTTGTGAGCCGCCAAACCCAGCTTGCTCGCGCATTCTCCGCAGCTCGGTTCCGAGTCGGCGTTGACGCAGCGTTGGGTTCGAGCGTGGCGGCATGGCTTCCTTCCTGGCGTGCAGTGTGGCCAAGTCTGCCGCGCTCGTCGAGCGCTGGTCCACCGGTTACCACCATAGGGGGAACTTCCCGAGAGCGTAGAAATTTGGATACTCATCTGCGCTATGTTCGGTGTCGTGGCGATCCGACGGATCGTCAATAAAGCCCTCTTGATGGGCTTTCGGCGGCATGCCCGCCGGTTCTTCCCTCACCATCACGCCTCGGGAGAACTCCCATGCGTCACCTCAACACGCCCTCCCTCGCCATCGCCCGCCAGTCCCTCCGGGACGCGATGGGTCGTTGCGGGTACTCGCCCTCGGCCACTGCGGACGCCGAACTCGCGCTCGTCGAAATGCTCGTGAACGCCTGGCGGCACGGCGGCACCCCCGCGCCGCTCGTCCTCATCCTCGCTGTCGGCCCCACCCTCCGGGTGTCCGTCAGCGACGAGAGCCCGGACCTCCCCAAGAAGCAGGAGCCGGCGCCCCTCGCCCAGTCCGGCCGGGGCCTCCAACTCATCGAAGGACTCACCCACCGCTGGGGCGTGGACCCCCAGGAACGCGGCAAAATGGTGTGGTTCGAGCTGGACGCCGCCTGATGTCCTTCCCCCTCCCGCGCCGTCGCCCCATGCTGCCGACCGACCCCCGGATCCGGCACTACACCGACGACCACATCCACACGCTCCTCGCCGAAGTCCAGGAGCGTGGCCGGAGGTTCGGCCTGATCTGGCCCTCGGCCACCACCGACAAGACCATCGACGGCCGCATCCTCGTCCGCTTCAACGCCGCCCCCGCCTCCACTCTCCTCAACCTCCTCTCCCTCCTCCTCGCCGCCGAACGAGGCGACGACTCGTGCGTTTCCTGATCGCCACCGCCTTCGCCGTCCTCCTCGCCCTGGCGATCGCCACCGTCGTCCTGGGCGTCATCACCGCCCTCCGCGCGACCCCGCCCGACGAGGACACCTAACCCCCACCCCCACCCCCACCCCCACCCCCAGCCCCCGCCGCCCAGCCGTCGGGGGCTGAGGGACGATTGGGCACGTGGCACAGCGGAGATACGAGTACGCCCCGGCAGGCACCCTGCCCGGGCTGTTGCAGCGCGGCCGGGGCCTGGGCGCGCGGATGGCGGCGGAGGACCCGGCGGCAGCCGCCGACCTGGTCTACGGGCGCATCCGCTGGGACTGGCGCTGGGACCGGCAGGTGGACGACCGGCACCTCTACCTGGCGCGGCTCGTCCGGGACCTGGAACTGCCGGTCGGACCGATCGTCGAACTGCTGACCGGGGACGAGGACACCTGCCTGCGGGCCACCGGAGTCCTGGAGCTGCTGGCGCTCGGCGGCTCCGCCGAGGCCCGGGACGCACTCCGCACCCACGTCCGCGAGGGCGAGCACCGGGTGGCCGTCCTGGAGTCGGTGGCCGTGGTCTGGCCGCCCCAGTGGTGGGAGGACCTGGCGGCCGGGCAGGACGTCCGTGACGGGCAGGACGTACGCCGGCGGCGTGGCCCCCGCGGCTCGACGGACCCGGCCCCCGAGCGGGACAGCGCGAGCCCGCCCGCCCTGCTGCCGGAGCACGGCGGCGGCGCGAGTGATCCGTCCATGGCGACGGGCGAGCTGGAGCGGCAGTGGGCGGCCCAGGAGTGGTGCGGCCCGATGCGCACCGCCCGGGGCCTGGCCCGGTTCGGCCCCGAAGCGGCCGGGGCCGCGTCGCTGCTGCGCCGCTTCTGGCTGTGGACGCCGCACTCCTCCGAGCGCCCCGCCTACCTGGAGGCACTGGCCGCCGTCGCCCCCGCCGGGCTGGCCGAGGTGTACACCGAGTGCCTCTGGGACTGCGAGGCCGACGCCCGCCTCCTGGCCGTCGCGCACGCCCCCGATCGCCCCCACGTCCGGGAACGCCTCGCCCACCTGCGGGACGACCCGATGGAGGTACCGGAGGTCCGCGAGGCCGCCGGGGCGCGACTCGCCGGGCTGAGCTCGGGAGGCTCCGAGCCGGAGGGAGCCGCCTCCGAAGGGGAGCTAGAGTAGACGCGTGAACGTGTGAGTGATGGTCCGGACCCCACGAGGTGGTCCGGGCCACATCCGTTTCCAGGCACCTTCCGTGACCTGCGCGTACCTGCGCGTTCGCCGGCCCACCAGACCCGCACTCGCCTCCGGAGGCCCCGCCTTGAGCGATCAGCCGTTCGCGCATCTGCACGTCCACACCGAGTACTCGATGCTGGACGGTGCCGCCCGGCTGAAGCAGATGTTCAAGGAGGTCGAGCGGCTGGGCCAGACCCACGTCGCGATGACCGACCACGGGAACATGTACGGCGCCGCCGAGTTCCACAAGCAGGCGACCGCCGCCGGGATCACCCCGGTGATCGGCATCGAGGCGTACGTCGCGCCGGAGTCCCGCTCCAACACCAAGCGCATCCTGTGGGGCCAGCCGCACCAGAAGCGGGACGACGTCTCCGCCTCCGGCGCCTACACCCACAAGACCATCTGGGCCCGTAACAAGGAGGGCCTGCACAACCTCTTCAAGCTGACCTCGCGCTCCTACGCCGAGGGCTGGCTGGTGAAGTGGCCCCGGATGGACAAGGAGCTGATCTCCGACCTGTCCGGCGGCCTGATGGCCACCACCGGCTGCCCGTCCGGCGAGGTGCAGACCCGGCTGCGCCTGGGCCAGTTCGACGAGGCGGTGAAGTCGGCCGCCGACTACCAGGACATCTTCGGCAAGGAGAACTACTTCCTGGAGCTGATGGACCACGGCCTCGACATCGAGAAGCGGGTCCGCGACGGGCTGCTGGAGATCAGCAAGAAGCTGAACATCCCCCCGGTCGTCACCAACGACTCGCACTACACCACCGAGGCCGACGCCGGGGCGCACGACCTGCTGCTCTGCGTGCAGACCGGCAAGAACCTCTCCGACCCGGACCGCTTCCGCTTCGACGGCACCGGCTACTACATCAAGTCGGCCGCCGAGATGTACGCCCTGGACTCCTCGGACGCCTGGCAGGAGGGCTGCCGCAACAGCCAGCTCCTCGTCGCCTCCCGGGTCGACACCGAGGGCATGTTCAAGTTCCGCAACCTCATGCCGCGCTTCCCGATCCCGGAGGGCTTCGAGTCCGAGGCGGACTTCTTCAAGTCCCAGGTGTGGAAGGGCATGGACTGGCGCTTCCCGGGCGGGTACGACGAGGAGCACAAGAAGCTCGCCGAGTACGAGATGGACACCATCATCCAGATGGGGTTCCCGGCGTACTTCCTCGTGGTCGCCGACTTCATCATGTGGGCCAAGGAGCAGGGCATCGCGGTGGGCCCCGGCCGTGGTTCGGCGGCCGGCTCGCTGGTCGCGTACGCGATGGGCATCACCGACCTCGACCCCATCCCGCACGGCCTGATCTTCGAGCGCTTCCTCAACCCCGAGCGCATCTCCATGCCCGATGTCGACATCGACTTCGACGAGCGCCGGCGCGGTGACGTGATCCGGTACGTGACCGAGAAGTGGGGATCCGACAAGGTCGCCATGATCGTCACGTACGGCACCATCAAGGCGAAGGCCGCCATCAAGGACTCCTCGCGCGTCCTCGGCTACCCGTACGCGATGGGCGACCGGATCACCAAGGCGATGCCGCCGGACGTGATGGGCAAGGGCATCCCGCTGTCCGGCATCACGGACAGCAGCCACCCGCGCTACAGCGAGGCCGGCGAGATCCGGGGGCTGTACGAGACCGACCCGGACGTGAAGAAGGTCATCGACACCGCGCGCGGCATCGAGGGCCTGATCCGCCAGCCCGGCGTGCACGCGGCCGGCGTCATCATGTCCGCCGAGCCGCTGACCGACCACATCCCGGTCTGGACCCGGCACACCGACGGCGTCACCATCACGCAGTTCGACTACCCCACCTGCGAGGGCCTCGGCCTTCTCAAGATGGACTTCCTCGGCCTGCGCAACCTGACGATCATGGACGACGCCGTCAAGGCGATCGAGAAGAACAAGGGCATCAAGATCAACCTGCTTGATCTGCCCCTGGACGACAAGCCGACCTACGAACTGCTGGCGCGCGGCGACACGCTCGGCGTCTTCCAGCTCGACGGCGGCCCCATGCGCTCGCTGCTGCGGCTGATGAAGCCCGACAACTTCGAAGACATCTCCGCCGTCCTCGCGCTGTACCGACCGGGCCCGATGGGCGTCAACTCGCACACCAACTACGCGCTGCGCAAGAACGGCCAGCAGGAGATCACCCCGATCCACCCGGAGCTGGAGAAGCCCCTGGAGGAGATCCTCAAGCCGACGTACGGCCTGATCGTCTACCAGGAGCAGGTGCAGAAGGCCGCCCAGATCCTCGCCGGCTACTCGCTCGGCCAGGCCGACCTGCTGCGCCGGGCCATGGGCAAGAAGAAGAAGGAGATCCTGGAGGCCGAGTTCGTGCCCTTCCAGAAGGGCTGCCGGGACCACGGCTACTCGGACGCGGCGATCCAGGCGGTGTGGGACGTCCTGGTCCCCTTCTCCGGCTACGCGTTCAACAAGGCGCACACCGCCGGGTACGGGCTGGTCTCGTACTGGACGGCCTACCTCAAGGCGAACTACCCGGCCGAGTACATGTCCGGCCTGCTGACGTCCGTCAAGGACGACAAGGACAAGTCGGCGATCTACCTCAACGAGTGCCGCAAGATGGGCATCCAGGTGCTGCCGCCGGACGTCAACGAGTCGGACTCGGACTTCACCCCGCACGGTGACACGCTCGTCCGGTTCGGCCTCACCGCGATCCGCAACGTCGGCGGCCCCGTCGTCGACTCGATGATCCGCACCCGCAAGTCGAAGGGGAAGTTCAGCTCCTTCCCGGACTTCCTCGACAAGGTGGAGTCGGTGGTCTGCAACAAGCGGACCGTCGAATCGCTGATCAAGGCGGGCTCCTTCGACTCGCTCGGGCACACCCGCAAGGGCCTCAGCGCGCAGTTCGAGCCGATGATCGACAACGTCGTCGGGGTCAAGCGCAAGGAGGCCGAGGGCCAGTTCGACCTGTTCGGCGGGGACGCCGTCTCCGACGAGCCCAGCTTCGGCCTCGACGTCGTCTTCTCCGAGGAGGAGTGGGAGAAGTCCTTCCTGCTCACCCAGGAGCGCGAGATGCTCGGCCTGTACGTCTCCTCGCACCCGCTGCACGGCATCGAGCACGTGCTCGCCGACAAGGCGGACTGCGCGGTGGCCGACCTCGCCGAACGGCCCGACGGCACCATCGTCACCATCGGCGGCATCATCTCGGGCCTCCAGCGCAAGATGACCAAGCAGGGCAACGCCTGGGCGATCGCGACCGTCGAGGACCTCGCGGGCTCGATCGACTGTATGTTCTTCCCCGCCAGCTACCAGCTGGTCTCGGCCCAACTCGTCGAGGACGCCGTGGTGTTCGTGCGCGGCAAGCTGGACAAGCGGGAGGACGTGCCGCGACTGATGGGGATGGAGCTGTCCGTCCCGGACCTGTCGAACGCGCACGCCGAGGCGCCGATCGTCATCAACATCCCGAGCGTGAAGATCACCCCGCCGCTGATCGCCCGGCTCGGCGAGGTGCTGGGCAGCCACCGGGGCACTACGGAGGTCCGGGTGCGGCTGGAGGGCCGGAACAAGACGACCGTGCTGCGGCTGGACCGGCACCGGGTGAAGTCGGACCCGGCGCTGTTCGGGGACCTCAAGCAGCTGCTCGGGCCGAGCTGCCTGGCGGGCTGAGCCGGTGACCGATCCCCCGGGGGTGCGCCCCCGGGGGATCAGCCGTGCCCGCCCAGGCCCGGGGGGACGGCCGTGTGCAGGGCGGAGACGAAGGCCGAGATGGCCGGGTGCGAGCCGGCGCCCGCGCGGAAGGCGGCCCGGGTGCGGCGGTACATCGGCAGCCGGGTGAGGACCACGCCGGGCGGGGGCTGCGCGGCGCCCAGCTGCGGGACCAGGGCCACGCCCTGGCCGGCCGCCACCAGGGCCAGGACGGTCGCGAAGTCGTCGATCTGGTGCCGGATCCGGGGCGCGAACCCGGCGGACTCGCAGGCCCGGACGGCCATGCTGTGGCAGAGCGTGCCCGGCGGGGCCATGATCCACGGCGCGCCGCGCTGCTCGGCGACGGTGCCCGGGGCGCGGGCCGCCAGGTACATCGGCTCGGTGAACACCGGACGGGTCACCGCCAGGCCCGGCTCCGGATCGGCCGGGACCAGGTCGTACTCGTGGACCAGGGCGACGTCCAGCTCGCCCGCGCGCAGCGCCGCCGCGACGCCCGCCGGATCCACCTCGGTCACCATCGGCTCCAGGCCCGGATGCCAGGCGGCCAGCTCGCCCAGCACCGCCGGGATGATCGCGCGGGCCGCCGACGGATAGGTGCCGATCCGCAACGGGCCGGCCAACCCCCGCCGGGCGTGGGCGAGTTCGGCGCCCGCCTGCTCCAGCAGGGCGAGCACCGCCTCGGCGTGCCGGACGAGGTTGCGCCCGGCCGGAGTGAGCGCGACCCGCCGCCCGGTGCGCTCCAGCAGCGGGACGCCCGCCTCCTTCTCCAGGACGGACAGCTGCTGGGACACCGCCGAAGGGCTGAAGGAGAGCGCCTCGGCGACGGCGGCGATGGTGCCGAGGTGGGCGAGTTCGCGCAGCAGGCGCAGGCGTCGGACGTCGAGCATCGGCTCAGCTTACGAGAAGCATCACGAATGTGAACTGGACCTGGGCGATCGGCGAGCCGCAGGATCGTGGCCATGGAACTCACCGGCATCCACGTCCCCCTGATCACGCCCTTCGCCGCGGACGGTACGGTCGCGCTGGACGCCCTCGCCGTGCTCGCCGCCGAACTGCTGGAGGCCGGCGCGGCCGGGCTGGTCGCCCTCGGGACCACCGGCGAGCCCGCCGCGCTGAGCGAGGACGAGCGCTGGGCCGTGGTCGAGACCGCCGCGGCCGCCTGCGCCGCCCGCGGGGCCCTCCTGACCGTCGGCGCGCACGGCGGCGACACCCGCTCCACCGCCGAGTCGCTGGCCGCGCTCGGCAAGCGGGTGCCGCAGGCCGCGGCCGCGCTGGTCACCGTCCCGGCGTTCCTGCGGCCGGGAGAGGCCGGGACGGTCGCGCACTTCCGGGCGCTCGCCGGGAGCAGCCCGCTGCCGCTGGTCGTCTACCACATCCCGTACCGCACCGGGCAGCAGCTGTCCGCCGCCGCGCTGCTCGAACTCGCCGCGCTGGACGGCGTGGCGGGCGTCAAGTACGCGACCGGGGGAGTGGACCAGACGGCGGTGGAACTGCTCGCCGCCGCCCCCGCCGACTTCGCGGTGCTGACCGGGGAGGACGCCTTCCTGTCGCCGCTGCTGGCGCTCGGCGCGGCCGGCGGCATCCTCGCCTCCGCCCATCTGGCCACCGCCCGGTTCGTCGAGCTGACGCGGGCCTGGCAGGCCGGGGACGCCGCCCGGGCCCGGGCGCTCGGGCACCGGCTCACCGGGCTGGCGCTGGCCGCCTTCGCCGCGCCGAACCCGACGGTGATCAAGGGCGTGCTGCACGCCCAGGGCCGGATCCCCACCCCGGACGTCCGGCTGCCGCTGCTGCCGGCCGGGGAGGCGGAGGTCGAGGCCGCGCTGAAGCTGGTGAGTGGTCTGGACCACTAGCCCTCTCTCATAGCGTGGAACACCAGGCCGCCGCACCCGCGTGACAAGGCATGATGGGCAGAGTGCGGCTGTAGACAGCACCATCCAGAGGAGTAGTCGGAATGAAGATCGGCATTGTCGGGGCCACCGGCCAGGTCGGCGGAGTGGTCCGCGAGATCCTGGCGGAGCGCGCTGGTCGTGAAGGCGGACTGGGCCCGGTCGAGCAGCTGCGGTTGTTCGCCTCGGCCCGCTCGGCCGGACGCACCCTGCCGTGGCAGGGCACCGAGGTCACCGTCGAGGACGCGGCCACGGCCGACTACACGGGCCTGGACATCGTGATCTTCTCGGCCGGCGGCTCCACCTCCAAGGCCCTCGCCCCCAAGGCCGCCGCGGCCGGCGCCGTCGTCATCGACAACTCCTCCGCCTGGCGCCGCGACCCCGACGTCCCGCTGGTCGTCTCCGAGGTCAACCCCGGCGCCATCGCCGACCGGCCCAAGGGCATCATCGCCAACCCGAACTGCACCACCATGGCCGCCATGCCCGTGCTGCGCCCGCTGCACGAGGAGGCCGGCCTCGCCGCGCTCGTCGTCTCCACCTACCAGGCCGTCTCCGGCAGCGGCGTGGCCGGCGTGGCCGAACTCCAGGACCAGGCCGCCAAGGTCGTCGACGGCGCCGCCGCGCTCGCCCACGACGGCTCCGCCGTCGAGTTCCCCGAGCCCAAGGTCTACCAGCGCCCGATCGCCTTCAACGTGGTGCCGCTGGCCGGCTCCATCGTCGAGGACGGCTCCAACGAGACCGACGAGGAGCAGAAGCTCCGCCACGAGAGCCGCAAGATCCTCGGCATCCCGGACCTCAAGGTCGCCGGCACCTGCGTGCGCGTCCCGGTCTTCTCCGGCCACTCGCTCCAGATCAACGCCCGCTTCGAGCGCCCGATCAGCCCCGAGCGCGCCGCCGAACTGCTCGCCGCCGCCCCCGGCGTCGAGCTGTCCGACATCCCCACCCCGCTCCAGGCCGCCGGCCGGGACCCGAGCTACGTCGGCCGCATCCGGGCCGACGAGACCGTCGAGCACGGCCTGTCGCTGTTCGTGTCCAACGACAACCTGCGCAAGGGCGCCGCGCTCAACGCCGTCCAACTGGCCGAGCTGGTCGCCGCCGAGCTCAAGGGCTGACACCCGGCCCCGCCGGGCCTCGGGCGCTCGCACCCCGCGGCGAGCGCCCGCTCGCACCCCCCGGCGTGACCAAGGGCGGGCCCCGTCGTTGAACGGGGCCCGCCTTTGCGTTCCGTTGGGCTTGCCGTTGCGGTACCGCGACATCCGTCGAGGTTCGGCGCGCGAACCAGGGGGAAAAGGTGACCCAACGATCGGGCGGCCACGGGGGCCCCTCACCCCACCACGCCCGGACGACGGGCGGATCCGCGCCCACCCGGCCCGACCCCCACACGAGGGCGAGTGGAAAGAGGTGCGCGATGGACCGCTGTGTCGTCCTGGTGGATGCCGGATACCTGCTGGGCGCCGCCGCCAGCCTGCTCGCCGGTGACCCGTCCCGTTCCAGAGTCACCGTCGACCACACCGCGCTGATCACCGCGCTGCGCGAACGCGCCGAGGCCGAGACCGGACTGCCGCTGCTGCGCATCTACTGGTTCGACGCCGCCCCCGACCGGCGCCCGATGCCCGAACACCGCCGGCTGCGCGTCCTGCCCCGCGTCACCGTGCGGCTCGGCGCCCTCACCCGCGCCGAAGGGCGCTGGGTGCAGAAGGGCGTCGACGCCGCCATGCACGCCGAACTCTCCGAACTCGCCCGCAACCGGGCCTGCGCCGACGTCGTCCTGATCACCGGCGACGGCGACCTGCTGCCCGGCATGATGACCGCCAAGGAACACGGCGTGGCCGTCCACCTGTGGGCGCTCCAGGCCGCCGACGGCGACTTCAACCAGTCCGAGGACCTGGTCGGCGAGGCCGACGAGCGAAGAGTGCTCGACCGCGAGTGGATCGAGGGCTCCTTCAGCCTCCGGGAGAACGCCAGCGTCTTCCCCGCGCCCGGCGCCCGCCAGGAGATCGCCAAGATCCTCGCCGCCCCGCCCGTCGGCCCGCCCGTGGCGGCACCCGCCGCGGCGCCGGTCGTGGCGCCCCCGGTCGTCCAGCCGGCCGCCGTGCCCGCTGCCGCCGTGCCCGCTGCCGTCGGGGCCTCCGCCGTCGGGGCCTCCGCCGTCGGGGCCGTCCCGGGCGCCGTCCCAGGGACCGTTCCAGGGGCGGTTCCAGCGGCGGGGCGGCCCCAGTCGGCCGCCGCGCTCAAGGTCGTCCCCACCCCCAAGGACCTCGCCGGGCGCACCCCCGCCGTCGCCTCGGCCGTCAACGGGCACGGCGGCACCGGACTCGCGAACGGCCACGGCGGCACCGGGCTCGTCAACGGGCACGGCGCCAACGGGCACGGCGCCAACGGACAGGGCGCCAACGGGCTCCTGAACGGGCAGGCGAACGGGCACGGCACCAACGGACAGGCCGTCGGCTCGACGGGCGCCGCCGGACAGGCCGGCCCCGTCCTGCGCTGGTCCTCCGACCGCGGCTGGGTCGACCGCCCCGCCCCCGAACCCGCCGTCACCGCCGGCGACAGCCTCCCCACCCTCGCCCACCTCACCACCGCCGAACAGCGCTGGGCCGACCGCGAGGAGGACATCACCTCCATCGGCGGCGACGCCCACGAAGTCGGCCAGGTCTTCGCCCGCCGCTGGAGCGAACGGTTGGGCGACGTCGAACGGCTCACCGTGCTCTGGCCCGACTACCCCCGCATCCCGCACCGGGTCGACGGCGAACTCCTCCGCTACGCCGCCCGCTTCGGACTGCTCGCGCACAAGGACGACCAGATCGACGAACACGACCGCTACGCCATCCGGGCCGGATTCTGGAAGGAACTGGCGGTGCGGGTGCCCGGCGGATCGATGGTGGTCGTGGACGACTGACGGGCGCACGGCCCGGGTTGGACCCGGCGGGACCCGCCGGGCCGCGCGCCGGTTTTCGGTGATCAGGCCCCCTTGTCCGGTTCGCCCGTGCGAACGCGTAAAGTCTTCGGTCGTGAACGAGTCGGCAGGGCGAGCACCCCAGAACACCCCGCCGTGCGTCGCCGTGCGCGACCTCGTGAGGACCTATCGCACCGGGCGCGGAGCCGGCGCCACCGAGATCCGGGCCAACGACGGAATCAGCCTCACCGTCCGCCAGGGCGAGATCTTCGGACTGCTCGGACCCAACGGGGCCGGCAAGTCCACCCTCGTCCGCCAGCTCACCGGCCTGCTGCGGCCGGACTCCGGATCCGTCGAACTCCTCGGCCACGACATCGTCCGCCACCCCGAACGGGCCGCCCGGCTGCTCGGCTACCTCGGCCAGGAATCCAGCGCCCTCGACGAACTGACCGTCGCGCTCGCCGCCGAGACCACCGGACGGCTGCGCGGCCTCACCCGGGCCCAGGCCCGCGCCGAAAGCGCCGACGTCCTCACCGAACTCGGGCTCGAACCCCTCGCCCAGCGGCCGCTCGCCAAGCTCTCCGGCGGTCAGCGCCGGCTCGCCTGCGTCGCCGCGGCCCTCGTCGGGGAACGGCCGCTGCTCGTCCTCGACGAACCCACCACCGGCATGGACCCCGTCGCTCGGCGGGCCGTCTGGACCGCCGTCGACCGGCGCCGCACCGAACGCGGCGCCACCGTCCTGCTGGTCACCCACAACGTCATCGAGGCCGAGACCGTGCTCGACCGGGTCGCCGTCATCGACGACGGGCAGGTCATCGCCTGCGACACCCCCGGCGGACTCAAGGCCCTCGTCGACGGCGACGTCCGGCTCGACCTGGTCTGGCGGGACGAGGCGCCGCTCGCCGTCCCCGCCGTCGCCGAACTCGCCGAACGGGCCGAACGCACCGGCCGCCGCTGGACCGTCCGCACCACCCCCGAACAGGCCCGCGAACTGGTCGCCGCCGTCACCACCGGCCCGGCCTTCGCCGCCCTCGACGACTTCACCCTCGCCACCCCGAGCCTTGAGGACGCCTACCTCAAGCTCGGGGGCCGCCACGGAGGACTGGCCAAGTGACGCTGCTCTCGGTGCCGCCGCAGGCCACCGCCCCCGCGACCGGCGGCACCCCCGCCCCGCTCGCCCCCGCGGCCCGGCTGCTGCCCGCCCTCGCCGCCGTCTACCGGGCCCAGCTCGCCCGGGCCCGGGTGGCGCGGATCCCGCTGCTGTTCGTCGCCACCTTCCAGTCCGTCGGCATCCTCGTGATGATGCGGGGCGTGGTGGACGCCGGGCAGACCTCGGCCGCGCGGTCCGTGGTCGCCGGGTCCAGCGTGCTGGTGGTGGCGTTCGTCGCCCTCAACCTGCTCGCCCAGTACTTCGGGAAGCTGCGGGCCACCGGCGGACTCGACCACTACGCGACGCTGCCCGTACCCGCCGCCTCCGTGGTGCTCGGCGCGGCCGGCGCCTACGCCTCGTTCACGCTGCCCGGGACGGTCCTCACCGCGGCCTTCGGCGCCGTGATGTTCGGGCTGCCGCTCGGGCAGCTGTGGGTGCTGCTGGCCGTCGTCCCGCTCGCCGGAGCCGCCCTGTCCGGGCTCGGGGCCGCCTGCGGGCTGCTCGCGCCCCGCCAGGAGATCGCCACCATGCTCGGGCAGCTCGGCATGTCGGCGGCCCTGCTGCTCGGCGTGCTGCCCGTCGACCACCTCCCGCAGCCCGTCCTGTGGCTGCGCGACCTGCTGCCCTCCACGTACGGCGTCGAGGCCTTCGCCCGGACCTTCGAACCCGACCCGGACTGGGCGCTGATCGCGGGCGACCTCGCCGTCTGCGCGGGCGTCGGCGTGGTGTCGCTGGCGATCGCCACCTGGGCCTACCGGCGGGCCGTCTCCCGGTAGGGGGTGTCCCGGCGTGTCCCGGGGGCCGGCTCCGGGAGGTGCGGGGCTCGGACTCCGCGCGGTGCGGGGGCCGGCTCCGCGAGGTGCGGGGTTCAGGTTCCGCCAGGTACGGGCGACGGCTCGTCCCGGCCGCGATCGTGAAACGATGGGGTCCGTGACCGTACCGAACACGCCTCCGGACCCCACCCGCGCCGCCGCGGACGCGGTGCCGGACATCACCCCCGATCCGTACGCGCCGCCGCCCGCCCCCGACGCCGGGACCCCGCCGCCGGACGGCCTCGCGGTCGCGCAGTCGCCGGGCCCCACGCTCAAGGAGCGGCTGCTGCCCGAGCTGCGGCTCGGCGCGGGCACGGTACTGGCCTGCATCGCGGTCGGACTGGTGATGGCGGGGTTGTGGGTCTGGCTCGCGCCCAAGGTGCCGCTGGTCGTCGACGGCGACCGCATCCTCTACGCCGACCCCGAGGGCGAACAGCGGGCGGGGGCCGACGCGGTCTTCGCCCTGATCGCGCTCGGCGCCGGCCTCCTGACCGCGCTCGGGGCCTTCCTGGCCACCCGGCAGCGCGGCGGCGGCATCGCGGTCGCGCTCGGACTGGTGGTCGGCGGACTGCTCGGCTCGGTCGGCGCCTGGCGGCTCGGGCGGTGGCTCGGCCCCAGCAACGACCTGATCGCCGAAGCCCGGCGGGTCGGCAACGGCGGGCACTTCGACGCGAGCATCGACCTCGGCGCGCTGGGGGCGTTGCTGGTGTGGCCGATGGCGGCGATGGTGGTGCTGCTGGCGCTGTCGGCGGCGTTCGGCAAGCGCGAGGAGGACCCGCCGCCGTACTGGGCCGGGCCGTACGGGGCGGCCGTGCCGCAGGCCCCTGCGGACGGCGCGGCGCGGCCGCAGGACGCCGTGCGGGCGGACGACGGCGCTCGGCCGGACGGCGCTGCGCGGCCGAACGACGGTGCTCGGCCGGAGGACGCCGCGCGGCCGGGGGAGCGCGGGCAGGGCTGACCGCGTGGGCCCGGGCCCATCTGCGGGTGGGCCCGTCGGCCGGGGTCAGCGGGGGGGCAGCGGGGGTCAGCCGGGGTCAGCCGGGGTCAGCGGGCGATCGGTGCGGTGCGGGCACCGGTCAGGGTGACCAGGTCGGCCGGGGCGAGTTCGACCTCCAGGCCGCGGCGCCCGCCGGAGACGTAGACGGTGGGGTGGGTGAGCGCGCTGGCGTCGACCACGGTCCGCAGCGGGCGGCGCTGGCCGAGCGGGGAGATGCCGCCGAGGACGTAGCCGCTGCTGCGCTCGGCGGCGGCCGGGTCGGCCATGGCGGCGCGCTTGCCGCCGACGGCGGCGGCGAGGGCCTTGAGGTCGAGCTGCCCGGCGACCGGGACCACGCCGACGGTGAGCACGCCGTCCACGTCGGCGACCAGGGTCTTGAAGACCCGCTCGGCGGCGACGCCCAGGACCTCGGCGGCCTCGCCGCCGTAGGAGGCGGCGGCCGGGTCGTGCTCGTAGGCGTGCACGGTGAACGGGACGGCGGCGGTCTCCAGGGCGACGGTGGCGGGGGTGCCCTGCCCGCCCTTCTTCGGCTTCTTCGCCATGTGGGGCTCCTTCTTCGCCGTGCGGGTTCCCCCGGACTTACGTGCGGGTGTCCCGGATTACGTGCGGGTTTTCCGGATCAGTTGGGGCTGAACGACTGGCGGGTGAGGTCGACGGCGGGCAGCGACGGCAGCCAGCTGAGCACGGAGCTCTCGCGGCGCAGCAGGTCGAGTTCGGTGCGCAGCCGCTGGGCGGTGTCGGGGCAGGCCAGCAGCTGCTGCTTGACCGGGGTCTCGAACACCGAGGCGGCGGCGACCAGGTAGGAGAGCACCTGCGGGTCGTCCGGGAGCTCCTGGCGCCCGACGGTGCTGGCCTCGCGGGCCCCGGCGAGGCGCTTCTGGTAGACCCGGAAGGCCCGCTCGACCTCGGCGGCGAGGGCGCCGGAGCCTTCGCCGGGCTGTTCCTCGACGAGTTCGGCCTCGCCGGTCAGGTACGGGCCGGAGACGTCCGCCGAGCGGAGCCGGAACCGGGTGGTGCCGGTGACCAGCAGCTCGTAGCGGCCGTCCGGCTGCTCCTGGACGGAGGCGACGTCGGCGACGCAGCCGATGTGGAACATCGCCTCCAGCGGGTCCCCGGTGGCGGTGCCGAGGCCGTCGAGCGGCCCGGCCGGGCCCTCATCGGGGCGGACCGGGGCGACCTCGCGGCCGTCCTTGATGGCGAGCACGCCGAAGCGGCGCGGCGTGTCGGCCGGTAGTTGGAGCAGGTCGGCGACGAGACGGCGGTAGCGCTCCTCGAAGACGTTCAGGGGCAGCACGAGGCCCGGGTAGAGCACGTTGTTCAGCGGGAAGAGCGGCAGCCGTTCTGTCACGGCGGACAGCGTAGTTCCCCGCGCGGTCGCGGCGCGTCGGGGTTGTGCCCGCGGGCGGGCCCGCCGGGTCGGTCAGCCCCGTTGCAGCATGCGGGTGGCGCCGGCCACGACGGTGGTGGCGAGCAGCCAGCCGACGATCACCAGCCCGGCGGTGACGTACTGGCTGAGGCCCCCGGGGTTCCAGCCCTGCTGGCCGAGCTCGACGACCGGGACCAGCTGGCTGAGCGTGTACAGCACCGGGTTCCAGTGCGGGTGCTCGTCGGCCTTCAGCGGCTCCAGCGGGTGGGTGGCGAACCAGATGCTGCCCAGCGCCCAGGCGAGCAGCAGCCACAGGCCGGCCCGGCCGGGGCGGTAGCCGTAGCCGACGGTGGCGTCCTGGACCCGGCCCCAGATCCGGGCGGGCAGCGGGAGGGTCCGGTGGCGGCGGCGCTGCTTGGCGTACAGCACCTCGCGGGCGTCGTCGTCGGCGCCGTCGCGGCGCAGGGCGGCGGCGAGCTGCTCGTAGGACTCGGGCTGGAAGTCCACCGAGGAGCCCTCCAGCCAGGCGATCCGCTGCTGGACGCTGAAGGGGCCGACCGGGCGCAGCACCTCGTAGACGAAGCCGGTCAGGCCCAGGTGGCGCCCGCGCGGCCAGGCGTCCGGGGTGTCGACGAGGTTGCCGACCCGGGCGCGGGAGAGCGAGACGGTGCCGGTGGGGCGGATCCGGCAGGTGAACCGCAGCTCGGGGGTGTGGATGCGGCGCAGCGAGAGCTCGTCGTCACCCTCCAGGTGGAACTCGCCGGAGATCAGGCAGGCGCTCTCGAAGCGGGCGTCGGAGAGCCGGACCCGGCCGTAGGCGCGGAACGGGGTGCTGGGGGCGCCGGGCGGCGGGTTCTGGCCGTAGCCGGAGCCGTAGTAGCTGCGGGAGCCGAACCAGCCGCCGTCGGCGGAGCTGGTCAGGTAGAGGGTGTGGCCGACGGTGAGCCGGACGGCGTTGAGGCAGGTGCGGTTCTGCGGGACGGCGCGCAGCTGGGCGCCGCGCAGCGACAGCCGCCCGCCTATCCGGGCCGTGCGCAGGCTCAACTCGCCCTCCACGTCCACGCGTTCGGCCTCGAAGTCCTGGTGGACGGCCAGGCCGTCGGCGGACAGCGCGCGGCCGTAGCGGTCGCCGCCCAGGATGGTCTGGTTGAGCAGCAGGTCGGTGCCGACCTTGGCGTCGGTGAGCCGTACGCCCTCGGGTATCCGGCAGCGGGCCAGGTGGAGGTCGCCGGTGGTGGTGAGCCGGGAGGCCTCCAGGCGGGGGATCAGGCAGGTGACGAAGCGCAGCGTCGAGGCCGAGGCCTCCGAGATGAGGATCTTGCGCTCGAAACGGCACTCGCGGAGTTCGACGTAGTGGCCGATGGCGCCGCCGGCCAGGTTGAGCGCGCCGGTGACCAGCACGCCGTTGAGCCGCAGCGAGGCGACCCGCCCGGTGGCGGCGGCCGGGCCGGCCAGCAGCAGATGGGCGAGCACCCTGGCCCGGACGGTGCGCCCGGGGCCCCAGACGGCGTCCCCGAAGGGGTCGTCGGTGGCGGCGTCGCCACTCCGCCGGTCGAAGACGTTGCCGCGACGGAAGGCCTCCCAGAGCTCACGCTCCGTGTCGGTCCAGCCCTCCGGGGCGTGCTCCAGCATGGTTTTCCCCGTCCCCCCGGTCGTCTCGCCTTTCGTATCACGGACTGAAATGCGGGGCCAGGGGTTCCGGCCACTCCTTACACTGGGTGGCGTGATCTCTCGAATCGACCTCCGCGGCTCGCTGGACGACCCGCGTGACCTGCTGCCCCGTGCCGAGTTCGACGTGGCGGCCGCCCTGGAGAAGGTGCGGCCGATCGCCGAGGACGTACGCCATCGCGGGGTCGCGGCCGTGATCGAGATCACCGAGCGCTTCGACGGCGTCCGGCTGGAGTCGACCCGCGTCCCGGCCGAGCAGCTGACCGAGGCCCTGGAGACGCTGGACCCGAAGGTGCGGGCCGCGCTGGAGGAGTCGATCCGCCGGGCCCGCGCCGTGCACGCCGACCAGCGCCGCACCGAGCACACCACCCGGGTGGTGCCGGGCGGCACCGTCACCCAGCGCTGGGTGCCCGTGGAGCGCGTCGGCCTCTACGTGCCGGGCGGGCTGGCGGTCTACCCGTCCTCCGTGGTGATGAACGTGGTGCCGGCCCAGGAGGCGGGCGTCCAGGGCATCGCGGTGACGTCCCCGCCGCAGAAGGAGTTCGACGGCCGCGTCCACCCGACCATCCTGGCGGCCTGCGCGCTGCTCGGCGTGGACGAGGTGTACTCCGTCGGCGGCGCCCAGGCCGTGGCGATGTTCGCGCTGGGCACCGAGGAGTGCGCGCCGGTCAACATGGTCACCGGCCCCGGCAACATCTACGTGGCGGCTGCCAAGCGCCTGTTCGCCGGCCGGATCGGCATCGACTCGGAGGCCGGCCCGACCGAGATCGCCGTCCTCGCCGACGACAGCGCGCTGCCGTCCGACGTGGCCGCCGACCTGATCAGCCAGGCCGAGCACGGACCGACCTCCGGCTCGGTGCTCGTCACCGACTCGCCGGCGCTGGCCGAAGCGGTCGAGGCGGAACTCGCCGTCCAGGTCGCCAGGACCAAGCACAGCGAGCGGGTCGCCGAGGCACTGGGCGGCCGGCAGTCCGGGATCATCCTGGTCGACGACCTGGAGCAGGGCCTCGCCGTGGTCAACGCCTACGCGGCCGAGCACCTGGAGATCCAGACCCGGGACCCGCACGCGGCGGCCGCCAAGGTCGTCAACGCGGGCGCCGTCTTCATCGGCCGCTGGACGCCGGTCTCGCTGGGCGACTACGCGGCCGGCTCCAACCACGTGCTGCCCACCGGCGGCTGCGCCTGCCACTCGTCCGGCCTGTCCGTGCAGACCTTCCTGCGCGGCGTCCAGGTCGTCGAGTACGACCGGGACGCGCTCGCGGACGTCGCCGCGCACGTGGTCAACCTCGCCAACGCCGAGGACCTGCCCGGGCACGGCGACGCGATCAAGGCGCGCTTCGACTGGACGGTGCCGGGATCGTGACTCCTGTTACTTCTGAGGTGGGTGCGACGCGGGTGACTCGGATCGACGACCTCCCCATCCGCGACGAGCTGCGCGGCCAGTCCCCGTACGGCGCGCCGCAGCTGGACGTGCCCGTCCAGCTGAACACCAACGAGAACCCGTACCCGTTCCCCGAGGAACTGGTCGCCCGGATCGCCGAGCGCGTCGCCGAGGCCGCCCGCAACCTCAACCGCTACCCCGACCGGGACGCCGTCGAACTGCGCGAAGGCCTCGCCGCGTACCTCGGCCGGACCACCGGCTTCGCCGTCACCCGGCAGCAGGTCTGGGCCGCCAACGGCTCCAACGAGGTGCTCCAGCAGCTGCTGCAGACCTTCGGCGGCCCCGGCCGCAGCGCGCTCGGCTTCGAGCCCTCCTACTCGATGCACGCGCTGATCTCCCGGGGCACCGGCACCGAGTGGATCTCCGGCCCGCGCAACGACGACTTCACCATCGACCTGGACGCCGCCCTCGGCGCGATCGCCGAGCACCGGCCGAACGTGGTCTTCATCTGCTCGCCGAACAACCCGACCGGCACCGCCGTCGCCGCCGACACCGTGCTGCGGCTGTACGAGGCCGCGCAGGCCGCCGGGCCCAGCCTGGTCGTCGTCGACGAGGCCTACGTCGAGTTCTCGCACCGGGCCTCGCTGCTGCCGCTCATCGAGGGCCGCCCCAACCTGGTGGTCTCCCGCACCATGTCCAAGGCCTTCGGCGCGGCCGGGCTGCGCCTGGGCTACCTGGCCGCCGACCCGGCCGTGGTGGACGCGGTGCAGCTGGTCCGCCTGCCGTACCACCTGTCGTCCGTCACCCAGGCCACCGCGCTGGCCTGCCTGGAGCACACCGACACCCTGCTCGGGTACGTCGGCCGGCTCAAGGAGGAGCGCGACCGGCTGGTCGACGCGCTGCGCGGGCTCGGCCTGGAGGTCACCGACTCGGACGCCAACTTCGTCCAGTTCGGCCGCTTCGCCGACACCCACGCCGTCTGGCAGGCCATCCTCGACCAGGGCGTCCTGGTCCGTGACAACGGCGTCCCCGGGTGGCTGCGCGTCACCGCCGGCACGCCCGCAGAGAACGACGCCTTCCTGGACGCCGTTCGAACAGTGATCAAGGAGCTGTAACCCGTATGTCCCGCATCGGACGCGTCGAACGCACCACCAAGGAGACCGCGGTCCTGGTCGAGATCGACCTCGACGGCACCGGGAAGACCGACATCTCCACGGGCGTCGGGTTCTACGACCACATGCTCGACCAGCTCGGCCGCCACGGTCTCTTCGACCTCACCGTCAAGACCGACGGCGACCTGCACATCGACACCCACCACACCATCGAGGACACCGCCCTCGCGCTCGGCGCCGCCTTCAAGCAGGCGCTCGGCGACAAGGTCGGCATCTACCGCTTCGGCAACTGCACGGTGCCGCTGGACGAATCGCTCGCCCAGGTCACCGTGGACCTCTCCGGCCGGCCGTACCTGGTGCACACCGAGCCCGAGCACATGGCGCCGATGATCGGCTCGTACGACACCACGATGACCCGGCACATCCTGGAGTCCTTCGTGGCCCAGGCGCAGGTCGCCCTGCACGTCCACGTGCCGTACGGGCGCAACGCCCACCACATCGTGGAATGCCAGTTCAAGGCGCTGGCCCGAGCCCTGCGCTACGCCGCCGAGCGCGACCCGCGCGCGGCCGGAATCCTCCCCTCGACCAAGGGTGCACTGTGAGCAAGGCGGCCCTCGCCCTCATCTTCGTCGGCCTCTTCCTGGCCGGCGGCGTGATCTCGTTCTGGAAGCAGAAGCTGCCCAAGGGCGTCATCCTGGTGCTCGCGTTCGGCTCGGTCATGTGCCTGGCCTCCGGCATCATGCGTCTGTAGACCCGCAGTAGAGAGACTGGACACCTGAACATGGGCAAGAACGTCGTCGTCCTCGACTACGGGTCGGGCAACCTCCGCTCCGCGCAGCGCGCGCTCGAACGGACCGGGGCGGACGTCACCGTCACCTCCGACTACGACACCGCGATGAACGCGGACGGCCTGCTCGTCCCCGGCGTCGGCGCCTTCGAGGCCTGCATGCGCGGCCTGAAGTCCGTCCGGGGCGACTGGATCATCGGCCGCCGGCTCGCCGGGGGCCGCCCCGTCATGGGCATCTGCGTCGGCATGCAGATCCTCTTCGAGAAGGGGGTCGAGCACGGCGTGGAGACGGCCGGCTGCGACGAGTGGCCCGGCGTCGTCGAGCCGCTGGACGCCCCCGTCATCCCGCACATGGGCTGGAACACCGTGGACGTGCCCGAGGGCAGCCGGATGTTCGCCGGCCTCGACCCGCAGAGCCGCTTCTACTTCGTGCACTCCTACGGCGTGCGGCACTGGGAGCTGGAGACCCACAGCGCACGGATCCACGCCCCGCTCGTCACCTGGGCCACCCACGGGCAGCCCTTCGTCGCCGCCATCGAGAACGGCCCGCTCTGGGCCACCCAGTTCCACCCCGAGAAGTCCGGCGACGCCGGCGCCGCCCTCCTGACCAACTGGGTCAACACCCTCTGAGCTTGGAAGAGTTGTGACTATGAGCCGCCTCGAACTGCTTCCCGCCGTCGACGTCCGGGACGGCCAGGCCGTCCGCCTGGTCAAGGGCGCGTCCGGCACCGAGACCTCCTTCGGTGAACCCCTCGCCGCCGCCCTCGCCTGGCAGAACGCCGGCGCCGAGTGGCTGCACCTGGTCGACCTCGACGCCGCCTTCGGCACCGGCACCAACTACGAGCTGCTGCGCGAGGTCACCGGCCGCCTCGACATCAAGGTCGAGCTGTCCGGCGGCATCCGCGACGACGAGTCGCTCGCCAACGCGCTCGCCACCGGCTGCACCCGGGTCAACCTCGGCACCGCCGCCCTGGAAGCCCCCGAGTGGGTCGCCAAGGCCATCGCCGAGCACGGCGACAAGATCGCCGTCGGCCTGGACGTCGTCGGCACCACCCTGCGCGGCCGCGGCTGGACCCGCGACGGCGGCCAGCTCTTCGAGGTGCTGGAGCGGCTCAACCAGGAGGGCTGCGCCCGCTACGTCGTCACCGACGTCAACCGGGACGGCACCCTGACCGGCCCCAACCTGCAGCTGCTGCGCGACGTCTGCGCCGCCACCGACCGCCCCGTCGTCGCCTCCGGCGGCGTCTCCTCGCTCGACGACCTGCGCGCCATCGCCGGCCTGGTCGGTGCGGGTGTCGAGGGCGCCATCGTGGGCAAGGCACTCTACGAGCAGAAGTTCACCCTCGAAGAGGCCCTGGAGGCGGTTTCAGGATGACGGAACGTCGGATCGTGCGTGGCAGGGTCGGCGGATTCTCCCCCTGGGAGGACCAGTTCGGCTACTCGCGGGCGGTCGCCGCGGGAGACCACGTGCACGTGGCCGGCTCCACCGCCTGGGTGAACGGCCGGATCGAGCACGAGGGAGACCCCTACCGGCAGACCCTCGCCGCGTTCGGCGTCGGCCTCAGCGCCCTCGCCGCGTACGGTCTGACGGCGGATGACGTGGTCCGCACCCGGATGTACATCACCCACGCCCGCGACGCCGACGAGGTGGGCCGCGCCCACCACCAACTCTTCGACGCCGCCCGCCCGGCGGCCACCATGGTGGTGGTCGACGGGCTGATCGACTCCCGGATGATGGTCGAGGTCGAGCTCGACGCCTATCGTGCCGGGCTGGCAAAGACCCTGGAAGGCAACCAGCCGTGACCCTCGCCGTACGTGTCATCCCCTGCCTGGACGTCGACGCCGGGCGGGTGGTCAAGGGCGTCAACTTCCAGAACCTGCGCGACGCCGGCGACCCGGTCGAGATGGCCAAGCTCTACGATGCCGAGGGCGCCGACGAGTTGACCTTCCTCGACATCACCGCCTCCTCCGGCGACCGGGAAACCACCTACGACGTGGTCCGCCGCACCGCCGAACAGGTCTTCATCCCGCTCACCGTCGGCGGCGGAATCCGCGCCGTCGAGGATGTCGACAAGCTGCTGCGGGCCGGCGCCGACAAGGTCGGCGTCAACACCGCCGCCATCGCCCGGCCGGAACTGGTCCGCGAGATCGCCCAGCGGTTCGGGCGGCAGGTCCTGGTGCTGTCCGTGGACGCCCGGCGCTGCCCTCCCGGCACCGAGACCGCGTCCGGCTACGAGGTCACCACCCACGGCGGGCGCAAGGGCACCGGCCTCGACGCCGTCGAATGGGCCGGGCGCGCGGCCGAACTCGGCGCCGGCGAGATCCTGCTCAACTCGATGGACGCCGACGGCACCAAGGACGGGTACGACCTGGAGATGATCCGGGCCGTCCGCAAGGCCGTCTCCGTGCCCGTCATCGCCTCCGGCGGCGCCGGCAAGCTCGCCGACTTCGCGCCGGCCGTCGAGGCGGGTGCGGACGCGGTGCTCGCCGCGAGCGTCTTCCACTTCGGGGACCTGCGGATCGGGCAGGTCAAGGACGCGCTGCGGGAGGCCGGGCACCCGGTGCGGTGACCGTCCGTACTACCGCGAGAGGGCCCGCTGCGCACCGGCGCAGCGGGCCCTCTCGCGTGCTCAGGACTGTTCGCGGGGATCGCCCTTGATCAGCGCGAACGGCGTGCCGTGCGGGTCCACGATCCAGGCGATCCGGCCGACGTTCGGCACGTCCTCGGGCCCCATCACCACCGTGCCGCCGGCAGCCTTCGCCTTCGCGATCAGCGCGTCCACGTCGCCGGCGGCGAAGTACGGCGTCCAGGCGGAGGGCTCCTGCGGGGACATGGTCGGGGCGATGCCACCGAAGGCCGTGGCCTGCTGGTCGCCCTCGGAGGTCGAGATCACCCGGTAGTCCATGCCCGGAGCCGGCTCGAACTTCTCCACCCGCCAGCCGAACAGCGCCTGGTAGAAGCCGAACCCGGCGCTCTGGTCCGAAGTGTGCAGCTCGGACCAGACCAGCGCGCCGTCCTCCGACACCACGTCCAGGCCGGTGGTCGTGCCCGGTTGCCAGACCGCGAACCTGGCCCCCTGCGGGTCGGCGAACTGGGCGAACCACCCCTCGCCCATGACGTCCATCGGCGGGACCAGGACCGAACCGCCCGCCTGCTCGGCGGCCTGCGCGGTGGCGTTCACGTCGGCCGTACGGAAGTACGTCGTCCAGGTCGGCTGGTCACCCTCGTCGAGCGGGCCGACGGCGCCTACCGTCCTGCCGTTCAACTGGAAGAAGCCGTAGCCGCCCGCCTCCGGGCCGCCGGACCGGAACGTCCAGCCGAAGACCTTGCCGTAGAACTCGGCCGTGGCGGGGATGTCCGGGCTGCCGAGGTCGATCCAGCAGGGCGCGCCGGCCGGAAAGTCGGTGGTGAGCATGAGGTGGTGCCCCTTCGACGGAAGACGTGGCCGGGACGAGTCCCATCGGGCGCGCACGCGCACCCTCCCCGACCCCTGCGAGTCTGCACCCGCCCACTGACATCCGCAGCCGGGGAGCGCGGCCGGGAGACCTCAGCCACGCCCCCGGAAACGGGCCCACAGCTGAGCTGCCCGGTTCAGCCGATCGGTCCACGGGTCCGGATCGTCTCCGGCGATCTCGGCCCACATCCGGGCCTGAGCCTGCGCGAAGACGTCCACCACCGCCGGATCGCCGCCCTGCCAGGCCGGGACCCTGGCAGCCCACGCTTCCGCCCCAGCCGGGCTGTGGCCGCCCGCAGCGATCAACCAGATCACCCACAGGGCCGGGTCGATCCAGGGCGCTCCCCGGGTGGCCCATGCCCAGTCGACCAGCAGCGCATGGTCTTCGCGGATCAGGACGTTCTCGTTGTTCAGGTCCGTGTGCAGCAGATAGCCGCCGGCGAGGCGGGACAGCACCTCGGGATCGTCCACGTAGGCGGCCCATCGCTGCTCGGCCCGGCGTAGCTCGATCGGCGGACACGGGACGCGGCCGAGCCGGCTGAGGACGTCGACCATCAGCTCCAAGTCCCCGGTTTCCCGGTAGTCGGCGTGGCGGGCTTCGACGTGCTCGAACGCGACAAGGCTCCAGCCGTCGACGTCGAGGTGCCAGAGGACGGTGGGGGCGAGGCCTTCCACGTAGGGGTTGACCTCCCTCTCACGTCGCTGTGTCCACACGCGTGGGTGACTCAGCCGCATCCCCTTGACGAAGACAGCGCCCCTGGCGGTGCTGAGCTTGGCGGCGATCTCCGAGTTGAAACCGGCCGAGACGGTCTGCGCGGCAAGGACCGGCGTCCCGAGGCGGGCGGCGACGGCCCGGTGCACGGAGTCGGGCAGGTCTGCCCAGTGAATGCGGGTGGTGGTCACGGCCCACAGGTTCCCAGCTCCAGCCCGCAGGCCGACGGCACCGCAGCGAGGGCAACGATGGTGAGCGCGCCGTTTGAGCGTTCGGTGTGGGCTGTGAGGATGCGGTCCATGGCGGCGTGGATGCGCTGGCGTTCGCGACTGAGCTGTGGGTTCAGACGCCAGAGGTGCAGACGAACCCAAGGTCGATCAGCCCCTCACTCTGGCAGAGCTGGTCAGAGGCGCCGCCGACGGTGGTCTGCAGCAACTGGTAGTCGGCATCGTGCTCCTGGCCCCAGTGCATGGCGGCCCGCCACAGTCGGCGCCCGAGCCCGAGTCCTCGATACTCCGGTAGGACTCCGAAGTACTGGGGTAGGAGCCGGACGCGCCCGATCGGGTCGGGCATCGTTTCCATCGGGCCGATGGCACCGGCCACCTGCCCGTTCCGCACCGCGACCAGGACGGGGCCGACGGCATCGAGCCTGGAGTTCAGGAAGGCGAACCCCTCGCCGGCCAGCTTCGTGGAAAAGGCCTTGAAGGTCTCCGCAACCTCTGGGGGTGTCTCGGAAAGAGCGTCGATCCCGTCCACGGCGGGAGTAGCACTTCGAGCGCATCGCCGAGGGCGATGACGACCCTGCGTGGGTCCAGTATTTCGACCACACCAAGCTCACCGTGGATACCGGAATCGCCCTTGGCCAAATGGGGGAAGCCATCGCTGCCGAACCCCTCATCGCCGAAGCGCTGCGGGCCGAGTCAACGACGAACCTTAGAGGACGCGCGTTCCACACCTTCTGGCTCGCGCGGACCCAACTCCAACGACGGGAGGTCGAGTTGGCTTGCGCCACTGCTACAAAAGCTCTCGACCTCGCGGCGGTTGTTGAGTCTCCCCGGGTGGTTGCCCATCTCCAGGAGTTCCGTCGACTCCTAGGCAGTGTCGTCAAAGGTCAGGCCCACATGAGGAGTGAGGCGAGGGTGGCGGCGGCTTGGTAGGACACGGCGGTCTTGTCGAACCTGGTGGC
>NZ_JBIUSS010000018.1:146464-228901 GCF_044741445.1 Kitasatospora sp. NPDC088160 | reverse complement strand
CCTCGAACTCATCATCGCCGCCCCCGGCACCCTCCAGCAGAGCCGCAACATCCTGCGCAACCTCGCCGACAACGACCTCACCCTGAGCATCACCACCCCGACGGATGGGCCAGGCCGCAACCGAACGGCAGCCGGCCCGAACCACACCCGTGCGGCGCTCATCCTCGCCGCCGCCATCATCTGGGCCGCCAGACACAGAAGATGACCCCGCCCCCGACCACGGCACCTCCGACACGTCCGGATGCGGAGCACGACCCCGGCCAGACCTCCACCGTCACCGGCCCTGCCGCACGACCGAACACGGAAGCGCCGCCAGTGGGACGACGGCGCTCTCGCCGCTGCGCAGGTGTCGTACGCCGGAATCCTGACGATCCCGCGCGGTTCCAGGGCAGGCCGGGTAGCGCCCGGCCGCCGCTTCTCGATCCGGGGCGCCGCCCGGGAGGCTCGCCTCCCGGAGCCGGCCAGACCGGCTTGCGGTCCGAGGAGGTCACTTCCGGCACGGTCACGCGGCCGGGCGAGGCAGCGGGGGTGCAGGTGCAACGCCAACCGGCGGGCATCTGTCCCGCGGTCCTCCTTCGACCACCTGCTGATAGGGAACGAGATCCACTCCCGGCCGGATGAACTCGACCACGGCGACACCGACTTCCACCGCAGCGTCGACCAGGTCGTGGACCGCTTCCGCGCCGTGCCGCTGGTCCTGCAGCTGCCGATCGGTGCCGGGGCGGGCTTCCGGGGCGTGGTCGACCTGGCTTCGTCAGGACCTTTGGGGCCTTGGCGCCAAGCCATTCCTGTACAGGGCCTCGGCCTCGGCCCGAGCCGCCGGGGAGAGCGGGAGGTGGTCCTTGCCACGCGGGCAGGGTGGGGCCTCGACACGGGGCGGGCGGACCGGGCGTTCCAACATGATGGCCCTGTCGCGGTCGACCAGCCTCAGCCCAGCACCCTGCGGCGCCAGTGCGTAGCAGGCGATGACCGCTCCGCTCGCGGCGGTGATCGACAGGAACGATTCCCCGAGGCGTCGCCGGACGTGCACTTCCGCGCCGGCCAGATCGGCCGAGACCGCGTAGAAGTTCCCGCGATAGGGCACCAAGCCCTGCGGCATGACAGTGCGGTCGACGCAGCTCTGGAGCGGGTACGGGGTGCCCGGCAGGTCCAGCAGAGCCGTCGCCGGAGCCGACTGGTCCGGGTCGCCGACCGTGCGGCCGCGGCCGTCCAGGGCGGACGCGTACCGGTCGAGGCTCTCCTGGGCACTCCAGAGGGAGCGACCGTCCGGAACGGTGAGCCACCAGTTCTGGACGGTGGCGCGATGGGCCGCGTCCATGGCACTGACCCGGTCGGACCGGCAGACCTTGACCGTCACGCCGTAGTACTTGGCCACCCGCGCGAAGGCCGGCGTCACCCGACCGGTGTCCACGCACCACACGGTCGGCGACCGGCGGAACCGCCAGCATCCGGTGGTACCGCCCAGCCGCCGCAGCACCTGGTCGATCCCCTCGACGAGCTGCGGGAGTTCTCCGCCTTCGACGATCACGGCGCGCCAACGATCCGGCCGGGCGACCGAGCCCAGTAGCAGACGGGCCGGGCTCCTGCCGTCCCACTCCGCCGGTGGCCCGGGAAGCTCCAGCCACTCGAACCGGACCTTCTCGTCCGCCGGACGCGGGGCAACACCGCCGTCACCGAACCCGGCTGAGCCGCAGAACTCGCAGGCCGGCCGGACCCGGTGCTTGCGTACGGCCCGGGTGAAGGTCGAATATCCACCCGGATAGCCCAGCGCCGAGACCTCGTCGAACAGCGTGGATGCCGGCAGGTGCGGATCGTCCGCGAGTCGCTGCCGGCAGTACGGGAGGAAAGCGGAGAGCTGGTCCTGGGCCGAGCTGCGGATCCCCACGGTCCGCTCCCCGCGGAGGTAGAGCCTTACCGTCTTGCGGTCATGCCCCAGGTGCCGGGCGATGGCCGAGATGGACCATCCCTGCAGGTGCAGGTCCCGCACATTCTCGTATTCCTCCTTGGTGAGCATCCGCTGCTCCTCACAACCTGGACTTCACTCGCAGGCGGGGCCCGAATTTGAGCGATCCCCGTACGGCCGCAAATGCTACACGACCACTCCGAACGAATAGAGGGAGGATCGAGCGCCGGGCGTGCGCCCTGGGGAATTTCAGGGAGCGCCGCCATCGAGATGAATTACGCCACGGCCCGCATCTCCGGGGAGGTTTGACGAGCCGCACCGGAAACTCATATGGGACGACGCCCATATTCCACGGTAATCGGCCGGCGGGCAGCGGCTCACTGAACCGACCATTTGCCACCCGGGAGGCAGGTGGAAATCAGGATTCACCGGAAATCCATTTTCCGGCGCCGAAAGTAAAGGGCCGGTCATGTGAGTCCGCAGGTAGCGGCGGTACCAAGGGCGCGGGTCAGGCCGTCACGAACGCGGCAAAGCTCCGGTCGAACATCGAGAACCGGGTCCACTCCGACCACGACACCGCCTTCACCACTGGTGCCGGCACACCTCCCACTGGCCCTTCACGCGCCCGCTCGACCGCCTGGACATCCCCCAGGGGCCCGTCTGCACCAACACAGGAATTTGCGACAGCCCGGGCGGGCCCCGGAACGCAGCCGGGCCTGAACCAGTCCGGGTATTTTCGGAGAGCGCCGGAATGCTGAATATGGAACGACGCCCGGATGCCGGATACGCATCCCGGCAGCCATTTCGTTGATGGGGCATGAGTTCAATGTGCCAACCAATGACTCTGCCGCACCGTCTGCCGAAGGAGCCGGCAACCAGGCTCGGCGAGTGGTTCTTCGTCCCGGATCGGCGGAACCCGGCGGGTGACGTACGGATCGGCTACTTGTCATGCAACGGCGAACGGGTCGTCCTGCACCACTGCTCCAGCTACCTGGCCGACTTCCTGCGGACGCTCCGTCAGCTCGAGGAGGACTTCGCCAGACGCTGTGGCGCGGAGCCGGTCCCGACCGGCGCATGACGACCGAGATGCGCGCCGGACGGGCAACCGTCGCCCGGCGGAGACGGCAAGGACATGGAGGGCGCCGTGTATGACCCGAGAGCCGCCTTCCTCCCCCCGCAGGGTGGCGCCACCCAGTTCGAACCGGAGGACTCGCCCACGTACCCGACCATCGAAGCCTTGGGCACCTGGGACCCGGAGAGTCCCTTCGTCCCGCACCCCCGCGCTCCCGTCAGCGATCCAGGCCTGTCCGGCGCCGACCCCAGACGCCCGATCTCCCGACACCGACGGCGCACGCCCCCCGCTGAGGCCACCTGGTCACAGGTCCTCGGCTCGCTGTTCGTGGCACTCAGCACCATGACCGTCATCGCGGTGTGCGTGCTGGGCTGGTTACTCGCCTACGACCCGCTGCGCAACCTGGCGCTCAATCGAGCGCCGAGCGGACTTCCTCACCTGTGGCCGCTGGTCATCTACGGGCCGTGGCTGGTGGGCTGCCTGTCGGTACTGCACGCCGCGCTGGACGGACGTCGGCCCGTGCACTCGTGGGTCGTGGTGGTCGCCTTCTCCGCCACGGCGGCCGGCCTGTGCGTGGCCGACGCCTCACCGACCATCCCCGATGTGATCGTCGCAGGCCTGCCACCGATCACCGGGGTGGTTTCGCTGCACCAGTTGGTGCGTCAACTCCTCTCCGGAAAACGACCGCAACGCCCCACCTCTCACAAGGCGGGCCCCTCAAGACGGGTGCGGCGATGACAGCCAAGACCCGAGCGGCTTCCTGAAGTGCGGCTCGTCGAGCAGCATTGGCTCGACGTCATCCGCGCGGGTTTCGAGCGGTACGGCTCCTGCTCGGTCGAGACGCCGTCCGTGGAGTCGCTCGACGCGCTGGTGGCGAAGGGCGAGACCTCGCAGGAGGTCTACCCGCTGCGCCGGCTCCAGGAGGACCCGAACGACGCCTCGGACGCCGAGCTGGGCCTGCACTTCGACCAGGACGAGCCGATCAGGCCGTCGGCCGGGAGGGATACCGGTATATGATCTGTGTCCTTTGCACATCACCGTGCCTCATCCTGTCTGATTCCCGCGAGGAGGATTGTGTCGACCAGGTCTGGTTCCACGCGTGAGCCCATTGCCGATCGCATGTACCGGGTGCTGCTCGATCAGTTCATCGCCGGCGAACGGGTCGCGGGTTCGCCGTTGAACATCGGCGCGCTCTCGCGTGAGCTCGACGTCAGTCAGACGCCCCTACGCGAGGCGCTGGCACGGCTTGAGCACACCGGTCTGGTCCGGCGCGAGGCCCTCAAGGGGTACCGGGTCGCCGACGCGCTGAGCGAGCGGGAGATCGGGAAGCTGTTCGAGGCACGGCTGGTGCTCGAACCCGCGCTCACCCTGGAGGCCGGACTGCGGACCACGCCGGAGTTCCTGGACACCCTGCGCGCCGCCGTCGACGACCTGGACCACTCGGCGTCCAGCGCGGACACCCGTACCGAGGGGTTCCAGCACTACTGGACGGCCGACGACACCTTCCACCGGCTGATCGCCGCGCAGAGCGGCAACCCCTTCCTCGAACAGGCGCTGCTCGCGCTCGGCGGGCATGTGCAGCGTTTCCGGCTGTTCAGCAAGCGCGGGCAGACGAGTGCCGCCCACGCGGCCGGAGAACACCGGATGGTCTATGAGGCCCTGCGACGCCGGGATGCGGAAGGGGCGGCCGAACTGATGCGACGCCACCTCGCGAGCGCGAAGGACCGGATCCAGACGGCTGCCCCCGGCGAGCACTGAGTACCGGGCCGGAGAACACCGACCCGGTTACCGGATCAGTACGTGGTGACCGGGTCGAGCAGGGTGCGCGTGTAGGCCTCGGCGGCGAGCGGCCCGCGCAGGTGGGCGAGCAGCGAGCGGGCCGCGGCGGCTCCGGCCGAGCGGGCGGTGCGGGTGCTGACGATCGCCGAGAACTGGCTGTAGTGCTGCACCTCTTCGGGGAGCGGGCCGACGATGTCGGCCCGGGGCACGAAGAGGAGTTCGCTCAACTGCTGGATGGCGATGTCGGCGCGGCCGTCGACGACGGCCTCGGCGATGAAGCCCTTCTCGATGACGGTCGCCCTGGCATTGATCTCGTCGGCGATGCCCAGGTCACGCAGCAGCCCGGCGAAGTACAGGCCGCTCGCCCCGGTCCGCGAGTAGGCGACGCTGCGAGCGGCGCACAGGGTCGTGACGAGGGCGTCGCGGGTGCTGATGTCCGGGTGCGCGGTGCCGGGCGGTACGGCGAGTCCCACTCCCGTACGGGCTATCGCGGTACGCGTGTCGAGGTCGACCAGACCCCGTTCGGCGAGCGGGAAGAAGGAGTCGGTGACACCGATCATCACGTCGAAGGGTGTGCCCGCGTCGATCTGGCGGACGAGCTGGACCGTGGGGTCGAACACGGGAATGACGCTCACCCCGCTGTCCCGGGTGAAGGCGGGCAGGACGACCTCGTCCAGCGCCTTGCGGACGGCCAGGGCGCTGAACAGGGTGAGGGAGTGCCGGGCGGTGGTGTCGGCACTGTTGCTGTCGGACACGATGTCTTCACTCTTTCCTTCTCGGCCGGGCACCGGTTCGATCGGTGCCGCGGCGGGGGTGCGGGGCTCGGCGTCGGGACTACGCGGACGCGGTGAGCGCGGCGCGTTCGGCCCCGGTCAGCGGCCGCGTCGGCAGGCCGCGCAGCAGGAGGAAGAGCCGGGCCGTCTCCTCCAGTTCCTCCAGCGCGTCCATCGCCGTGGCCAGGGCTGCGCCCGCGACGACGGGGCCGTGATTGCTCAGCAGCATGGCGTGCCTGCGCCCGGCGGTCTCCTCCACCACCTCCTCCAGGCCGCGATCGCCCGGGGCGTGGTACGGCAGGACCGGCAGCTGTCCGATGCGCATCGCGAAGTACGCGGTCAGCGGCGGCAACGCGTCCTCGGGGTCGAGGCCGGTGAGGCAGGAGACCGCGGCCGCGTGCGTGGAGTGGGTGTGGACGACGGCCTGGGCGTCGGGCCGGGCGCGGAGCACTGCCGCGTGCAGGAAGGCCTCCTTGGAGGGCGGGGGTCCGTCGACGTGCCGCCCGTACTCGTCGGCCAGGGACAGCTGGTCGACGGTGACCGTGCCCAGACTGGAGCCGGTGGGGGTCACCAGAATCCCTTCCGGGGTGCGGACGGACAGGTTGCCGGTACTGCCGTGGGTGAGGCCGCGGGAGAACAATGAGCGTGCCGTGCGGACCAGTTCCTCGCCTGCCGCGGTCCGGGAGGGCCCGGTCGCGCGGCGCCCCCTGCGGCGGTCCGGGGAGCGCGAGGTCATCGGGCACCCCCTGCGGCGGTGGCGGTGAGCAGCAGGTCCCGCTCGCCGAAGTTCCCGGACTTGAGCAGGATGTCCAGACCGGCGGCGGTGTGGATCCACGGGACCCCGCGCGCCGCCTCGGCGCCGACCTGGCCTCCGTCGACGCCGAGCGCGCTGACGACCGCGCCGGACGTCTCTCCTCCGGCGATGACGAGTCGGGTCACCCCGCGTTCGGCCAGTCCCCGGGCGATGCGACCGAGTGCGGCCTCCAGGATCGACGCGGACCGCTCCAGGCCGAGGGCGTGCTGAACGTCCCGCAGTGCGTGCGGCGGCATCGAGGAGTGGATCAGCGGCCCCGCTTCGGTCGCCCGGCTGCCGAGATCGTCGTACCAGGCGAGTGCCCGGTCGGCGAGGGAGGCCGGTTCCCGGTCGGTCAGCGGGTCGAGGCGGTGGACGGGGCGGCCCGCCGCGCGCATGGCATCGATCTGCTCCAGGGTGCGCCTGGAACAGCTTCCGGCCAGGGCGACCGCGGGACCGTCCGGTCGCACGGGCCGACCTGCCCGGTCGCCGGGTGCGGAGGCGGAGCGCTCGGCGTGCACTCTGGCGAGCGCGCCGGCCAACCCCGCGGCGCCGGCGACCAGCGGCAGGTCCTCGCAGGCCTGGGCGATCGCGTACAGGTCGTCGTCGGTCAGCGCGTCCGCGAGGAGGTAGCGGGTGTGCCCGGCGTGTTGACGGATGGTGGAGCGGATCCGGTCGGCGCCGCCGGAGACGACGGTGTGGTCCAGCACGGCACAGCCGGGGTGGGCCGACTGGGCATCGAGCAGCCTGGGGAGGAAGGAGTCCCGCATGGGTGTCAGGGGGTGGTGCCGCATCGGGGACTCGGCCAGCAGCGTGCCGTCGACGAACAGGTACCCCTGGTACTGGGTGCGGCCGTGCTCGGGCGAGCTCGGTGTGGTGACGACCGGGCCGCCGCCGGTCGCCTGGCCGAGTGCGTCCAGCACCGGGCCGATGTTGCCCTGGGCGGTGGAGTCGAAAGTGGAGCAGTACTTGAAGTAGAGCCGGTTGGCTCCGGCTCGGGACAGCCTCAGCGCGGCGGCCTGACTCTGCTCAACTGCCGTTGCCACTGGGGCGGTTCGGGTCTTCAGCGAGATGACGGCGGCGTTGACGGGCTGCTGCGCCGGGAGTTCGTCGGGGGTGCCGAAGCAGAGCAGGGTGCGCAGGCCCTGACGTCGTAGCGCGGCTGCGACGTCGGTGCCACCGGTGACGTCGTCGGCGATCACACCGATCATGGTGTTTCCTTTCCGTCTGGCTCGGTCGTGGGAGGAGAGGCCCTAGGCCAGGGCGGATATGGCGAGTACACAGCCGAAGCCGAGCAGCGACACGGTGGTCTCGATGACGGTGAAGCTCTTGAACATGTCCGTCAGTGACATGCCGAAGCTCTCCTTGACCTGCCAGGAGGCGGCGTTGTTGATGTGCGGGAAGATGATGGAGCCGCAGCCGAGTGCGAGGACGACCAACGCCGGGTGCAGTCCGGGAGTCTCGGGCACCATGGGGGCGACGATCCCGGAGGCGGTGATGATGGCGACGGTCGCCGAGCCGACCGCCAACCGGATGAGGGCCGCGATCACCCAGGCCAGGATGAGCGGAGAGACGCCCAGGCCGTGCGTGAGGTGGGCGATCGCCTTGCCGATCCCGGAGTCCAGCATGACCCCGCTCAGGGCGCCGCCTCCCCCGATGATCAGCAGGATGGGGGCGATGGCCGCGATGCTGTCGTCGACCTGGCCCTTCAGCTGCTGCCCGCTGACTCCCCGCCCCCAGCCGAGGCCGATGACCGCGAGGATCACCGCGATCAGCAGCGCCACCACCGGCTGGCCGACGAAGCCGAGCGCACTCGCCCAACCCCCGGTCAGGTGGGCGACGGTGACCACGGACTGGCCCACGACCAGGATCAGCGGCAGCACCACCGGGATGACCGACAGGGCGATGCCGGGCGGGGTCCGGTCATCGGCCTTGAGCGTGAACTGTTCGACGAGTCTGGGCGGAGGCACCGGGAAGACGCGGCGGGCGATCGGGCCGGCCAGGAACTGGCCGGAGACCACCATGGTGATGACGGCGACCGGCAGGCCGTAGCCGATGACCGTCCCGACCTCGGTGTGGAGGGCGGTCGCGGCGGCGGTGGGGCCGGGGTGGGGCGGGACCAGCGCGTGGATCGAGGCGACGGTGCCCAGTGCCGGGACACCCACGAGCAGGTAGGGCGAAGTCCTCCTGCCCTTCGCGTCGCGGCCCTCACTGTCGAGCATGGTGGTCTCGACCTCCCGCGCGATGCTGAACAGGAGCGGCAGCAGCACCGCGAGGGCGACCTCGAAGAAGAGCGGGAGGGCGACGACGAAGGCCAGCAGGCTCACCATCCAGGGGATGGTGCGCAGGGAACGGCCCCGGGTGAGCACGGTGGCCAGCCGCCGGATGGCTCCGGATTCGGCGAGCACGGTGCCCAGGATGGTGCCCAGGACCAAGATCAGTCCGGTCTGCCCGAGCGTTCCGCCGGCCCCGGAGGTGACGGATTGAACGACCGCCGCGGGCTTCTCCCCGGCGACGAGCCCGATACCCAGAGTGCCGATCACCAGCGCCAGGAACGGATGGACCTTCAACCGTGTCGTGATCAACAGGACGACGACGACTATGCCGACGAAGCCGGTGACCAGCAGGCCGACCTCAGATGATGGGGCCACGCCAAACCTCTCTGTTCGCGCGGGCGGGGGGCGTCAATCGCGGGAGCTTCTATCGCGGGAGCGTCAGTCGAGGGGGCGTCAGTCGAGGGGGCTGCCCAGGTGGGGGTGCAGCCACGGCGCTCCGCCTATACGAATCACTCTGAAACTCGCTCAGTGCTGGCTTGACTACAGGATTTAGCAGGCGGGTTTCAAGGGCCTGACAGCAACGTGCGCAGGACGCTCGCGGCACTCGCCGGACCGGACACCACCGGCATCTCCAGGGCCGCCGCGAGAGCGCGGGCCGCGGGGGCGAGCGAGTACTGGGCAAGGAAGACCGCGTCGGCGTCCGCGATCGCCGCGGACACGCCCTCCACCAGCACCGACACCAGCCGGTCACGCTCTCCCGCGGCCGTCACCGCCTTGGCCTCCGGCACGACCAGACCCGACACCTCGACCCCCGGTGCCGGTGCGGACGAGGCCAGTACCGTGCGAAGCCGGTCCACCGAGTCCCGCAACGCCGCCTCGAACGAGGCCACCACCAGGACGTGCCGGAGCCCGCCGGCGGCGATCTGCTCGAACGCCGCCTGGTCCGGTGCCAGCACCGGCACGGCGACCCCGCCGGCGGCCTCCTGCGCCACCACCCCGTACAGCGAACAGGTCAGCAGAACCGCGTCGGCGCCCCCGCGCACCGCGTGTTCGATGAGCCGGTGCATCCGCGCCCGCAGCGTCGCGGTCAGACCGCCCTGTTCGTCGGCGTCCGACAGCAGCCGGTCGTCCAGCAGGTGCCAGACCTCGGCCTCGGGGAAGCCCTCACGCAGCGCCTCGGCCGCCGGCGCCATCGCCGTGGGTACGGCACTGATCAGCGCGATCCGGGGCGCGGTCACGCCGCCGCTCCCCGGAACCGCCGCACCCAGTCCAGCCCCGCCACGGTCTCACCGGCCGGCGCGTATTCGCAGCCGATCCAGCCCGGGTATCCGGATTCGGCGACGGCCCGCAGCACGGCCCGCCAGCCGATCTCTCCCGTCCCCGGCTCGTGCCGGCCCGGCGGGTCGGCGACCTGAAGGTGCCACACCCGTTCCTGGAAACGCCGGTAGGTGCGGATCAGATCGCCCTCGTCGATCTGCAGATGGTAGAAATCGAGCAACAACCCGACCTGATCCCCGCCGACCGCCTCCGCCACCGCGGCCGCCTGTTCCTGGGACTGCAGAACGAAGCCGGGGCAGTCCCGCTTGTTCTGCGCCTCCAGAACGATCCGGACTCCGGCCTCCCTGGCCTGTTCCGCGGCCCAGGCGATGTTGGCGACGTAGCACGCGAACGCCCGATCCCGACCGACCCCGTCGGGCACGATCCCACCGACGACGTGCAGCAGCTCGCAGTCCAGCGCGGTCGCGTATTCCAGACCGCGCTCGACACCGGCCCGGAACTCGCCGTCCAGGCCGGGGATGCAGGCCAGTCCCGACCGGGTCGGCGTTCCGGGCGCGCCCATGGGCGTGTTGATCAGCACCTGGGTCAGCCCCGCGTCACGCAGCCGACGCCGAAGGACGGGAGCGGCGTAGCCGTAGGGCGAGGGGAACTCCACTCCGGCGAAGCCGGCGGCTGCGGCCGCGTCGAAGCGCGCCTCGAACTCCAGCTCGGTGAAAAGCCACTTGAGGTTGGCGTCGAAACGAAACGTCGTCACCTTCCGTCCGCCTCCGGCCGCCGCGTGCACGCCGCTGCGTGAGCGGCCGACCCCGGGTTGACGGTGTGTTCGGAACGTCCACCCCGTAGCACCGTCACGACCGACCGGGCGGCCATCATCCCGGAGCGGGCACGTGACTCCACCGTGGCGGCTCCGATGTGTGCCGTCACCAGCACGTTGTCGAAGGAGCGCAACGGGCTGTCGGACGGCAGCGGCTCCTTCTCCACGGTGTCCAGCGCGGCGCCGGCCAGCCTGCCGGAGGCGAGCGCGTCCGCGAGGGCGCTCTCGTCGACGACGCCGCCGCGCGCCGCGTTGACCACGAAGGCACCCCGTTTCATCCGGGCGAATGCCTTTGCGTCCAGCAGGTGGTGGGTCTGCCGGCTGAGGAACAGGTGCAGACTGACGAAGTCGGACTCGGCCAGCAACTGCTCCAGGTCGAGCACGCGAATGCCGTGCTCGGTCGCGTAGTCCCGGTCGACGGCCGGGTCGTAGGCGACGACGCGCATGCCGAAGCTCTGCGCCAAGCGGGCCACGAGTCTGCCGATCGCGCCCAGACCGACGATGCCGAGCGTGGCACCGGCCAACTCGCGTCCGCCGGCCTGGTCCCACCCGCCCGCACGGACCGATGCGACGTTCTGCGGGATCCTGCGGGCCAGGCTGAGGAGCAGCCCCATGGTGTGCTCGGCCACGGACTGGCGGTTGACTCCCGGGGTCGGGCAGACGGCGACACCGTGTGCGGTCGCCGCCGCCAGGTCGATGTTGTCGTAGCCGACCCCGGTACGCCCGATCACCTTCAACCGGGGCGCCGCCTCGAACAGCTCCGCGCCGAAGGGGTCGGTGCCGGCCACGATCGCGTCGACGGAACCCACCAACTCCGGCAAGGACGCGCCGCCGCGGGCCCGGTCCCCGACCGAACCGTGCACGACGTCGAGCCCGGCCGCGGCGAGGTGGCGGTGCACGGCGTCCCCCGGTCGCAACCAGCCCGTGGTCACCAGGACGCGCCCGTGGAGTGGAGCTGCGTGCTGCGCTGCCCGGTCCGTCACCTCTGTCGGCTCTCCCGGCCCCGTCGGCTCTATGGGCTCTGTCGGTTCTGTCGGCTCTCCGGCCAAGACCGTCCTACCTCTCCGGCCGTTACGGCCTCTCCATCGACCTATCGGGTCGCGACAAATAAAATACTATAGCGATGCGGCCGATACTAGACCCCTGCGTGTGCAGCAGCTTTTCGGCGGTGGTCCTGCCCTCCCCCGCCCAGTCAACGGCCGCGGGCGGCCGGGTCCTGGGCGGCGACGTGTCGGGCGACGGCGTCCACGCCGGGGCGGGCGCACCGCTCCAGGGAGCGGACAGAGGCGTGCCGGGAGCGGGCCGGCAGCATCGGCGTGCTGGTGCCGTTCTCCGCGCACGGTGCCGTACAGGTCGTTGTCGTAGCCGAGCTGGATGACGGCGGTGTCCTCGGCGTCGTACCCGCCGTCGGGCAGCGCGGCGGTCGAGAAGTCGGCCATGATCCGGTTGGGCATCCCGAAGTACCACAGCAGCAGGTCGACGATGTGGTAGCCCATGTCGATGACGCAGCCGCCGCCGGCCTGGCTGACGTCTCCGCGCCAGCCCGCGCCGGGGTCGTCGGTGTGGAAGGTGTACTGGCCGTCGATGAGGAATGGGGTGCCGATCTGGTCCAGGAGCTGGACCACGGACGCGTGGAGCGGGTTGAAGCGCCGTTGGAGCGTGGCCATCAGCTCCACCTGGGCCTGCTGGCAGATCGAGGCGAGCTCGCGCGCCTTGGGCAGGGAGGTCGCGAACGGCTTCTCCTTGAGGACGTGCACGCCTCGGACGGCGCACTCCTCGATCACGGCCCGGCCGGCGTGGTGCGGGACCGCGACGATGACGAAGTCCAGCGCCACGGTGTCCAGCAGGTCGGCGGCCCGGGTGAAGCCCGGGACGTGGTGCGTGTCCTGCTGGGCCCGCAGGGCGTCCGGGTCGCTGTCGCAGACCGCGCGACCAACTCGGCCCGGTTGGAGGCGAGCAGGCCGGGAAGGTGGTCTTCGAGTGCCTGGTGTCCGAGGCCGATGACCGCCGCGCGTCGTTTCATGGGCTGACTTCTTCCGCTTCGTGAGGGAACTTGTCGATGCGTGTCGAGTACAGCGCCAACTCCGCTTCCCTGGACAGGCATTGTCTGTATTCCCGGGGTTGTCCCGCGCTCGCGCGCAGTAGCCTGTCCGTCACTGTCGATGATGGAATTGGCCCCGTGGACGACCCGATCCGGCACCCCCTCGCCTACGCCCGTGAACTGCGCGGGTGGTCACAGAGCGACCTCGTCGTGTTCCTCGACCGGGCCGCCCGCAAGCACGGGCTCCGCTCCGGCGCGGACAAGACGGCCGTCAGCCGGTGGGAGAACTGGCGCAAGCAGCCGAACCTGCACTCCCAGATCCTGATCGCGGAAGCCTTCGACGTTCCGATCGCCGACATGGAGCTGTTCGGGTGGCCCGATTGGCTGCCCGGCCGCGAGGTTCCGCTGCCACTGGGATCGGCGTACACCGTCCAAGCACTTCGAGATGCACAGAGAGCCGCCATGGACCGCCGCAGCTTCATGACCTTCAGCGCCGTCTCGCTGGCCGGCCTCGCCGCCCAGTGGGCCACGATCGAGCCCGATCGCCTGACTTCCGCCCTCGACGGCAGGACAGCCGTGGACCCCGGGCTCGTGGACTGGCTGGAGCAAACCAGCGCGAAGCTGACGACCCTGCCCACCGAACAGCGCCAGCACACGATCAAGCTGACGGACGCTCATCTCGCGACCGTCACCGACCTGATCGAGGGCGGCGGCCACGCCGAGCCCGTCGCCAAGCGGCTGCACCTCCTGGCCGCGTCACTGGCCACCACCTGCGGCTGGTACCGCTTCGACCAGGGCAAGCACTTCGCCGCGGGAAAGCTCTGGGCAGGAGCCTTGCAAGCCGCCGACGCCGCAGGTGACCGCGACTTCAGCGCCGGTGTGCTCTCCGACTTCGCCTACCAGTCGAACTGGATCGGCCAACCGAACATCTCGGTGGACCAGCTCGGCCACGCACTGTCCGGTACCAAGCACCCCACCGCCCGGTCGCTGCTGTTCCTCCGGCGGGCCAGGGCCCACGCCGCGCTCGGCGAACGCTCCGCGTGCTACCGCGACCTGTCCGACGCCGAGACCGCACTGTCGACGCGGGCTAGCGACCCCGCGCCGGGCTGGTGCGCGTGGATGCGCCCTGCGGACCTCGCGGTCGACTCCGGCCAGTGCCTGCTCGATCTCGGCCGGGCCGACGAGGCGCGGGTCAGGATGGCCGAGGGCCTGGCCCTCCTGCCCAAGGCCCGGGACAAGACGCGTGGCATCTTCCTGACCTACCAGGCCAAGGGCTTCCTGCAATCCAACGACGTCGAGCAGGCTCTCGCCGTCACCACCGAATCCCTCGATCTGGCCACCCGCATCGGCGCCGAGCGGTGTGTCAGCCTGGTCCGCGAGCTCGCGCCGGCGTTCAAGCCGTACCGCCAGGTTGACGGCGTCGCCGATCTCATCGAGCGCGTCCGGGCTGCGTGACGGATGCCCAGATCAGAGTCGCGGTGATCAGCGGCCCGGAGAGGATGATCCCGGAGAGGATGATCCGAGCCGCCGTCGCCAGGAGGCTGCCAAGCGCCAGTCTGCGAAGCCCGGACCCATGCGGGTCGCGGGGCCGGGCTTCGCGCCGATATCAGCGAGAAGTGCTGCTGGGTGGAGGACCAGGTGTGGACGGCTGCGCGGGTGGCCATGCTGATCAGGCGTAAGTTCCACGTCTCGTACAGCGTCTCGGGCGCCACGAGGCCGATGCACAGGCTCGGCTTCAGTCCGCAGGTCCCCGCACGCAAAGTGGCCGAGCGCGACTTCACCGCTCTGGTCGACGGCGTCCACCACCTCGCCAAAGCACCGATCGTGCTGGTCCGGGACCGCCTGAACACCCACATCTCCCACGCCATCGGCGAGTTGATCGCCGAGCGTGACCGGCTGACGGTCTTCCTCCTTCCCGCCCACTCGCCCGACCTCAACCCCGTGGAGTGGGTCTGGGCACACGTCAAGCACAGCCTCGCCAACCTTGCCGTGGTCGCCCTCGACCGACTCGAAACCCTCGTCCGCAACCGACTCAAGCGACTCCAGTACCGACCCGACACACCCGACGGATTCATAGCCGGCACCGGCCTGACCCTCGACACCCCAACATCACCCTGACGAGCCGAAGTCAGTGATCAAGAGTCCTTGGAGGTAGTGCTGTGGAAAGCCTGCGACAGGCGGTGGCCGTCATCGTCCACGACCGGAGTGGCGGCCGGGTCACGACGATCAACTACGCGACGAACAGCTGGAGCACGACGCCGGTGTGGACGATCCCCGGCGGCAAGGTCGAGGTCGGCGAGCGCCTGGACGAGGCCGCCGCCCGTGAACTGGCGGAGGAGACGGGGCTGGAAGTCGACCCGTGCGACCTGCGACTGGTCCACACGATCCAGGTCCGCCAGGGCTGGGACGGCAAGGGCCCCTTCCTGCTGTCGGTCTTCCTCGCCACCGCCTGGCAGGGCGAGTTGACGAACACCGAGCCCGGTAAACACCTCGCCGTGGTGTGGTCGCCCGAGGGCGGGCTGCCGCTGCCGATGTTCCCGTCCTCCCACGCCGCCCTGTCCGCGTACCTGTCCGGTGGCCGCGGGTTCTCCACCCACGGCTGGGCCGAGGGCGCCGACCCCCGCGACCTGGTCCAGGACTGAGGAAGGCACCGCCACCCTTCCCCACCAACCGGATCCCGTACGCCTACCGCGCCGTGCACCGGCCCGACGGCGGCACCGACCGACACCTCGTCCGCCCCGGCCTCCCCCGACAACCACCCGAGTGACCACCGAACCCCGGAGGCAGTCCCGCATGACCGGATCCCCCGTACGCCCCGCCGGCCCCGAGGACGCCGACGAACTGCTGCGCCTGCGCGTCGCGGTGCTCGACGGCGCCCGGCTGACCGACGACTGGCGCACCACCTTCCGCGACGACATGCGCGAACGGCTCGGCACCGACCCGAACCTGCTCGCCTACGTCGTCCCCTCCGACGACGGCACGCTGGCCTCCTGCGCCATCGGCATCGTCTACCGCGGCTACCGGGGCCCCACCCACCCCACCGGCAGGTGGGCCCGGATCCACACCGTGGCCACCGACCCGGCCCACCGACGCCGCGGGCACGCCCGCGCCGTCACCACCGCCCTGGTCCAGGCACTCCGGCACAGCGGCTGCGGATCGATCGAGCTGCGTGCCACCGAAACCGGAGCCCCGCTCTACCGCACCCTCGGATTCGACCCCGTCGACGGCTACATGGCGCTGCGCCCCGGCTCGGAAGGCTGGATGCGGTGACCGCCTTCGACCTCGACGCCTACAACGAGCGGGCCCGCAACGGCCCCTGCTTCATCTGCTCGATGCTCGCCGGTGAGCCCGGGTACGAACACCGGATCGTCCTGGACGACGGCGTCCACGTCGCCTTCCTCGACCGCTACCCCACCCTGCCGGGCAAGCTCCTCGTCGCCCCGCGCGCCCACGTCGAGGACACCGTCAGCGGCTTCACCGAGGACCAGTACCTCGCCCTGCAACTGGTCGTGCACCGCGTGGCGACCGCGCTCGCCGCGACCGTCCCCACCGAACGCCTCTACCTGCTGAGCCTGGGCAGCCAGCAGGGCAACGCCCACGTCCACTGGCACATCGCCGCCCTACCGCCCGGCATCCCGTACGAGCAGCAGCAGTTCCACGCGCTGATGACCGAGGGCGCGGGCCTCCTGCCCGACGACCCCGGCCGGGCCGAACGCCTCGCCGCCGACCTGCGCACCCGGCTAGGCCACCCCGGCCGTCACGGCCAGGAAGGAGCCTGACCATGGTCTTCGTCCCGCCCGAGCGGTTCGTCCCCACCCTGCCGCACGGCATCTCCTACGCCGGCGTCTTCCTGACCGACCGCCACGACCGGCCGCTCCTGCTCACCTCCGCCCACCACCCGGGCGAATACCACTACCCCGGCGGCCTCCTCGACAACGACGAGGACCCGTGGACATGCGCACTGCGCGAGACCGCCGAGGAGATCGGCTTCGTCCCCGCCGCCCACGACGACGCCCCCCGCCCCCTGATGCTCTCCTTCACCCCGCCGGAACCACCGTGGCCCTGGAGGATCGGCGTCACCTTCGACGGCGGCCGCCTCACCGACAAGGAACTCGAACGCATCTCCCCCGGACCCCGCCGAACATGACCGCACCCGCCGCCGATGCCACCCGACCACGCACCCGAAACGGAGCAGCCGATGACCACCTGGGACGAGATGTCCGCCGCCGCAGGCGAAGTACGCGACCTCTACGACGAGATCAACCGGCGGAAGCTGGGTCGCACCTGGGGCCTGTCGGACTTCGTCCTCGGATTCACCGGCGACGTCGGCGACCTCGCGAAACTGGTCATGGCCCACCAGGGCCACCGCGCCGACGTGGCCGCGAGCACCGGGGCCATCGGCCACGAGCTGTCCGACTGCCTGTTCTCGCTCATGGTCATCGCCCAGGAGACCGGCGTCGACCTCGCAGGCCGCTTCACCACCGACATGGCCACCCTCGCCGCCCGCCTCCGCCCCGGGCAGCCGTCACCAGCCACTCACCCTGCGCCCGCCGAACAAGGAGGACCTGCCATGCCACCCCTGCCGCCCCTGCCACCCCTGCCGTCCCTGCTCGCCGTGCTCGCACACCCGGACGACGAATCGCTCCTCGTCGGCGGCACCCTCGCCCAGCACGCCGCGTCCGGCGTCCGGACGGCCGTCGTCACCGCCACCTGGGCCGAGGACAGCCACCGCGCCGCCGAACTCGCCGACGCCCTGGACATCCTGGGCGCCGGCGCGCCGAGGATGCTCGGCTACGCCGACGCCCGCGTCCCGCAATCCGCTCCCGGTCGGCCGCGGCTGTGCGACGCGCCCATCGACCGCCTGGTCGAGGACATCGTGCGGCACATCCGCGCGGTTCGGCCCGACATCGTGCTGACCCACGACGCCTACGGGCAACTGACCGGCCACCCGGACCACCGGCAGACCCACCGGGCGACCCTGCTGGCCATCGCCGCCTCCGGACTCGAACACCTCTACCCGGACGCCGGGGAGCCCTGGCGGCCCGCCGCCGTCCACATGGCCACCCACCCCCACTCGGCGATCGCCGACCTCGGGCCGCTCCTGAGCCGGGTCGGCAAATCCGTGCTGAGCGTCCCGGACATCCTGGCCGACGTGACATGCGATGTACGCCAGTGGCTGGACCAGAAGTGGGCCGCGATCACGGCCCACCGCAGCCAGGTCGAGGGAGAGCGCCCGCTCCCCGGAATCCTGACCCGCCTGCCCGAGGACGTCAGGTACCGGATCCTCGGAACCGAGCACTACACGTCACTCACCGCGCCACCCCGGCACTCCCCGGCTGGATCATCGGCCTGACGGACCGACAGACGCCTGGACGCAGCTGATTCGAGTAACCGCCCGCCCCACCGGACGGACGACACCGGGCCAGCGCCGGCAGAATGGCACCGGTACGGGCGGTGCCCGCGCTCTGAGCAGGCGAGGCCCGCCGTGAACCCCGCTGCCAGAGGGCCGGTTCGTCACCGCGAGCCGCACCCGGGCGGTTCCCGCCGCGGCGGCCGCGCGCGCACCCGAGGGCCCCGGTGCGGGCATCGGCCCGGTCAGCCCGGTCCGAACACATGCCATCCTGCGAAGTGCGCAGCGGGAGAGCGATTTTACCGGTGGTTTGTTGACATGGGGCCAGGTCGGCAGTATCGGTGAGGAGAGTCTTTCGGGGGTGCTGCCATGACCGCGCGCGTACCTTGTCCACCGGCTCCCGGGCCCCTCGAGGGGTACGCGGCCAGGTTCGACGACCTCTTCAGCTCACTCGCCCAGCGGCGAGGATTCCGCGAGTACCTGACCGGTCTGCTACTGCCGCGGGACCGGAACAAGACGCTCACGGCCCTGGCCGGGGCCGAGCCGGTGGCCGGGGCTCAGCATCCGGCGGTGCAGCGGCTTCAGTTCTTCCTGTCGGAGTCGACGTGGAAGTTCGAGCAGGTCAACGCCCGTCGGCTCGAGCTGTTGCTGGCCGATCCGGCCACCGCGCCACACGGCCAGGGCGTGTTGGTGATCGACGACTCCGGAAACCGCAAGGACGGCACGGCCACCGCCCATGTCGGGCGGCAGTGGCCGGGCCGGCTCGGGAAGACGGACAACGCCGTCGTCACGGTAACCACGCTCTGGGCGGATGAGCGCCTCTACTATCCGCTACACGCGGTGCCCTACACCCCGGCCCACCACTTCCCGAGGAAGCGCAACGACCCCGACTTTCACACCAAGCCGCAGCTCGCCACCGACCTTGCCGGCCAGGCCCAGCGGGCCGGGGTCACGTTCCGGGCGGTGGTGGCGGACTGCGGCTACGGCGACCACGACGAGTTCCGACACACCCTGCGCGAGGCCGGCCTGCCGTTCGTCATGGCCCTCAAGCCCCGCCGCGGTACCTGAGCCTACAGGGACCAAGCGCACACCCCGGTCGAAGCGGCACACGCCCTGACCTGGACAGATCCCGAGCACCCAGGCGAGTGGACGCCGGTTGTCCGCACCTTCCGCGACGGGCACACCGAGACCTGGTGGGCCGCCGACGCCCGCCTCGGAGCATGGGGACCCGACGGGTGGACCCGCCTGGTGGTGGCCACCGCAGACCCAGGCACCCTGCCGGACAAAGCCACCTGGTATCTGGCCACCGACCTGCCCCGACCCGGCTCACCCCGCACCGCCGACAGTCCCCACCCGCCCGCCGGCCTGGCCGAGCTCGTCCGGCTCTACGGCCTGCGGCACTGGATCGAGCAAAGCCACAAGCAGGTCAAGGACGAACTAGGCCGGGCCGACTTCCAGGTCCGCTCCGACACAGCGATCCGCCGCCACCAGACCCTCGTGAACTGCGCATTCTCCTTCTGCTGGGACGCCTGGTTCGCCGAAGAAACCACAGCACAGGACCAGGCCCAGCCAGCCGAAACCGCAGACTGGTCAGAGAGGGGGCACACCCGTGTCCCACCAGCCCCAGCAACCCAGTTGGCCCCGGGCCATCCGAGCAATCCGGGCCTGGCTCGACCCCTGGCACACCCTCCAACGCTACTGGCACGCCTGGTCGCAAACGCCCCCGCCACCCGAACTCCAAGCCCTCATCACCTCGTTGGCCACCGGCCGAGCCCTTGATCTCTACTTACGGGTTTAACAAACCACCGGTAAGCCACCCGGCGCCAGCACCAAACCCGCTGCCGCGAGGAAGTCCTCAAGGCTGATGACACCGCCGTCGGTGCCGTCGTCCCATTCGACGAGGAGCCCCGAGAGGCCCTCGTTCCAAGAGTCCGGCGTGTCGGCATCATCCTCAGGCCCAGGATGCCACTCGACGCAGCCCTCACCATGCCGGTATCGGAGATACAGGTACTGGCCGTCTGCCGTCCAGGCATCCCACTGCGACGGGTAGGCAGAACATGGCTGCGTAGTTGCGGACCGAGAGCACCTGTTGGTGCGAGATGGCAGCACAAGGCGATGGTTGGAGCCCCGAGTGTCGATGAGAAGTGGCAGCGGTTCTGGCGCGTCGGGGGCGCGAGAATGTCCCAACGTGCCGCGCCACCCCGACGGGTGGCGCGGCACCCCAGTCAGGACGGATCGTCCTCCGTGGCCGTGGTGATGACGGTGGGCGGGATGCTGTCGGGCAGTGGTGTCCGTTCGCCTCCGTCCTCCTCGGTGAAGGCGCGCACGCCGGCCCCGCCGGGGAACTCGCCGGTCACGTAGTGGTCGGTGCGGAAGCCGAGCGAGGCCCGGGGGCCGAGTTCGGTGCCGTCCGCGCGGACCGGGACGAGTTGGTGGTGCTCCATCCACAGGCAACCGGAACTGCGCGGCGGCACGGCCAGCCCGTACGTCCTGGTCACCTCGTTCATCACGGTCACGCTCCGGCGCCTCTCGTAGCCCAGTTCGACGGTCGCCGACACCGAGTACGTGGTGGTTCCGGAGACGCCCATGCCGAAGGGCTTCGCGGACACCTCGATGCCGACCGCCACGCCAACGCTGATGCCGGTGGTGACGTTGAAGGCGGTGCTGTCCTCCCGGCTGACACCGGTGGTGACGGCCTCCGACTGCTCCTGCTGCACCGTCCCGTTGCGGTTGTCGCGGAACAGGGCGACGTCGAAGCGCCGGAGGCGGCGGATCCGGTAGAACGGCGAGTTGCGGATCTGCCAGTGCGCGTCGCGGACCGGGTCCTCGACCATGAAGTACGGCACGGTGACCGTGCGGTCGGTCACCGTCGTCTGCGCGGGCGGCCGGTCGAACGAGGTCAGGCGTGGCACACCCGGCCCGGGACGCCTCTCCACGACCGCCGGCAGGTCCAGCACCCAACCGGTCGGCGTCGACGACGGCCGGTCGGCCGTGAACACCGCCGTGAATCCCCCAGGCGGCACCAACAGCCGCTCCTCGGTGTCCTGGTTCGACTGCTGTGGCGCCACGACCGACCACAGCCGCATGTTCCCGCTCTCCAGCAACCTGTCGCCGAACTCGCCCCGTCGGACGTACAAGCGCCCGTTGTGCTCCCGTTTGACGCACACCACCGGGAAAGAACCAAAATCGGGATGTGGAGCGTTGGTGGCGACGATGTCGCCGAGGGCGATGTAGCCGTCCGGGGGGACGGGCCGCCAGATCCCGACGGAGACATCCTGGGGCAGGTCGCCGATCCGGTCGTAGCGCACGGGTGGCCGGAGCATGCTCCGGTCCGCCGAAAGGTCCCGCAGGAGCAGTGCGGCACCGTCCCGGGGGAGGCCGCCGGCGGTGAGGGGCGGCCCGAAGTGGTGCGCAGCGCGACCCCAGCCGTCGCGCATGGGCTCGTTCGCGGCGTAGATCGCGGAGTCGTGCCGGACGCCAGGCATGACGTTGGGCCAGACCCGGCGGATGTCCGGAGTGAAGCGCAGTTCTAGATCACCGTAGCGTTGGGTGGTCACACGGACCTCTCTCCTCGCTCAGAACCGTCACCTGACCCTAGGCCCTCCCTCCCGCCCTTCAGGAAGGGAAGAACAGGCCATGTGCGAGTCGGCCACCGGCCGTCTCCCGGCCCGCCGCCGCTGGGGGCGGCGTACCCAGGAACCCGACGCGGTACTTGCGCTGCAACGCGCGGCCGGACAGGCCCGCGCGAGCATCACGGCGGATCGCCGCGTACAGATCGACCTTGGACTTCGGCAGCACCAGGGACCCCTCGTCGTGCAGAGCACAACCATGGCCCCGAGGCAAGCACCCGAGTGCTCTCAAAACTCGGTACTCACGTACAAAGCCACAGAACACGTCTGCACAACCCGAATCAGCTTCCGAACCTCATCCGTATCCATCCGACGATGGTCGCGCAGCAGCAGATCTCTGGCAATCGGCTTCAGGCCGCCGCCACAGGCGCCCCAAGCAGCAGCCAGAGCACGCCATCAATGATCGGCCGGACAGCTCCTAGAGGGCGGGCTGTCACTCGCCAGTGTCGTACGGGTCGCGCAGAGGCCGTCGGGCGTTGAACAGCACAAGGGCGTGGAGGATCAGGCCCAGGGCCCCGATCTGGTCCTCCACGCCGTCTCAAGTCCACCGTGGTGGACTTGAGACGGAAGCCGACGAAGCGGGTGGAGGGCCTGGCCAGCTACCGGGGCAGCTTCGCGGTGCGCTCCGGGTAAGCGGTTCCGACGTAGCGCATGGCGGTGTCTTCGGTGATGCCGAAGAGCCGCATGAGCTTGAGCGGGTCGCCGGTGGCGAAGGCTTCGTCGAGGATCCGGTCCTGCCGGAGCCTGTCGAGGGTCTGCCCCTTGGGCAGGACCCCCTGCATGGTGATCCGGTGCACGGCCGGGTGGTCCGGATCGAGGGCGGTCTTCTGGGTGACCAGCAGGTGGGGATTGACGCTGGTGGGCCAGCGCTGGTGGCGGTAGGTCAGCCAGTCGGCGGCAAGGCGGTGGTGAGCCCCTCCAGGTAGAGGGTGTGCCGCCGCAGGCCGCGGCGCAGTTCGAGGGTGCTGCGGGCGAGGTTGAGGTCGGCGGTGAGTGCGGTGCGGATCTCTGAGGCGGGGACTGCGTGGATGGCGGCCAGGGCGATGGCGAGGCGTGCGAACGGGGTGGCGGCCTGGTCGAGCACGCCAGCCAGCAGGTCGGAGGGGACCGGACGTGGAAGGCCGGTCACGTCGCCCACGGGCAGGTGGCGGGCCAGGTCGCGGAAGACCAATCGCTCGCGCTTGAGCGCCCGGAACAGGCTGCGCAGTGCGATGGCGAGCTGGCGTCGGGCGGTACCGCCGAGGCTGTCCAGCGCGTCCTGGAGGTGGTCCGCGGTGACTTCCCGAAGGGTCGTCATGCCGCCCGCCGTCCACGCGGTGAGGACCGGCCGCAGGTAGCCCCGGTAGCTGCGGATGCTCTCCCAGCTACGCGGTTCGTTCTCCCGGGGACCCCGGCCGCGCAGCACCTGCGCCCATGCGCCGACCTCCTCAGCGACGGGTCGCGGCAGTGTGGCCAGCACCCTCTCGATCCAGACCAGGTCGCGGTCGCGGTGCATCCCGGGATCGTCGACGAGCAGGCCGCGAGCGCGCAGGAACTGGCAGACGGGCTTGGCCGCGAGGTGCTCGTCCAGGCGGGCCAGGTCGTGGACGTCCCGCTCGTGGAAGGCGTTCTCGACTCCGAGCCAGTAGGCCAGGATCGTGAGGGTGCGGATGTTCTTGCGGAAGCCCGACTCCTTCTGGTCGCGGCGAAGCTCGGCGAAGTCCTCCACCAGCGCGGTGGCCGCACCGGTCAGCGGCAGTTCGCCCCAGGGCCGACTGCGCAGCCGGGCCAGCACCGGGGACCAGTCGCGGCGCATCGTGAACAGGGCCTCCTGCCCCCGGCAGAGCGTCGTCGCGGGCGTCGCGTCCACGGGCACCGGCCAGTGCTCGCCGGCCTTCGGCTGCGGGCCCGGTCCGCCCGGGCCGGTAGGCAGGTGGATCACCAACTGCGTGGCGGCAGGCACGCTCAGGTCGTCGCGGTGAGGGTGGCAGGCGCGGCAGTGGCCGGCGCCCAGCGCAAGCCCTTCGCGGCGGCAGCGCGCGCACTGTCCCGGCTGCCGGTGGCGGCGTCTGCTCCAGTTCCGGCACGGGTCGCAGCGAAATGCCGCGTGCTCACCCCCGGGCATCCAGGTGTTGCAGTCGCGGCACGAGCGCGGTGCGAGCCGCGGGTCGGGAAGGGACTCGTCGGCCAGCAGGCCGGCGCCCAGGAGGACCAGGCAGGCCACGTCGGCGAACTTCGGCAGCTCCCTCAGCAGCCGCCCTGAGGTGGGCTTGGCGCCTTCGGCCTCGCGCACCGCCAGGGCGAGCCGGACCATCTCGGCGACCTGGCAGCGCCAGGCGTTGCTCATGCGGCGCTCGGCCACCAACGCCAGCAGCGCCGGTTCGGCCCGGTCCCAGCCGGACAACTGCCGGACGGCGATGGCGCGGGCCGTATCGCGAGTGAGGGTGCGCGCCATGGTGAACAGGGGAATCTGGCCCCACGCCTGCGGCTCCAGCACGGCCGACTGGTCGGGCCCGACCGTGCGCTGCCTGTTCAGCTTGCGCTTCCACCCGGAGTTCACCCAGCGCCCGCCGCCCTCAAAGCGCACGATCTTGCGGGCCTGGGCCGCGTAGCGGTGTGTGCCGACGATGAGCTGGAGCGGGCGCGGCCGGGCACCCGGGACGCCCAGGGCCCAGGGATGAGAGCTGCCATGGCACCGTGCCGTAGTACTCGCAGACCTCGATCACCGGCTTGATCAGCCCGTCCAGGGTCTTCGGCTCCAGGCCGGCCGCGTCGCGTGCCCACTGGTACTCGGACAGGGTGTCGAGGAAGAAGCTCTCCTCGTCCTGCACCGAGATCCGGGCCTGGCGCCGCCGCTGGAGCGTGACAACGTCCGCCAGGCCGGACTCGACCGAGACCGCCGCCGGGTCGACCGGGACGGCCGAGTCCGGGGCGGGCCGCACGAGCGTCAGCACGCGAGTTTCGGAATCTGCCACGAGCCAGCAAATTATGGGACACACTGACAGATTCTGCGAGTTACCGCTGGAATCTCACACGATCGAGCGACGCCCCGGTAACCCCGCTCCTACCTGCTGAGATGCCGCGATGGTGCTCGCGAGCAGCCAGCGGGAACCCGCTCGTACTCCACTAGGCCTGCACCTCGGCGGTCGCTTCTCCCTAGACGGCGACGACTCCCCAATCCCGGACTACTACCGCGGCTCCAGCACGAGCGTCCTCAAGCAGCTCGCCACCCTCCTCGGCACCGGCGGGCCCGGCCTTTCCGACGAGGCCCTGCCGCGCGTGCAGGCGTGGTGGACCTGGCGTCTGGCCGCCGTGACGAGCGCGACCGAGCCGGACGGGCGCACCGAGCTGATCGACACCCTCCCGGCCCTAGCCGCCAGCGGCCGCTTCCCAGACGAGTGGATCCTCCAGCAGTTCCACGTCCTGCTGGACGCCAGCGGCTAAGAAGTCATCTCATTTGGGGATCCTCCGGAGGCAAATGAGGGCTGCGGCGATGCTGGCGAAGGCGGCGAAGTGGTCGGCCTTGCGTTCGTAGCGGCGGTGCAGTCGACGGAAGCCGCCGAGCCAGGCGACGGTGCGCTCGATGACCCAACGGTGGCGGCCGAGGCTTTGGGAGGACTCGACGCCTCGGCGGGCGATGCGGGCGGGGATCTGGCGTCGTCGCAGGTAGGAGCGGATGAAGCGGTGGTCATAGGCTTTGTCGCCGTGCAGCTTGCCGGGCCTGCGTCGCCTCGGTCCGCGCCGCGAGCGGATCGGCGGGATCGCATCGACGAGCGGGATCAGGGCCTGGCTGTCATGGACGTTGGCTCCGGAGATCGCCAGCGACAGAGGCAAACCGGTACGTTCCGTCAGCAAGTGGATCTTCGACCCGTACTTGCCCCGATCGACAGGATTCGGACCCGTCAACTCCCCTTTTTCAGAGCCCGCATGTTCACCGAGTCGATGGCGCACCGCGACCAGTCCAAGTCGCCCCGCGCGCCGAGCTCGTCCAGGACGACCCGGTGGAGCTTGGCCCACACTCGAGCGCTGCTCCACTCGGTGAAGCGGCGATGGGCGGTGGGCCCGGACGGACCGAAGCAGGGCGGCAGTTGCGCCCAGGTGCATCCCGAGGTGGCCACGAACACGATCGCCGCCAGCACTTCGCGGTCCCCGTATCGGCGTCGGCCACCGCCCTGCGGCCGACTCGGCGCCGCCGGCACCACCAACTGGAACAGCTCCCACAGCTCATCCGGCACCAAGCGCTCCACGATCGTCACGCGAGCAGCCTACAAGGCCAAATGAGATCACTTCTAACTGCGCACCGACTCCACGACGTTCACCTACCTCACTCGCGCCGCCGACGCCCACACCGAGCAGGTCCTGCTCCTCCTCAAAGACTGGATCATGACCCTCGGCCCCTACGACCAGACGCCCCGCTACCGGGAAGCCGACATCCGCACTCTGCTGCGCACCGGTCTGGCCGATCCGAAGTGGGCCCAGTTGGCGGAAGAGATCATCAACCGCGCAGCGACCCGAGGGCACAGCCAGTTCCGCGGGCTCCTCCAGGCATCTGGAGACGCCAGCGAGTAGGCCGCTGAACCTGAGCGGGAGGACGGTTGAGACCGGCGGTCGGGCCAAGCCAGTACCCACGGCGGTGCGAGCGTGGTCTCGACGTCGACCTGGATGTCGCCTGGGAGCACACGCTCACCGTGATCCCGTAAGGACCGAGTTCCCGCCCCGGATCTGGCTGAACGGTCGGGGCTGCGAGCCCCGGGCGTACCGCGTCTGGGCGCGCAGGACGCCGGGCGGCCTACGCGGCATCGCCCTTTCTGAGGGAGGTCATGGGCTCACCCTGCCACGCCGCGTGCCGACGCGCTCCCGGGTTTCCCGGCCGGGAAACCCGGGAGCGTGGACTGCGGACTACTGGCTACGGGCTACGGGTTGGGGATGCTGCAGTTGCTGTCCTGTGGGCCCGCCAGGGAGGCGCCGTTGGAGTAGTCGTGCTGGGTGCTGTAGGCGGGGCAGATCTGGTCGAGCGACGCGATGGCCGTCCAGATGTCCGGGGAAGTGACGTGGATGTTGACGTAGCCGTAGACGTCCTTGCTGCTCTGGTCCCCGATGGTCGCCTGACCGGTGTAGCCGTTGCTCGCCATCAGGTACACCTTGACCTGGGAGCCGTTTCCCTGGAAGCCGCCGGACCACTGAAAGTGGGCGATCGCCGTCCGGCTACAGCTGTCGTACTGCTGCTCGACCTGGCCGACGTAGACGCCATTGTTGTAGATGTTGCCCGGGAGGCCTTGGTCGCTCACCCCGCAGGCGAGACGCGGAGCCGGGGCGGCCGAGGCGTCGGTGCTCATCGTGAGCGCGACGGTCGTCGCGAGGGTGACCGTGGCGACGGCGTGGCGAATACGCATTGGGTGTTCCCCCTGGAGTCGGTCCCACGGCCGGAGCGGCCGGGGTTCGAGGGGAGCGTAGGCAGGCGCCGAGGAGGCGACGTAGGCACGTTCAGGCCAAAGCCCTTAGTTGGGCCGCTAGTTGAGAGGGATTTACCACTCCGCTGGCGGACGGATGACGGGAGTTGGGATCCCGGCCACCCGCCCGTCGTGTAGCCCTACGCCCCGGCGGGGCGGGTGAAGCCGTAGGAGCGCTCGACCTTGGCAACGCGGAGGGAGCAGGCGGGCCCGGACGGCCTGGGCCTGGCGTGGGAGCGGCGCTGGCGATCGTTCCCGCAGCTGCTGGTGGTCCTGGCCGGCGTGGCGGCGGCCGGGGTTCGCGGCGCGGTGGCGGACCTGTGGCTGACCGCCGAGGAGAACCCGGCCACCGCCGAGCTGCTCACCGCCGAGCCGCCGCAGCGCGCGAGGTCGAGGTGGGAGCCGCAGCAGGGACTGCTGCGGTCCGGTCAAGGTCGTAGCGCACGGCGCGGGTGCGCAGAGCGGGCCTGGTGATGCCGCGCAGGGCGTCATGGTAGGCGTGCTCGATGAAATGCCAGCCGCGGAGGACGAGGCGGTGGTCGAGTTCGCGGTGGCGCTGGAGGAACTACTGGTAGAAGACACTGTTCCGGGAAGAGACGGTCATGGTGACCTGTTGTCCGTCGACGACACGCAGGCCGCCGTAGACCCGGGTCTTCTCCGGGCCGCGGCTGCAGTCCAGCTCAGCCTTACGGGACCTTCGTCACCGCGACGCCGTTGACGAACACCGTGACGTCCTGCCGCGCCCGGCGCAGGATCTGCAGGACGTCGGGGGGCATCGGCCCGGACCAGGTGACGGAGACGACTTGGCGCTCCTCGTCGACGGTGACAGACGGAGCCGGGCCGGTCTGGTGGTGCTCGTGGGCGAGTTGCCGGACGAAGTCGCCGAAAGGCACAACGGGGGGCGGGTCGGGCAGGGTGAGCGGCTGGTGGGTGTTGTGGACGACGATCTGGCCAGGGAAGGCCTCCTCGAAGGCATGCTGGGCCCTGGCCTGGTCGCCGATGACGCCCGCGCGCACCCGGTGGTCGGGCATCTGGTCGACCATGTAGACGGTGAAACCGTCGCCCCGGACGGTGCGGGCGTAGCGGTCGGCTCCGGGGTGCGCACGGTTGCCTTGTTCGATGCCGGGATCGAGGTGACAGGTGTGGAGGGTGACGTGGCGTCCGGTGGCTTTCTGGAGTTCGCGGCTGGCCTTCTGGTGGTCGCCGATGATGTCCGCGTCCAGGCCTTCGGCGGTGAGGCCGATGTTGCAGACGTGGTAAGTGTTGCCGCCCATGCGGGAGGCCAGGGTGAGGATTTCGTCGTCGCCGGGGTGGGTGGTGGCGGCGGCGAGCATGGTGATGGTGGCGCCGATGCCGACGGCGACCGCGGTGGCGGTGGCGGTGAACAGGGTTCTGGTAGTACGCCTCATGCGAGTGAGATCCCGAACTTGTTGGTGATGGCGCCGATCGGCGCGTAGGAGACCCCCGAGTAGCAGGTCGGCTTCCAGCCGGCGGCGGTGTCGGTGCCCCACTTGCAGGCGACGGGCTCTCCGGCGGATCCGACGATGATGCCCTTGGCGGCCGAACAGCGTCGCCCACCGGGTAGGGGGCAAGGACAATCGGTGTCGGCACTCCGGCCGACCGACTGACGGATCGCCACAAACACACTCTGTCAAACGGGTTCGGCACCCGACGCCGCCGCGGTGGACGTCTCCGGCCAGGAGGCGTCCACCGCGGGCGGCGGGGCAGGACCAGCGCGACGATCTCCTCCCTGGGGCCGGCTGCCACGGACGAGACGACGTCACCCAGGAGCGCGCTGCCTCCGCTGCCGCCACACTGCGGTGGACGCCGTCCGGCCGGAACACGATCACCGCTTCGGCCGGACGGCGCGCGGGAAGCCGGGCGTAGTACGCCAGTTGTAGATCGCGACCTTGCCCATTGGCGGCCCCCAAGGGCCAGTCGGGACACCAAGCTGCCCGTCCCGTTGGTGACAGGGCGAAGCCATTCTGCGGGGTGCCCCGTACCAGCAGGATGGTGATCACCGGCGCGGGGCGAGGACGACTCCCCTGGACGAACGCCGTGCCGACGGGGTTCGCGGTAGGTAGAGGCTCCGTATCCGGACCCGCCCGTACCGCGCCGATGCTCCGCCGCGCACAGCCGGGCGGACGACAACCGGCCTGCTCGCAGGATCGTCCGGAGTCCGGCCGGGCTCGGCGCGGACAACCTCGGATCCCGCTCTTCCCCCTCTGTTGTCCGCGGCCACCTCGGGTTGTCCGCCACTCACCTGGGCCTTCACGCCCTCCTGTAGACGGACAATCACTGCGGATCCCACGCTGGAGATTCCACCGGCTCTCAGAAGGGAGTTCCTTTGACACACAGCCTCGACCCGGCCGACATCGTCGTCGTGCGCGCTCCGGACGTGGAAACGGCCATCACGCCCGATGACATCAGCTTCGGGCCCGCGGACGACAACAACAACAACGACTCCGGTCATAAGGACTTTTTCATCGACGACACCGACTGACCTCGCCTGAGCAGAGCCCGCCCGAGAAGTCTCACGGGCCGGGGAGGGGCCGCGCTCCCGGCGCGCCCCCTCCCCGAAGGACAGCAAGAACGCCAAGGAAGACATGGCTGCCGGTTACCGCGTCAGCAGAGCCGGCCGACCTCTGTTAGGAGACACGAGATCTCGATGACTTCTCTGACGGACCGGGTGGGGGCCGAGCCCGAAGACGGGCCTTCCTTCGGCCTCTCCCGCCTTCTCCACCCGGTCTCCCTTCCGACGTTCCGCGACGAGTACTGGGAGCGGCGGCCACTGCACATCCCGAGGAACGACCCCGAGCACTTCGCGGATCTCCTGACGCTCGACGACGTGGACCGGGTGCTGGGCCAGTCCGGTCCGGACTTCGGGAACGTCCGGGTCATCCGCGAGGGCAAGGAGACCCCGGTGTCCGAGCTGGGCGCCCCCGGCCGCAACATGACCGCCAGCCGGCTGGAGGCGCTGTACGAGCGGTACCGGTCCGGCTCGACCGTCATCCTGAACGCCCTCGAACGCCGCTGGGAGCCGTTGGCGCGCTTCACCTCGATGCTGAGCGCCGAGGTCAACGCCAGGTTCCAGGTGAACGTGTACCTCACCCCCGGCGGGCAGGCCCGCGGATTCGACCCGCACTACGACAGCCACGACGTGATCGTGATGCAGGCGTACGGCAGCAAGCGCTGGCGGCTGTACGGGGCACCGTACGCGCTGCCGTTGGAGGGTCAGAGGTACGACCACTCCGGCGAGGTGCCGGAGGTCGAGGAGGAGTTCGACCTCCAGCCGGGCAGCCTCCTCTACCTGCCCCGTGGCACCATCCACGCCGCGACGTCCAACGACGCCGCGTCGATGCACCTCACCTTCGGTGTCCACCCGGTCCTTATACCCGCGCTGATCAGCGACGCGGTCCGGGAGGTCTTCGAGGGGGACGAGCGGTTCCGCAGGAGCATGCCCATCGGATTCGCCAACGACAAGCACCTCCAGGAGCAGGCCGAGGACGTCTTCGCCGAGCTGATCGATGCGCTCGCCGCCCGGCTCTCGCCCCAGGAGATGACGGCCAGGGCCGTGAAGCAGACGACCTCGCTCGCTCCGGTGACGCTCCGCGGTCACCTGGGCGACCTGGAGAGCCTGCCGCGGCTGAACCTCGACACCCGGGTGCGGCGTCGTCCGGGTCTGCGGTGGAGCGTGGCACTCGGCGAGGAGGTCGTCGAGCTCGAGTTCCACAGCAAGACCATCCAGCTGCCGGTCCACGTGGCCGATGAAGTCAGGTTCGTGACGGAGAGCGACGGTCAGGGGTTCACCGCCGGCTCGATCCCCGGTGGCCTGGACCAGCCGGGCTGCCTGCTGCTCGTGCGCACGCTGGTCCGCGAAGGATTCCTCACCCTGTCCTGACGGACGGACGGGTGCCGGGCCGGGCCGGGCGGCGTCGGCCGGTCCGGCATGACCACTCACGCGGATCCGTCAGGTGCCCCGGCCCGCGGGCCGGGGCACCTGACGGACGCGTCCGACGGAGAGAAGGGAGGAGCCCCGTGGCCGGAGAACGGAAGAACAGGCGGCACGCTCCACTGGTCAGAGCCATGGGCCTGTTCGTGCCGCACCGGCTCCGGCTCGGCGCCGTGCTGCTGCTGGTCGCGGCCGGATCGCTGGCCGCGATCGCACCGCCGTTCATGCTGCGGCAGATCTTCGACGTCGCGCTGCCCCAGGGCCGGCTCGGACTGCTGACCGGGCTGGCCGCCGGGATGCTCGCCCTGGTGGTGGCCAGCACGTCCGCCGGAGTGCTCCAGGCCTACCTGTTGGTCACGCTGGGGCAGCGGGTGATGGACGACCTGCGCACCGCGGTCTACACGCATCTGCAGCGGATGTCCCTGTCCTTCTTCACGGCGACCCGCACGGGCGAGGTGCAGTCCCGGATCGCCAATGACATCGGAGCCATGCAGTCGACGGTGACCGGCGCGGCCGCCACGATCGTCGCCAGTGCCACCACGGTGGTGGCCACGTTGCTGGCGATGCTCTCCCTGAACTGGCAGTTGACGGCGGTGTCCCTGGGGGTGCTCCCGTTCTTCGTCGGGATCAGCCGCAGGGTCGGCGCGGAGCGGCGCGGGATCGTCGAGCAGCAACAGAGCCTGCTCGCCGTGATGTTCAGCCTGATCGAGGAGTCGCTGTCGGTCAGCGGCTTCCTGTTGGGCCGCACGATGGGGCGCACCGACACGCTCGTCAAGGAGTTCGCTGGGCGGTCGCGGGACCTCGCCGATCTGACCGTCCGGTCCTCGATGGCCGGACGATGGCGCCAGTCCATCATCTCGATCATCGTGGCCGCGATGCCGATAGCGTTCTACTGGACGGCCGGAATCGTCGGTGGGTACGGTGGCCCGACCATATCCGTGGGTACCGTCGTCGCGTTCACCGCTCTCCAACAGGGCCTCTTCGGGCCGGTCATGACCCTGTTGCAGACCGGCATCGGCATCCAGAGCTCCATGGTCCTGTTCGACCGGGTCTTCGAGTACCTGGACCTCGAGGTCGACGTCGCGGAGCCCAGGGATCCCGTTCCGCTCACCGGGCGCCACGGACACGTCCGCTTCGAGCAGGTGAGCTTCTCCTACCCCGCTTCGGGGCCCGTCCTCCGGGGGGTCGACTTCGATCTGCCGGCCGGTGAGAAGCTGGCGGTCATCGGCGCCACCGGCGCGGGCAAGACCACCCTCGGCCATCTGGTTCCGCGTCTCTACGACGTCACGGGCGGACGGATCACCATCGACGGCGTCGACATCCGTGACCTCAGCTTCGCCACCCTTGCCGAGACGGTCGGCATCGTCCTGCAGGACACCCACCTCTTCCACACGACCGTGGCCGACAACCTGCGGTTCGCCAAGCCCGGAGCGACCGCGAGTGAGCTGGCGGCCGCCGCCGAAGCCGCTCAGATCCATGAACTGATCGAAAGCCTGCCGAAGGGGTACGAGACGATCGTGGGCGAGCGCGGGTACCGGTTCTCCGGCGGCGAGAAACAGCGCCTGGCGATCGCCCGGACCATGCTGAGGAATCCGCCGGTCCTCGTCCTGGACGAGGCCACCAGCGCACTGGACACGATCACCGAGAAGGCGGTCCAGCGAGCGCTGGAGGCGCTCTCCGCGGGCCGCACCACGATCACGATCGCCCACCGGTTGTCCACGGTCCGGCATGCCGACCGGATCATCGTTCTGGACGGCGGCCGGGTCGTCGAGTCGGGCACGCACGCGGACCTTCTCGCCCGCGCCGGACGGTACGCGGAGCTCTGCCGGGCGAGCGGCTCCCTCGGCCCGAAGCCCTGAAGGACGGAAGTCGCCTACGCCAGACGCCCGCTCAGAGCCGCAGGTCCATCCGCTGCTCGACCGTGTCCAGGCCGAACTTGCGGGCGGAACGGGAGACGGTGAGCTCGAAACCGGCCTTCGCGTACAGGTGGTGGGCGGCGTCGAGGCCCGCGATGGTCCAGAGCAGCACGCCCTCGTACGCACGGGCGCGGGCCTCGTCCAGGGCGGTCTCCAGCAGCCGGCCGCCCAGGCCCCGGCCCCGGGCGACCGGGTCGAGGAGCACCCACCGCAGCTGGCCCCAGCCCGGGCGTTCGTCCGCCCGGACGAGGCCGGTGGCGCCGACCACGCGGCCGTCGAGCTCGGCGACCCACAGACGACCGGGCGCCGCACCGCCCTCGCGGGCCCGGGCGAGGACCAACTCGGCCATCCCGGCGGCGACATAGGCCTCCATGGTCTCGTCCGTGCCGTACTCGCGGGCGTAGAGGACACCGTGCAGGGCGGCGACGGTGCCGAGGTCTCCGGGGCGGACGGCCTCGCGGACGGTCGCGAATCCGGGTGCGGTGGCGGCCATGGTGGCATCCCTTCCAGGAGGGCACTTCCACTGAAACAGTCGTTTCAGTGGAACGATAGACCACGTGTCCACCCCCACCCCCGCAGATGCGCGCTCCCGCCCGTCGCGGCGCCGCGAGGAGATCCTCGCCGCGACCGTCCGCTACGTCGCCGAGCACAACGTGTCCGACCTCTCGCTGCGCCCGCTGGCGGCCGAGATCGGCTCCAGCCCGCGGGTGCTGCTGTACCTGTTCGGGTCGAAGGAGCAGTTGGTCCGGGAGGTCCTGGCGGTCGGCCGGGCCGAGCAACTCGCGCTGCTGGAGCGCTCCGAGACCGAGGGCGGCGACGCCCGCGAGACCCTCGAACTGCTCTGGGAGTGGCTGACGAAGCCCGAGCATCGGGGCGCGCTACGCCTGTTCTTCGAGGGGTACGTCCGCGCCTTCGGCGGCTCCGGGCCCTGGCTGGACTTCGGCACCGTCTCGCTGGACGAGTGGCTGCCGCCCCTGGAACGCGCCCTGGACGGCACCGGCGCGAATCCCACCGTGGTGCTGGCCGTCCTCCGCGGCCTGCTGCTGGACCTCCTCGCCAACGGCGACGGCGACGGCGACGGGAGCGGGGGCGGGAGCGAGGACGGCAACGACGGTGGCGGGAACCACGCCGCCCGCGTCCACGCCGCCTGGCACGCCTTCCTCGACGCCGCCCTCGGCTGACGCCCGGCAGCCGGCCCGCGCCGCACCCGAAGGCCGCGCGCTCGCCACCTGCCAGCGGCGCCTGAGGACCTGGCGCCTGGTCGCCACTCACGCGGACAGGCCGAAGAGGACACCGGCGGAGTCCAGGCAGGGGCCTGCGTCATGGACAAGGGCGACGCCTCGTGTTCGTGTGCCGGCGCCCGCGTCCTGGCGGTGCCCTGCCCATGTGCGGGCGGGGGTCTGGCGGTCGCGCTTTCTGCGGTGCCGTGGTTGCCGGGCACGGCTACTGTGCCGTTCATGTCTGACGATCTGCGGGACTTCCACCCGCGTGCTGAATCCGCCGCGGCCGTTGGGCGGTTGGCCGATCCGGGGTTCCTGGTGAACGCGGACCCGGGATCGGTACTGGCGTTGCTGGATGCGGCGTCGGGTCCGGTGGCGCGATTGGCCGCGTCGGTGTACCGGGCCTCGACACACCTGCATCGTGACGTCACCGCGGGGGTGCGCCGACAACTGCTGGCGCTGGACGCGGCCCGTTACGGGGACCGGGAGCTGTCGGCGCGGATCACCGCGGTACCGGTGGAGGACGAACCCGCCGCACCGTGGGGCGTCGAGTGGGCCACCGGCTCCCAGCTCGACCGGTCCGTGCGTCGTATTCCGACCGCCCACACCGACGCGTTGCTGGCGGTGGCGACGGCGGTGGTCGACGGCCGCCCCGTCGCGGTCACCGGCGGTACTGACCGGAGCGTGCGGGTATGGGACCTGACCACCGGCCGACAGATCGGCCAACCTCTCGCCGGCCACACCGGCCAGGTGTGCTCGGTGGCGACGGCGGTGGTCGACGGCCGCCCCGTGGCGCTCATCGGCAGTGGTGACCGGACCGTGCGGGTATGGGACCTGACCACGCACGAGCAGATCGGCCGACCCCTCACCGGCCACACAGCTGCGGTGTCGGCGGTGGCGACGGCGGTGCTCGACGGCCGTCCCGTCGCGGTCACCGGCAGCGGCGACGTGCGGGTGTGGGACCTGACCACGCACGAGCAGATCGGCGAGCCGCTCACCGGCCACACCCATGCTGTGTGCGCGGTGGCGACGGCGGTGCTCGACGGCCGTCCCGTCGCGGTCACCGGCAGCCACGACGAGACCGTGCGAGTGTGGGACCTGACCACGCGCGAGCAGATCGGCGAGCCGCTCACCGGCCACGAGGAGGCGGTGCGAGCGGTGGCGACGGGGGTGGTCGACGGCCGCCCCGTCGCGGTCACCGGCAGCCACGACGAGACCGTGCGGGTATGGGACCTGACCACCGGCCGGCCGATCGGCCGACCTCTCACCGGTCACGACGGCTGGGTGCTGTCGGTGCTCACGACAACGATCGACGGCCGCCCCTGCATCGTCAGCGGAGGCGAGGACTGGACGCTCCAGGTGTGGGATCCGACCACCGGCAAGCAGATCGGCGAACCGGTGAACGGCAACACCGACAAGGTCCGGGCGATGGCGACCGCGGTGCTGGACGGCCGTCCCCACGTGATCGCCGGCAGTCAGGACGGGATGGTGCGGGTGTGGGACCTGGCCTCGGGCGGCCAGGTTGGTGAGCCGCCCACCGGCCACACCGGCGATGTGAACGCGGTGGCGACGGCGGTGGTCGACGGCCGCCCCGTGGCGATCACCGGCGGCGACGGCACGGTGCGGGTCTGGGATCTGACCACCGGCCGGCAGATCGGCCTGCATCTCACCGGCCAGGACGACTGGGTGGGGGCGGTGGCGACGGCGGTGGTCGACGGCCGTCCCGTCGCGGTCGCCGGCAGCCACGTGCAGGTATGGGACCTGACCACGTGTAAGCAGATCAGCGAGCCGCTCACCGGCCACGAGGAGGGGGTGAACGCGGTGGCGACGGCAGTGGTCGACGGCCGCCCCGTCGCGGTCACCGGCAGCTGGGATGACGTACGGGTCTGGGATCTGACTGCGGGTCAGCAGGTCGGCGAGCCCCTGACGGGCCACACCGGCGAAGTGAACGCGGTGGCGACGGCAGTGGTCGACGGCCGCCCCGTCGCGGTCACCGGCGGCGACGACGGCACGGTGCGGGTCTGGGACCTGACCACCGTCCAGCCGATCGGCCAACCCCTCACCGGCCACACCGACCGCGTGCTGGCGGTGGCGACGGCGGTGGTCGGCGACCGCCCCGTGGCGGTCACCGGCGGCGACGACGGCTCCGTGCGGACCTGGGACCTGACCACCGCCCAGCCGATCGGCCAACCCCTCACCGGCCACACCAGCGACGTGAACGCGGTGGCGACGGCGGTGGTCGACGGCCGCCCCCTGGCGGTCACCGGCGGCGACGACGGCACGGTGCGGACCTGGGACCTGACCACCGGCGACCAGGTCGGGCCGGAGCTGGTGTTCCCGCTGCCGGTCTGCGCGGTGGCCGTGGTGCCGGATGGCCGGTTGGTGGTGGGCTTCGGCTGGGAGGTCGCGGTGTTGTCCCGCCGTTGACCGGGCCCCGCACGAACGTCTCGCCGCCGGACGGCGGTGGCGGCCCGCGGTCAGTCCGCGCCGGGCGGGAGCCAGTGCAGGGCGAACCAGAGCTCCATCCGGACCTCCGCGTCGCCGAGGTCGACGGCGAGCAACTCGCCTACCCGGGCGATGCGTTGGCGCACGGTGTTGCGGTGAAGCTGGAGCGCCGCCGCGGTGCGGTCCCAGCTGCCGTGCAGGGCGAGCCAGGTGCGCAGGGTCTCCCGGAGCACGGCCGGCCCGGGGGTGCCCGCGGCGGCCAGCGGGGCGAAGGTGCTGCGGGCGAGGGCGGCGGCGTCCTCGGGGGCGACCAGGGTGTGGACGCTCGGCCCGACGGCCTCGCGGTGGTGGACGGCGGCGGCACCGGTGGCCAGCGCGTGACGCAGGGCCCGGTCGGCCTGGGCGTCGGCGGTCCTCAGTTCCGCCGTGGGGGCGGGCGCGCTGACGCCGAGCGTCCAGCCGAGCCGGGCGGCGGAGTCGGTGTCCACGACCCGGTCCGGAGCCGCCGAGCCGGGCAGCAGCGCCCGCAGCCGGGTCCCGTCCAGGTTCAGGTGCGGTGTGCCGAGGGCGGTGCCGAGAGCGGCGAGTTGGACGGCCTCCCCGCCGCCGCCCGCCCGGCCGGTCAGCCGGCCGTGCACGACCACCCAGGCCCCGTCGGGCGGCAGCAGGGCGGCCGCCGCCTCCTCCGGTGCGGCGCCGAGCAGCAGCCGCACCAGGGCTCCGGCGCTGCGGGCGTCCGTGCCGAGCGCGTGCCGCGGGCTGGTGAGCAGCGAGAGCAGTACCACGGCCACCCCGGCCACGGACCGGTGGACGGCGGTCGGCGGCTCCTCGGCGGCGGTGACGAGCGTGAGCGGGCCGCCGGAACCGTCCGAGCCGGGCAGGGTCCGCACGGTCAGGTGCCGCCCGGCGTAGTGCTGGGCGGCGGCGGTCGGCGGCTGGGCGCGGCCCGCTGCGCGCGCGGTGGTCCGTTCCGCGAGGGCGCGCAGTTCGGCCGGGACCGGTACGGGCGGGCGCGCTCCGGCGCTGAACAGTTCGACGCCGCGTCCGTCCAGCAGCGCCGTCCAACCGCCCAGGTGCACGGCGAGTTGCTGGACGACCGCGCGCAGCGCGTCGGGGCGGGCGGCCGCGGAGGCGAGTGCGGACTGGGCTTCGGAGATCTGCCGCAGGCCGCGGTGGGCGGCTTCGGCCATCGCCGAGTAGGCGGCCCGGCCGACGGCGACGAACGGGGTGCCGTCGGGCACCCGTAGCAGGGGCAGGCCGTGCCGGTCGCAGGCGGCGACCAGGTCGGCCGGCACCTCGTCGTAGACCGGTGCGACGCCGAAGCCGAGTGCGGCGGCGCCCGCTTCGACGATGCAGCGTACGTAGGCGTCGATGCCCTCGGCGTCCTTCGGGAGGCGGACTCCGGCGGTGAGCAGCAGCTCCCCGCCGAGCAGGTAGGGGCCGGGGTTCTCGACCTCGGTGGTGCCGACGGTGCCGATCAGCCGGTCGTCGAGCGGTCCGGCGATCTGGCGCAGTCCGAGCGCGGGGTCGGCGAGCAGGACGGTCAACGGGACGGCGGGGCTGCCGGAGGCGGGAGCGGGGGCTGGGTTGGGCACGCCGGCGGCCTTTCGTCGGAGGTTTTGCACATCTGACCCCACGATATTGGATGAAACCGATACTTCTGCAGGCCAGGTGGGGCGGTTTAGGTTCAGCGCACGGCGTTTTCCTTCGGGCGCCCCCGGCTCGTCCCCCCGCTCCCCGCCTTTCCTGTGAGCCCTGCCAGTCCCGCCCGTCGCCTGCCTGTTCCCCCACCCACAGCCCTGGCCCGGCCCGCTCCCCCCCCAGCGCGTCCGGCCGGATCGGAGGACCCCCCATGACCCTCGACTACGTCGTGATGATCGGCTATCTGTTGGGCATCGTCGGCGTCGGCTGGTGGGGCAAGCGGCGCGCCTCCTCGAAGGCGGACTTCCTCGTCGCGGGCCGCCGTCTGGGCCCGGTGCTGTACACGGGGACGATGGCCGCCGTCGTCCTCGGCGGCGCGTCCACCATCGGCGGCGTGCGGCTCGGCTACTCCTACGGCCTGTCGGGCGCCTGGATGGTGTTCGCGATCGGGCTCGGCCTGCTGGCGCTGAGCATCCTCTTCTCCGCCCGGATCGCCCGGCTGCGGGTGTACACCGTGGCCGAGATGCTGTCGCTGCGCTACGGCGGGGCGGCGAGCGTGATCTCCGGCGTGGTCATGTGGGTCTACACCCTGATGCTGGCGGTGACCTCGACGATCGCCTACGCCAGCGTCTTCGACGTGCTGTTCGACGTGCCCCGCTGGGCGGCCGTGGTGATCGGCGGCACCATCGTGGTCGGCTACTCGGCGCTCGGAGGCATGTGGTCGATCACCCTCACCGACATGGTGCAGTTCGTGGTGAAGAGCATCGGGGTCCTGTTCCTGCTGCTGCCGGTCGCCGTCGTGAAGGCCGGCGGCCTCGCCCGGCTGAAGGCCGAACTGCCGTCCGGCTACTTCTCGTTCGGCTCGATCGGCGGCGACACCATCTTCACCTACGTGCTGATCTACACCTTCGGCATGCTGATCGGCCAGGACATCTGGCAGCGGGTGTTCACCGCCCGCACCGACCGGGTGGCCACGTACGGCGGCACGGTGGCCGGAGCCTACTGCCTGGCGTACGCCGTCGCCGGCGCGGTGATCGGGATGGCCACCAAGGCGCTCTACCCCCAACTGGCCAGCCCCGACAGCGCGTTCGCGACCATCGTGAAGAGCACGCTGCCGGCCGGGGTGCGCGGCCTGGTCCTGGCGGCGGCGCTGTCGGCGATGATGTCGACCGCGAGCGGCGCGCTGATCGCCTCCGCCACCGTGGCCAACAACGACATCTGGGCCCGGGTACGCACGCTCGTCGGCCGGGGAGGGCCAGGCGCCGCGGCCACGGACCATGACGAGGTGCGGTCCAACCGGCTGGCGATCGTGGCCCTCGGCGTGCTGTCGATCGGCGTCGCCTGCGTACTGGACGACGTGATCTCGGCGCTCACCGTCGCGTACAACCTGTTGGTCAGCGGTCTGCTGGTGCCGATCCTGGGCGGGCTGGTCTGGCGGCGCGGCAACCTGCCGGGCGCGCTCGCCGCGATGATCGCGGGCGGCGGCACCGTGATCGCGTTGATGGCCGCCAAGGGTGTCCTCGCCAACGAGCCGATCTACTTCGGCCTCGCCGTGAGCCTGGTCGCCTACCTGGCCGTCAGCCTGGCCACCCGCCCGACCGATGCCACCGTGCTGGAGCACTGGCGCGGCCGGCTCGCCGGGCAGGCCGCGACCCCGGCCGCTCCCGCCGCCACCGCCCCGGCCGCCGCGCTCTGAGAGGAAGCCTCATGGGCCTGCCCACCGCACCGACCGTCCCGACCGCACCGACCGTCACGTCCGGACCACCCGCCCCGCTCGGACCGTCCGGACCGTCCGGACCGACGGTGCCGCCCGCACCGACCGAGGCCCGGTTGCGCCGCGAACTCGCCGCCGTGTACCGGCTGGTCGCCCACTTCCGGATGACCGACCTGATCTTCACCCACATCTCGGTCCGCGTCCCCGGCCCCGAGCAGCACTTCCTGATCAACCCGTACGGCCTGCTGTTCGAGGAGATCACCGCCTCCGACCTGGTCAAGATCGACCTGGCCGGGAACCCGGTGGAGCCGACCCCCCATCCGGTCAACCCGGCCGGCTTCGTGATCCACAGCGCCGTCCACGCGGCCCGCCAGGACGCCCACTGCGTGCTGCACACGCACACCCGGGCGGGCTGCGCGGTCGCCGCCCAGCGGGACGGGCTGCTGCCCCTCAACCAGATCTCGATGGAGTTCCACGACCGGGTCGGCTACCACGACTACGAGGGCGTCGCGCTCAACCTGGCCGAGCAGGAGCGACTGGTCGCCGACCTCGGCGGGCACCCGGCACTGATCCTGCGCAACCACGGCCTGCTGACCGTCGGCCGCACCCCGGGCGAGGCCTTCCTGCGGATGTACTACCTGGACAAGGCGTGCGAGATCCAGATCGCCGCCCAGGCCAGCGGCGGCCCGCTCGTCCTGCCGTCCCGCGAGACCGCCGAGCTCACCGCCCGCCAGCTGACCGGCCAGGAGCACGGATCCGACCTCCAGGACGACCGGGCCGCCGAACTGGCCTGGGCCGCCCTCCTGCGCCTCGCCGACCGGATCGCCCCCGACCACGCGAACTGACCCCGTCGACCCGGCGCAACCCCCGCCCGCCGACGCCCCGACGCCGACGCCCCGCCCGCGGCTCCCCGACGCCGACGCCCCGCCCGCGGCTCCCCGACGCCGACTCCCCGACAACGCCCCGACAGCGCCCCGCCCGACCGACTCCAGGAGCTGCCATGAGCACCGCCCCCGACCCCCACGCCCCCCACAGCCCCCTCGGCCCCACCGACTCCTCCCACGTACCGCGCTACGCCGGGCCCGCCACCTTCGCCCGCCTGCCCCGGATCGACCAGGTCCCGCGCGCGGACGTCGCGGTCGTCGGCGTGCCCTTCGACACCGGCGTCTCCTACCGGCCCGGCGCCCGCTTCGGCGGCAACGCGATCCGCGAGGCCAGCCGGCTGCTGCGCCCCTACAACCCGGCCCAGGGCGCCTCGCCGTTCGCACTCGCCCAGGTCGCCGACGCCGGGGACATCGCCGCCAATCCGTTCGACATCCACGAGGCGGTCGACACCATCGAGGCAGCCGCCGGCGAACTGCTGGACACCGGCGCCCGGCTGATGACCCTCGGCGGCGACCACACCATCGCGCTCCCGCTGCTGCGCGCCGTGGCCCGTCGACACGGGCCGGTCGCGCTGCTGCACTTCGACGCCCACCTGGACACCTGGGACACCTACTTCGGCGCCGAGTACACCCACGGCACACCGTTCCGCCGGGCCGTCGAGGAGGGAATCCTGGACACCTCCGCCCTCTCCCACGTCGGCACCCGCGGGCCGCTCTACGGCAAGCAGGACCTCACCGACGACGAGAAGCTCGGCTTCGGCATCGTCACCTCCGCCGACGTCCTGCGGCGCGGCGTGGACGAGGTCGCCCAGCAACTGCGCGAGCGGGTCGGCGACCGCCCCCTGTACATCTCCATCGACATCGACGTGCTCGACCCGGCGCACGCCCCCGGCACCGGCACCCCCGAGGCCGGCGGACTCACCTCGCGCGAGCTGCTGGAGATCCTGCGCGGCCTGAGCGGCTGCCACCTGGTCTCCGCCGACGTGGTCGAGGTCGCACCCGCCTACGACCACGCCGAGATCACCGCCGTGGCCGCCTCGCACACCGCCTACGAGCTGACGACGTTGATGGCCCGCCAGATCGCGAGCGAACGGACGGAGCAGGATCCGCGAGCCGGTGCGGGCGGCCGCACCGACGGACGCCCGGCCAGCCGCGCCGACGCCCGTACGGAGTCCCACGACGCCACCGGCGAGGTGCGCGCATGACGCACCTCCGCAACGGCGGCGACCTGGTGGTCGAGTCACTCGCCACCCTCGGCGCCCGCTGCGTCTTCGGCCTGCCCGGCCAGCACGCCCTCGGCCTGTTCGACGCGCTACGCCGCTCCGACCTGCGTTACGTGGGACTGCGGGTGGAGAACAACGCCGGCTTCGCCGCCGACGGCTACGCCCGCACCGCCGGGACGGTCGCCCCGCTGTTCCTGTCCACCGGGCCCGGCGCGCTCACCTCGCTGGCCGCGCTCCAGGAGGCCGCCGCCGCCTCGGTGCCGGTGCTCGCCGTCTCCAGCCAGATCCCCTCGGCCGGACTGGGTGGACGGCGGCGCGGCTACCTGCACGAACTCGTCGACCAGCAGGCCAGCTTCCGCGACGTGGTGAAGTCCGTGCACACCGCCCGCACCCCCGCGCAGATCCCCTCCGCGCTGGCCGCCGCCTGGGAGTCGGCGCTGAGCGCGCCGTACGGGCCGGTGTGGGTGGAGATCCCGCAGGACGTCCTGCTCGCGCCGGTGACCGTACCCCCGGTCACCGGGCTGCGCGCCGAACCCCGGCCGCCGGTCCCCCGCCCGGAGCTGATCGCCGAGGCCGCGGTGCTGCTGGCCGAGGCCGAACGCCCGGTGATCCTGGCCGGAGGCGGTGTGGTCCGGGCCGGAGCCAGTGACGAACTGCTGCGGCTGGCCGAGCTGTTGCGGGCCCCGGTGGCCTGCACCTTCGGCGCCAAGGGGGCCTTCCCCTGGGAGCACCCGCTGTCGCTGCGGTCCTGGCTGGAGGACCGCCACACCACCGACCTGCTGGAGGACGCCGACGTCCTGCTCGTCGTCGGCTCCGGCCTGGGCGAACTGTCCAGCAACTACCACACCCTGGCGCCGCGCGGCCGGATCATCCAGATCGAGGCCGACGCGGGCAAGCTGGAGGCCAACCACCCGGCCTTCGGCATCCACGCCGACGCCCGCCTCGCCCTGGCCGCCCTCTCCGACTCGGTACCGGCCGCCACAGCGGACGGACGGGCCGAGGCGGTGACCGCCGAACTGCTCAAGCGCGTCCAGGAGCGGATCGACGGCCAGGGGCTGGAACTCGAACAGGACTTGCTGGCATCCGTTCGCCACGCGCTACCGGACGACTCCCCGGTCTTCTTCGACATGACGATCCTCGGCTACTGGGCCTGGTCCGCCTTCGACGCCCGCCGCCCCGGAGCGATGCACTCCGCCCAGGGCGCCGGCGGCCTCGGCTACGGCTACCCCGCCGCACTGGGCGCCGCCGTGGCCACGGGCGGCCGCCCGGTCCTCGCCGTCTCCGGCGACGGCGGCGCGATGTACTCGCTCGCCGAACTCGCCACCGCCCGCCAACTCGGCCTCAACGTCACCTGGCTGATCGTCGACGACGGCGGCTACGGCATCCTGCGCGAGTACATGACGGGCGCCTTCGGCGAGGCCACCGCCACCGAACTGGCCCGCCCGGACTTCGTCCGCCTGGCCGAGTCCTTCGGCGTCCCGGCCGCCTTCACCACGCCCGACGACCTCGCACGGGACCTGGCCGCCGCACTCGCCGCCCCGGGCCCCAACGTGCTGGTCCTGCCCACCCTGCTGCGGATGTTCGCACCCACCCACCTGGACGCCTGAACCACGGGGGGAGCGCGACGGCCCGGCCTTGCCCGCGCCCGGCGCGCCCCCCCGTCGACCTGATCGCACACCACCACGCACCCGGACCGTCCGGCACCGTTGCGCCGCCCCTTGGATAGGCTGCCGCAATGGCCCTCGACTCCCCCCGACTGCTGCGCGCCGACGCCGCCCGCAACGCGGAAAAGATCATCCGGGCCGCCCGGGAGGTCTTCACCGAACAAGGCCCCGACGCCCACCTCGACGACGTGGCCCGCCGGGCCGGCCTCGCAACCGCCACACTCTTCCGCCGCTTCCCCGACAAAGCCGCACTCCTGCGGGCCGTACTCGACCAGCGCTTCGCCGAGAACGTCCGCCCCGCCATCCAGACCGCCGCCCACCACCCCGACCCCGCCTCCGGAATGGCCCACGTCCTGGAAGCAGCACTGGAATCGGTGGCCGGCGACTACAACGTCCTCGCCGCCGCCCGCTCCGCCGGCGTCCTGACCCCGGCGACCGGACAGGAGTTCTTCGCCGCCCTCGACGCCCTCCTGGCACGCGGTCAGCACACAGGCGCGATCCGCGCCGACCTCGTACCCGACGACCTCCACCGCATCGTCGTCATGCTGGTCTCCGTACTGTGGACGATGGAACCCCACGAGAACGGCTGGCGCCGCTACCTGGCCCTCGTCCTCGACGGCCTCACCCCCACCGGGGCCCGCCCACTACCCTGCCCCGCCCCCACACTGCACACCCGCACACCCTGACACCGAGACGGATGCCGGCCACCCTCGCGCGGTGGGGGCGGCCGACACCACTGACCGCTAGACCTGTCCGGTCGATCCTGCCGGAGAGGGCCTAGCGCGCCGGGTGCACCCGGATCGCCGAGGCCGGGCACATGGCGGCCGCCTCGCGGGCCAGTTCCGCCGCCCGTGCGCCGGGCTCGGCAACGAGCACGAAGACCTGCCCGTCCTCGTCCTGGTCGAACACCAGCGGCGCGGTCACCGCGCACTGCCCCGACGACACGCACCGCGAGGTGTCCGCCTCCACCCGCGCGACCGGCCGCTCGCGAGGCTGCTCCCCGTTCACCACAGGACCGGAACCTCGCTGAGGCCGCCCGCCAGCCGTTCGGCGTGGTCGCGCAGGCTCCGCGCGTCCACCGCCAGCCGCAGGCCGGGGAAGCGCCGGAACAGCGCGGTCAGCGCGACCTGCATCTCGGTGCGTGCCAGCACGTTGCCGATGCAGTAGTGACCGCCGTGCCCGAAGGCCAGGTGCGCGTTGGGGGAACGCGACGGGTCGAAGGTGTCCGGCTCCTCGAACACCCGCCCGTCCCGGTTCGCGGCGTTGATCGCCACCAGCACCGCCTCGCCCCGCGCGATCGCGGTCCCCGCGACGGTGACGTCCTCGCGGGCGTAGCGGGTCAGGCCCAGGCCACCGGGCGAGGCCATCCGCAGGACCTCCTCCACGGTGGCGCGGGCCAGCGTCTCGGGCTCGGCGGCGAAGCGGTCCCGCCGGCCGGTGTCGCTCAGCAGGAACAGGACTCCGAGGTCGATCCGGGCCGACGTCGTCTCGTGGCCCGCGAACAGCAGCCCCACCGCCAGCCGGGTCATCTCCCCCTCGGTGAACGAGGGGTCCTCCGCCTGCACGGCCAGGATGTCGCTGATCACGTCCTGTCCCGGCTTCTTCCGCTTCTCCTCGGCGATGCCGGCCACGTACGCCTCGAACTCGGCCATGGCCGCGGCGCCGTCGGCCCCGCCGTACAGCGCGGCGATCCGCTCCGACCAGCCGCGCAGCAGGCCCCGGTCCGCGACCGGCACACCCAGCAGCTCGCAGATCACCATCACCGGCAACGGGAACGACAGGTGGTCGTGCAGGTTGACGGCGCGTTCCGGCTCCCGTGAGCGCTCCTCCTCCATCGCGTCCAGGCAGGATGCGGCGAGTTCCCCGATCCGCTCGCCCAGCCGGCGCATCCGCGGCGCGCTGAACGCGGGCGCCAGCATCCGCCGCATCCGCGTGTGCTCGCGGTCCTCCTCCTCGGGCGTGGGGGCGGGGCGCGTGTGCAGCGCCGACTCCGAGATCCTCGGCGCGCCCTCGGAATCGGGGCGCAGCCGGGAGAACCGGGCGTCGCTCAGAACCTCCCGGGCCTCCTCGTAGCGGGTCACCAGCCAGGCCGGGTCGCCAGCGGGTGTCGTCACCCTCGTGATCGGACCTTCCTCGCGCAGACGCGCGAACAGCGGCGCCAGGTCCAGGGCGTCGGGGCGCTCGAAGGGTAACTGCGGTGCGGGGGCGGTCATGGTGGTCTCCTCACCGGCCAAAGGCCACAACAGCAGCGAACGCTTGGCAGAACCGCCCTCTCCTGCACGTCCGGACCAGGGCGGATGAGCGGCATCCCGGCCCAACAAGTGAGAGTCAGCTCTCTCTTCTCTCGGGAGCGTAACACCGTCGGCACGCACAGTCAGCCACCCGGCGAAATCGGCCTGTCCGGTGACCGGGCGGGGCCCCGGCTCGGTGAAGAACACCTGCGGCACGGCCCCCTCGGGGCATCAGCCGCGCCCGCACGCCGTCCGCTTCTGCCGGTCCTCGGCCGATCGCAGGACCGCCGGGCCACGCGGTCGCGTAGGCTCGCCCGGGTGCCGCCAAGGTGTGGGGCGGCGGCCGGGTCGCCGGGCGCGGCCGGGCCGGGCCGGGCCGGGAGGCAGGGGTGGGAGGCAGGGGTGGGTGTTGTCGGATCGTGCGCGGGCCGAATCGGTCCTCAAGGACGCGGCTGCCACCTGTGAGGCGCACCTGCGGCGCTGGGTCGGACAGTTGGAGGGCGCGGTCGGGCAGGTGGCGGCCTACCAGTTCGGATGGACCCGCGACGGATCCCCTCACCGGCGGCACGGCGGCAAGAACGTTCGAGCGGCCCTGGCACTGGGCTGCGCCCGGGCGGTGGGAGGGGACCCGGAGCGGGCGGTGCCCGCCGCCGTGGTGGTGGAGATGGTGCACAACCTGTCGCTGCTGTACGACGACGTCCTGGACGGCGACGCGCTCCGTCGCCACCGGGCCTCCGCCTGGGAGGTGTTCGGGCCGGGCGCGGCGACCCGGTCTGCCGACGCACTGCTGATGCTGGCGTTCGAGGTGCTCGCAGGCCCCGACGGCGAAGCATTCGCCGGTGAAGCCGTCGCCGGTGAAGCGTCGACGGCCCTGCTGGACACGCTCATCCAGCTCGCGGTCGGTGAGAGCCTGGACGTGCTGTTCGAGGCCGCGCCCCGCGTCGAGCTGTCCGAGTGCCTGGAGATGGTGTCGGGCAAGACGGCGTCGCTGATCTCCTGCGCCTGTCGGCTGGGCGCCCTCTACGGCGGCGGCGGGCCGGCGCAGGTCGAGACCCTGGCCGCGTTCGGACACGACCTGGGCATGGCGTTCCAGCTGGTGGACGACCTGCTGGGGATCTGGGGCGACGAAGCGGTCACGGGCAAACCGGTCTTCGCGGACCTGCGGGCCCGCAAGCTCTCGGTGCCGGTGGTGGCCGCGATGGCCTCGAACACTGCGGCGGGCGACGAACTGACCCGCCGCTACGCGCTGTCGGCCGGCCCTGGCCGGGCCGGGGAGGCGGAGCTGGCCCGGCTGGTGGAGGAGGCCGGCGGCCGGCGCTGGACGGTGGAGCGCGCCGCCGAGCACGCGGACGGGGCCCGACGCCGTCTGCGGAGCCTCGCCGACGGCCCCGGCGCGGTGGCCGGTGCCGTCGCCGACCTCGACGCGCTCTGCGAACTGATCGTCAACCGGTCGCACTGAACCGGTCGCCCCCGGCGCGGGAGGACCAGGGCGCCGGGGTGTCGAGGATGTGCGCACGACCCTGCCGGTAGAGCGCGGCGTCCACCTCCTTCAGGCGGCGCAGTTCCTGCGGCTCGTACAGGGCATGGACCACGGCCGGCTCGGCCCCGTGCCCGGCGGCCTCCAGCAGCGCGTTCGCCGCCGCCCGGCCGCTCTGGTTCGCGCCCTCCATGGTGGCCAGGTTCACCGGGCAGCGGACGAAGTCCCCGGCCATGAACAGGTTCACCGCGGCCGTCCGCGCCCGCGGGCGCAGCGTCCACGAGCCGGTGGTGTTGATCAGCAGGGCCTCGTCGTTGGTGGCGGGACCGGGGCCGTCGAGGTTCTTGACGGCCGGGTCCAGGTGCCAGGAGTGGAGCAGGCCGTCGTGGAGGGTCCGGCGGCGGCCGTCGTTGAGGGCGTCGGCGAGCTGGGCCCAGACCTCGGCGACGACCTCGGCCCGGGTGCAGTCGCGGGCCGGCTTGCCGTAGAGGATTCCGGGGGTGTCCCAGGAGGAGATGTCGACCGACAGGCAGTCGGCCACCGTCCCGTCGCCGTAGGTGGCGCGGAAGTCGGTGTCCCAGAACTGCGCCTGGCTGATGGAGGTCAGGGCCCACGGGGAGTCCTGGTAGATGACGTGGCCGCGGGTGATCGGGGTGGGCTCGGTGAGGTAGAACTGCAGGCCGACCATCCAGTCGGTGCGCAGGTCCGCCGTCTTCTTCAGCTCCGGGTCCGCCTCGGCCAGGCCGCGCTCCAGCAGCGCCCCGATCCGGTCGACCGGGAGCGCGCACACGTACCAGTCGGCGGCCGCTTCCCGCCGCCGGCCGCCCGGGCCGCGCAGGACGGCGCCGGCGACAGCGCGGCCCCGCACCGTCAGGCGCTCCACCTGCCAACCGAGTTCGAGCCGCACCCCCAGCCGCTCCAGGTGCCGCACCCAGGGGTCGATCCAGGCGGTGCTGGTCGGGGCGTTCAGGACCCGGTCGGCGGCCTGGGCCTCGCCCCGGCCGAGGAAGCCGTAGCCGAAGGCCTCCAGGAACCCCCCGACGGTGTGCGCGCTGCACACCTCCGCCCTGGCCGCCACGACCGTACGGGTCGCCCCGACGACGCACACCTTCCGGTACTCCTCGGAGGCGCCGTCGGCGGCGGTGAAGTCCCACCACGACATCTGCTCCCACTGCCCCAGCCGCCGCTGCGCGCTGCTGGTCATGTAGACGAGCAGCCGGTTGGCGAAGTACAGCAGTTCCTCGTTCAGCTCTCCCCCGGCGCCCAGCTTCATGCCCCGGGCCCGCAGGATCTGCAGGGGCGTCCTCGGACCGGCGGCCAGGGACACGTCGGAGACCGTCTCCCCGATCCTCCCCGACCGGGCGGACAGCATCTGCGGTGCCTCCCGCAGGTTGCCTTCCACCCCCGAGGGCGATCCCGGGAGGGGGATCCGCCGCATCGTGTCCGGCAGGCTCCGGTAGAAGCCGGGGAAGAACCGGAACCCGTGCTCGCTGGGCAGGTCGAGCCGCCCGCCGGTACCCGTCCCCGGAACCGAGGCACTACGGGCCTTCCCGCCCCACCCGGAGGGCTCCACCACGGTCACCTCGAAGCCGCGCTCCGCCAGCTCCATGGCCGCCGTCAGCCCGGCCACCCCACCGCCCAACACCGTGACCGTCCGGCCCGAACGCCCCGACACCGCACACCCCCTCCCCGGCCCACGGCCGCTCACCCGTCCCACCTGTCCCACCCGATCCGTACGGGAACGATAGAGCAGGTCGTGGCCGTCACCCCGGCGAAGCCCTTCCCCGCGACCCCCGGCACCCCGCGGCCGCGTTGTCGGCCCGAGCCGCCGGGCCGGCATCGACCTCGACATGTGGATCGACACGCAGGGCCGCACCCGCTACGCCGAGAAGCGATGGGCCACAGACGGAACACCGGTCGCCTTCACGATGGCTTTCAGCGACTACGGTCCGCCCGAGACCGTCGATCCCCCGACCACGACCGGCATCGCAGCTTGACTCTGCCGGGTAACTCGGGGTGGCCACGCACTCGTTTTCGCCCTGTCGGACGTCGACGAGTGGCGGGACGCGGGCCGTCACCGGCACGTCCAGTTCGCGTGGTATCGGGCCGACTGGAGTGGGTGTGTCGGCGAGGCGGTCGAGCAGCCGGTCAAAGGGCTGCCTGGCCGCCCTCGACGGCTGCCTGCTCGTCGTCGTCCGACGGGATGGACACGATCATCTTCTGCAAGTTTCCTTCGGCTTGCAGGAGTTGAGATCGCGTGGATTCCTTTGGACTGTCCACGGGTCTCGAACCCGGACCTGCCGGCGAACGGAGGCCTGGCAGCCGCGGGTCCCCGCCTGTAGCGCCACCCCATGACCGACGAGACCACGGCCAGGGCAGGCAGAGAGTTCTACACGTTCGACGGCCGGATCCTGGAGGTCTTCGGCAGCTCTCCGAAGCGGTTCCACATCCGGAACACGAACCTGCGGGTCGCGGGCCCCGACCGGAAGGGGAGGCGGACCGTCGAGATCGTCGCCGGCCCGCCCGAAGCCCCGGCGACGCAGCACACATGGCACCACTCGGCCGAGGAATGGCAGCAGGCACAGGGCCTGGAAGCCCTACTGGAACAGGTACGGGCGGGTATCGCGGCAGTCCGGGAGCACGGAGCCTGAGGGTTTTCCGCAACCGTGGTCGAGGACGGCCGCCGCGGCCCTGTCAGGAGTTCCGGTTCCTCCAGAAGGTCCTGTGCCACCGGACCTTGACCGATGGATGTGCCCGTCAGCCAACGGCTGACGCCGACGGGGCGAGCGCTGACGAATCGGTCCGTGACGGGTAGCCCCCCAGGACCGGTCCCGCCCCGCTGGACTCGTTCACCACCGCCGTCCTCGCCCGGGGAACGGAGGCCGTCGCCCGGGGGACGCCGGACGCGCCGTCACCGAGTAGGCCCTCGGGGCGCTGCAACGGTGTCCCCACCGCGCCGCCCCGGTCAGCGTCCGGCCGGGGCTGCCTGCGCGATGGGCCAGCGGGGGCCGCCCGGGCCGCCCTGCCATGCCCACTGCTCCTCAGGGGTGACGGTGATCCCGTAGTCGTAGCGGCCCGGCCGGCCGAGTTCCTCCCACCGGGTCCAGGCGGCGACCACCTCGTCCCCGAGGCGGCGCGGTCCGCCCTGAAGAAGCAGCGGCGCCTCGCCGTCACCGCGCGCGGTCACCGTCGCCCACGACCGGGTGCCGTCGTGGATCCAGGCGTTGAGGCCGTCGTCGTCCCGGGCGGTGAGCACCACAGCGTCCGGCACGGCCACCCGCAGGGCGAACCGCAGGTCCCAGTCGTCCAGCAGTTGCGAGTCACGGTCCAGCGCCTGGCGGGTCTCGGGCTCGGTACCGCCGCGCACCTGCGCGAAGGCGGCGCTGCCGGTGCTCGGCTGTGCCGGGCCGTGCCGGTCGCCCATGAACTGGGCCAGGCCCTGGACCCATCCTGTGGCGGACCGTCCGTCGTCGGCCACGGTCAGGGCGACGTGGCCCAGCCGCCCCCAGGGATAGACGATCCGTCCGCCCGGCCGTACCGCCGCCACCCAGGACCAGGGGACGGTCTCCACGGCGTAAGTGGCGTGGAGCCGGTCGACCGGGACGCCGCCGGGCGGGCCGCTGCGGGTGCCGTTGCCCAGGGTGACCTCGGCGTCGAGTCCGGCGGCCGCGAGGCGGGCGCGCGCGGATTCGGCCAGGTACCCGTCCACCTCGGTGGTCACGACCAGGCCGGGCCCGGCCCGCCAGGCGGCCAGCGCCGCCGTCCAGCCCTGGCCGGTACCGACGTCCCACACCCGGTGCCCCGGCTCCACCCTGAGGCTGTCCAGCATGTCCGCCACCACCGAGGGCGCGGACAGCGACGAGGACGGCCGGCCGCCGTCGAGCTGGGTGACGGCCGCGGAGTAGACGCCGGAGTACAACTCGGCCGCCCAGCCGTCCGGATCCGCCGAGCGGTCGAGCGGCACGTAGGCCCGGTTGTCCCACCGCCACAGCCGGTCCGGCGCGAACGCGTCGCGCGGCAGCGCGGTGAAGGCGCCACGCAGCCACGGCGAAGCGGCCGGCCACGCCCCGCACCGCTCCATCTCCGCGTCCAGGCGCGCCCGGCGCCCGGCCAAGTCCTCGTCAGCCACGGTTCTACTTGCGGTGCTTGCCGTCGGACGGCGGAGCCGGAGGGACCTCGCCGTCGGCGTTGTTGGGAGGCGGCGTGCCCTTCTGAGGATCCGGCGGCTTATTCCGCCAGTTCTGACTGGCAGGTGTTGTGCTCATGGTTGCCATTTCTGCTGGTGAGTGGGGTTGAGCCGAGGTGGATGGGTGCAACAGGCCTGTTGCTTCCTTTGGAGGGTTTCAGGGCAGGTGCCTGGGCTGCCGGGGCAGCGCCCGCAGCTTCGCGGCGTCCGCGTCGCGGCCGGACAGTGCGGCGTTCTCCAGCGCCAGCAGGTTGATGGCGCTGGCGTAGGTCCTGAGCCTGGCTTCGAGGAACCGGCAGTGGGCTTGGAGGTCGGCGTGCTTCGTCTTGAGGTCCTCGAAGGCGTCGACAGACCGGAGCTGCGTGCCGCGTTTCGCTTCGTCCTTGGAGACCTCCGCCTGGAAGAGGTCTTTGAGGTCGGGGTGCTGGTGGGTGAGGTGCCAGCGCTTGACGTCGGCTTCGATGGCGAGCTGGGAGACGTTGAGGCGGCCGTTGGAGCGCTGAGGAGAGCCGGCAAGCAGTCGGTTCATGGCTGCGAGAACCGCTCGGCGGACGGGGTCTGACTCGCCGTCGATGGGGAACCGGGTCATCGGGTGGCCACTTCCTCGTGGGTCGCCATGATCTGTTCAAGCCGGGCGAGTTCGCGCTGCTCGCGGGCATGGCGGATGGGCGGAGCGAGGGGGTCGGCGACGATTTCGGCGAGTTCGGCGGCATGGTGTCTGATGTGTTCGATGTCGCGATCGGTGCGGGCGAGGTTGGGGCACCTCGGGCGGCAGTCGTCGGTGTCGGGCGTGACGAGCGGGTCGTCGGCGGTGCCGCGGATCTGGCAAGCGGCGGTGGACGGGTCGAAGACGCAGGTCATGCCCTGGCCATGGTGGATCTGCAGGAGCGGGTTGCCTAGCAGGTCGCGGGCCTGGCGTTCCCTGGTGAGCACGCGGCCGGAGAACTCTCGGCTCGCGGCGTTCACCCGAAAGCGGTAGGCGCCGGCGGCCGGTCCACTGACGTGTTCTCCTCGGCTGAGGGCTTGCTCGTCCTCGGCGACGGCTTCAATACGGTAGAGCCAGTCCTCGAAGGCGTATTCGTCAGGGAAGCCGGATTCGTAGGTGCCTGCGTAGCCCTGGATCATGCGGGTGTGGGCATGACCGTATTGGATTGAGGCTGCGATGAGCCCGCGGGGTCTGCGCCGGATGAACCAGGCGAGCGTCCGGCGGAAGCGGCGGGCGGTCAGCGGCCCGCGGCCGTCATCGGGGATGAGGTCGGTGCGGCCGCGATGCCCGTACTCGTCGTTGACCCAGGTCACAAATGCTTCAAGGTCGTCGTTCATCGCCGAGTCGCTTCGTGCGTTGCCCAGGCGCTTCACGCCTTTCTTCCGCTTCCGGTGAGCCTCGATCCTGCCAGGGAACAGCAGTGGATGGTCGTGAAGTCGTTCGAGCACCGCGACAGCTCGGGCGACCAGTTCGATAACAACCCAGGGGTCGGGCCGGATCTGGCCGGCGGGGATCTTGTTTCCGTCCTCGTCCTCGGCGCCCTTGAAGTAGAGCCCTTCCATCAACCACATGTCGGTGGCCGCATCGTGGGTAATGCAGTTCCGCTGGAGGTTGAGCACCTCCCCAGGACGGGCGCCGGAGAGGTAGGAAATGATCACGAAGCAAGCCGTGCTGAGCAGGCGGGCGAGGACCGGGGCCTCTTCGTAACGGATCGGGCCAGATCGCCAGAGCTCTCCGTCCAGGAGCCCGGTGACCGAAGTGCTGAGGTATGCCTCCTCACTGAGCGGCAGACCGGACTGCCTCACCAGGCGGCCGGTGGCCGTTCCGGCGATCGACGTGTTGCAGCCCAGGATGGCGGCCAGGCGGCGCCAGCGGATCTCCAGTTGCCCGTCCGGGCGCCGGATCCCGGGAAGGCACTCTCCGCGTTCACGCAGGTCCGCGAGGTAGGCGGTGACCTTCTCGGCAAGCTCTCCTGGGCGGTGCCGATGTGCTGCTTGGGTGCTGGTTCCTTGGCGTCCCTCCAGGGTCCTGCTGTGGAGGTGGTCGTGCTCGGCCTGGGCGGCGATGATGTCGTCGGCGAAGTCTTCGGTGAAGCGGATCGCCCAGTGCAGGAGCATCTGCATGGTCACCTCGCCGATTCGGGGAGTGCGGTTCTCCCTGGCGCTGACGGTGCGACCCAGAAGGTCGCGGGTGTCCTCACCGCCCCAAAGAGGGGCGTCCGGTAGCCGCATCGAAGAGGGAAGAATGTCCCGGTTTACCCAAAGTCGGCGGATCTCCGTAATCCGCCGATAGGCCGCGTCAAGGGGAACGGTCTCGTCCTTCAGACTCTCCAGGTAGTCGTCGAGCATGAGCCCGGTGACCTGGGACAGCTCGGTCACTCCCTGGTCGGCGAACCAGCTGAAGACCGGCTGGAGGCCCTTGGCGACGATGCCTGCGATCGTCAGGACCGCGCTTCGCCGAACCCCGCCGTTCATGCGTGAAACTCCCCTGGCTCCCTGGTGGTTGAGCAGTTGCCAGGTGTAGAACTTCGCAGTCTGCCGGAGTTGGGCCGGAATCAGCCCGAAGTTCACGGTGATGGAGCTGTAGTGGTCCTCGAAGATCGCCGGGTTGAGGTTCCATTGGTCGGCTCGGAAGCGAGACAGGTCGGTGGGGTCGGTGTCCGGCCGCAGGTCGCGGTTCAGCAGGACCAAAGTGTCCGGGCCCGGCCAGGTGACGCCTTCGGGGAGGTCCTGCCAGATCTTCAGGGCGGGGGTTGTCATCGCCGGTCGAGCTCCCGGTTCAGGAATCGGTCGACGAGTGCGTGATTGGTGGGCGCCGCGCTCCGGCGGGCGTCCTCGACGGCGGTCTCATCGTGCTGGGCGAGCAGGTCTGCGAGTTGGCTGTGCGGGAGAGCGAATCGCTGAGCCCATCGCAGGGCGTCGATCTGCTGTCGGCGCTCGGCGAGCTTGTCGTGGACCAGGACCTGGGTGGGCAGGTGTCGCGGTAGGGCCCGGGCGCATTCGCATCCCAGGCACTGCATGAAGGAGGCTGTGCATGCCTCGCCCGCCGACGTGTAAGGGCTGTTCAAGTTGTCGACGCAGGACGTCATGACGGTGTCCAGTTCTCCGGCGATCATGCGCTTGAGGGTCTCGGGCCTGACTCCTTGTTCGGCGGCGACGGTCTCCGGGTCGGTGCGGGCCCGCTCGATGTCCTTGGTTCGCATGGTGGCGACCGTGCCGCGCGTTCGTGCTTTGTCGACTTCCGCAGCGAGGGTCTGGGCGACGACCTTGCGGTATTCGGTGATGTTGCCGCGGTTGCGGGTCAGGTAGGTGGTGGCTGCGGTCTGCTCGGTGTGTGCGACCGGCCGTTGGTGGAGCTCGATGTAGGACAACCTGAGCCGGAGGAGCTGGAGCGGGAGCAACGTGGGCTCGCCGTTCTCGTCCGGGACGTCTGCCCTGAGGCCCCATGCTTTGCCGAGCTTGGCGACCGGTGTGCTGCTGTTCAGCGGTCGTAGGCCGCGACCGCGTCCCTTGCCGCCGACAGGGCAGTAGCCGACCAGCAGCCGATTGCCGCCGACGAGGGCTCGCGAGCGCTCGGTCAGTTCGTGCAGCAGGTTGTAGAGGCCGAACGGTGTGTGCAACTCGTCGCGGGTCGACAGGTCCTCGGGCTTCTCCGGAATGCTGATCCAGTCCGGGACCTCGGACAGCGCCAGCGTCATGTGGGCCCGTCGTCCGCGGCGGAGCTTGCGCAGGTTAACGATCGCGGTGCCTGTCTGCCCGGTGAAGCCGTCGGCGCGGTGGTGCACTGCTGGCGCCTTGAGGATCACGTCCGGGTTCTCTCCGGTCATGACGGCCAGCAGCACCGCGCCGGCCGCGACCTCAGCCTGCGTCAGATGGAGCCACGACACGATCTCCGCGGCGCCGCCCACCTTCTGGACCCATGCCCTGGGCGTCGGGCCGCCTTTCTTGGGCCTGCGGGGGACATCCGCGACCCGGTCCACCCAGTCGAGCAGTTCAAGCCGCTGTGCGAGCTTCAGGTTGTTCCCGACCTCGATCGCCCCGGCCCGGGAGCGAGCGAGGAGGTCGCGGTTCTTCCGGATCCGTCTTGCTGCCGCTCTCAGATCGGTGCGGGCGGCGTCCGCGATTCGTCCGAACTCGGCCTTGCTGTAGCTGTTGGACCCCTCGCCCAGTTCGCGGTGGGGCTGACCGGGCAGACGCGTGGCCAACTGCCCGGCCAACGCGTCCGGGACGCCGTCGGCCTTGACCATGAGCAGTCTCAGCTCGGCGAGTTCGTCAGCCGCGATCGTGACGGACTTCTTGCGCTCGTCGTGGAAGCCTAGGAAGTGCTCCTGTTTCAGTTCGGACATCGAGCGCGGCGGTCGATCCAGCTTCGCCAGGTAGCGATCGAACCTGACTAATGCGCGGTAGGCCTTCATCACTGAATGCAACGAGGTCAGCCCCGCTCCGGGCGCGGTCCGCCGGACGAACGCCGCTACCAAGCCATCTCGCAGGGCCGGGGCCATGGTGAGACTGTCGAAGCGGTAGTCCTGGAACTCGTCGCCGCCCTGACTGAAGCACCGCACCACCAAGCCGCCTTCGTCGTTCAGCCTGCCCCGACGCGTCTTCGGACCGCCGCTGGGCAGCGATGCCCGCCGGCCTCGCCCTGCCATCTAGCGCACCGCCAGCGGGTCGGTGCGGACCCTGGGATGGCTGGCGAACACATCCGCCATGAACACCCCGATCGGGAACCCCTCGGCATGGGCCAGCAGGATCTCAACTTCAAGGCTTCGGAAGGGCTCCAGGTAGACGCCCTTTGTCGTCTCGACGCTTGCATGCCCGAGCATGGTCTGGACCAGATGCCAGGTGTCTCCGAACTGCTCACGGAAGTCCCGTCGTTCCTCGTCCGTGAGGTGCTGAAGGCGAGCGGCGCGCACCAGTTTGCCGATTGCGTACCACTTCAGGGCGACAGAGTGCCGGAGCATATGGGCGGTGCAGGTGAAGCCCACCAGGCCAAGCATCGCGATCCGCTCGTTCGCGACGTCGAAGGTGTGCTCCCATCCCCGGGGGTCGCGCGGCAACCCGTCCTCATTCAGCCAGAGGCCGACCGGTTCCAGGCCCTGCGGGGTCTGGCGAAACAGCCGCATCCGGGTCCGCGGGCCGATGTCGTTCCAGGGCATCCGCTGGCTCCCGCCGCGGATTCCCTCCAATGTCACGGCCTCCGTGCCGTGCGTCGCAAGGACCAGACGCCGACCCTGCACCAGCTCGTAGCGGCCGGCCGACTGAGCCCGGCGAACCGCGGCCGCTCGTGGCCCGTCGACGTAGGAGAGCACCGACTTCATGGCGGAGCGGGGTGTCCAGTAGGCGTGGCCGTAGCCGCCCTTGGCGCAGGCGTCTGCCAGCTGGCATGTGAAGTAGCCCCGACGCCGGTCGAACGGAGGTAGCTCCGGCAGCACCACACTGGCCCACTCCGACACCCGCAGACCGTTGCCGTAGAGGCCGTCGCAGAACGTGGCATCGCGCTGTTCGTTCCGGCCCCGCCACCTGTTGTCGGGGCGGCCGGAGAGGTCCATACCCCGGATACCGAGGTCGCGCCAGCGGGTGTACCCGCCTGGATCGAGCCACTTGACGTTCTCCTTGCGGGAGACCCGAGGAGCGGCGATGTCCGCGAAGGGGTTGAGGACGCCGTACCGCTGGCCGGTCCACTTGTAGAACTTCTTCAGAGCCGCGAGGTCGCGCGAGAAGGAGTTCTCCTGTACTCGCTCCTGGTTCTGGGGATCGCTGACTCGCCAGAACAGGAACTCTTCCGCGTCGTCCTCGGTCGCGTCCCACCAGTTGGCCTGCTGGGAGAGCAGGAAGTTGAGCCACACACCCAGCGAGTAGATGTAGTCGCGGATTGTGCTCTCGCGCATGTTGCGCCACTTCGGCGACCCCAGACAAGCGTTGACGCGCAGGTCGGGCCTGCCCTCCGGACCGATCAGGAAGCGCTGGCCATCCCGCACCCCAAGACCGCGGGCCCACGAGCCGACGTCCGGTGCAAATCGAGCTACGAGGTCCGACAGCTCACCAAGCGACTGGCCGCTGTCGAACCGGTGCACCTGCCAGCACCGCTCCTCACCCTCAAGATCTCCCACATGAGGTCCAACGACATCGAGCAACAACAGTTACTGGCTAAAGAAGCCGGCGGCTTCTCGTGCTCACCCATTTTGCTGCCCCTTCGGTCGTGTGCCGGACACGGTCGGCCGCCCATCCTCGCGCACCTCCACGCCACGCGGTAGACGGCGTGCAGGAGCACCCACGGGGCGCGCACGAGAGCGTCCGCCGCGCCCACGGGTCTTGGGTTCCAGCGGTCGACGCTCAGTCCTCCGAATCGGCGCTGCTCCGGTCGGCGTCCCGACGGAGGTCGGGCATCCCGAGGTGGACGGTAGACGGTTGCGCTGCACGCTCGCACATGGCCTCCAGCTTCTGCGCGGCGGCGGCCAGGGTGTCTCGATGGCGGCGACCTCGCCGAACCATCCCTGCTCCTTTGCCCCCTGGAGGCGGTCGACGAGGTTGGCGTGGATCTCCTGAAGGCGTGGCATCTGGGCTGGGTCCACCAGAAGTAGGGGCATCCGATACAGGCGTTTTGGGCCTCACTGCTTTCCACCACGGCTCCAGCGCGGGGCAGTTGGGCCCGACCTTCCATCTCGGCCGGGCCGGCCTGCTCGTCCGCGCAGACGTTGGCGATCCAGTGCCGCAGCTTGTCGCCTTCGCGGTTGGTCGTGATGATCACGAAGGTGCGGACGCGACCGGCGGCGGCCGTGAGCCCGGGTGAACGGGCGAGCAGTGCTTTCAGCTGCTGCTGGTCATCCTCGCGCAGGTGGCCGGGGTGGCCCATGATCCAGCGGGTGGCTTCGCGGGGCGAGGGAGGCCGTGCCGTCGGGGGTGTGGTCGCCCCGGACCGGCGGCCGGGATGCGGTGGAAGGACGTAGTCGCGCAGGGTGCGGCGGCGTGCGCCGCGTTCGCCGAGCTCACCGAGCTCACCGTGGAGTCGGGAGAGGTCCGTGCAGCCCTCGACTGCGCGGGCGACCTCTGCCTCACTGGACTCGCCTCCTGATCAACGCCACTCAACGACGCACTGTAGAGCAGCACTTGGCCGGAACCCGGTGAAGGAGAACGAGCGGGCAGGCCGGAACGGGCCTGGCCGGTTCCGGCCTGCCCAAGGTCCTTTCGAGGCTCCTGACCGGTGGTGAGACTGGTGACCGCCGCCAGGGAGCACCTGCCCGGGGCAGCACACCGGACCAGGTGTCACCGACCGCTGCTCCTGCAGGGCAGCCGTCACCTCCCGGTGTGCGCTCAGCGCCACGCACGGCCCGATCCCACCCCTTCCTCCCTGCTGGAGCTGTCATGCCTTCGAACGCCTCCAAGCTGCTGCGCGTCACGCTCGCCGCCGCCATCGCCGCCTCCGGTGCCGTGGTCGTCACGGCCGTCACCGCCGGGAGTTCGTACGCGGCGACGACCTCCTCGGTCGGCGGCCAGATCACCCGATCGGAGATCCTCGCCCGTGCCCAGTACTGGTACGGCAAGTCCATCGGCTACGACCAGGGCGGCTCGTACCCGGACTCCTCCGGCCGCTCCTACCGCACGGATTGCTCGGGCTATGTCTCGATGGCCTGGCACCTCGGCACCAGCGCCAACACGCAGGGCCTCGCGGACAGCTTCACCTACCAGATCAGCCGCAGCGATCTGATGCCGGGCGACATCCTGAACTCGTACTACGACCACGTCATCCTCTTCGAGAAGTGGGACGACGCCGCCCGCACCACCTTCTCGTACTACTCCTTCGGCAGCACACCGGTGAAGCACCGGACCGGGGTCTCGATCAACGCCGCGGCCCTCGACTCGCACCCGAACGGCGACTACAAGGCACTGCGCTACAAGAACGTCGTCAACGACCCGGCGCCGGGTTCGGCGTGGGTGCCGGCGGTTGGTGACGGTAGTTCGGTGAGTGGTGTCGACGGCACGGCCTACACCTTCACCCGCAGCGTCGACGGTCATCTTCAGGGGACTGCCAGGTATCCGACCGACAAGTGGGCGACCGTCGACCTCACCAATGTCGTGGGCACTCCGATTTCGGCGGGTGGCGCGCCGAGTGCGTTCGCGATGAAGAACGGTGTCACCGGCGTGGCCAGCGCCAACGCCGCCAACGGCCACCTGCAGATCACGTATCGCGACGCCGCCGACAAGTGGGCCACCAGCGACCTCACCAACCAGGTCGGTACGCCGGTCACCGGGGGTGCGGTCCGTGCCACGACGGATCCCGATGGCACTCTCGCGATCTATTCCCGTGGTTCGAACGATGGCGGGCATCTGAGTCTCACCGCTCTCCAGCCGAACGGGAGTTGGGCCACCGTCGACCTCACCAACGTCGTCGGCACCCCGATATCGGCGGGTGGGGCGCCCGCGACCTTCACCCAGAAGAACGGGACCGTCGGTGTGGCCAGCGCGAATGCCGCCAACGGCCACCTGCAGATCACCTACAAGGACGCCGCCGGCCAGTGGGCGACCACCGACCTCGCCAACCAGGCCGGCACACCGGCCACCGACGGCGCGCTCAGTGCCACGACCGACTCCGACGGCACCCTCATGATCTACTCCCGCAGTGTCGACGGTCATCTCCAGGGGACCGCCAGGTATGCGAACGGCCAGTGGGCAACGGTCGACCTCACGAACGTCGTCGGTACCCCGGTCTCGGCGGGTGGCGCGCCCAGTGCTTTCACCATGAAGAACGGTGTCACCGGCGTGGTCAGTGCCAACGCCGCCAACGGCCACCTGCAGATCACCTACAAGGACACCGCCAACCACTGGGCCACCACCGACCTCACCAACAAAGTCGGCACCCCGGTAACCGACGGCGCCCTCAGCGCCACCACCGACCCCGACGGCACCCTCGCCATCTACTCCCACGGCTCGACCGACGGCGGCCACATCAACCTCACCGCCCTCCAACCCAACGGCCAATGGGCCACCGTCGACCTCACCAACATCGTCGGCACCCCCGCCAGCTGACCCACCACCCGAACCGAGATCGCAACGGCCCGGCCCTCCTCATGAGGGCCGGGCCGTCCGGCGTGGACGGGCGGAACCCCGCCCGCAGAGCAAGGCATCGGCGGCGGAATCGAGCCAGAAGTTCCGGCTGCCCCCCCCAGCGAGAGGGCATTGTGCTGAGGCCGTTGCCGTTGGTACGGCTTCCCGGACCCGCTCGGGGGTTCGAGCCCGGGAAGCCTCCCTCCACGGTGCCGGTAGCGGCCGCCGACAGCGCGCGGGGCTACGCCATGACGTCGACGGCCGGTGGGGTGGCCTGTTCCGGCGGCGAGGGCTCGGCTGCGCCGGTGGGTCCGCGCAGCAGGGAGGGAGGGGGCGGGAGGCGGGCACCGCCCCGAAGTGGCCGGCGGGTCGCAGGTAGCGCCGACCGGACTCCCGTCCGCGTTATCGCCGCAGGGAAAAACACCCCAGCCGGTATTTTCGAAGACCCTCGCAGGTACGACGATTCGGCACGGCAGGTCGAAGGGCTCGGGCGGGTGGGCGATTTCTGACCGTCCGGGTCCCGCCCGAGCCGTTCGGGGTCAACGGCCGGCGGTCTCCGGCTCCAACACGAAGACAGGGACCACCCGGTCCGTCTTCGTCTGGTATTCGGCGTAGTCCGGCCAGACCTCGACCGCGCGGGACCACCACAGCTCCCGCTCCGCGCCCTCGACCTCGCGGGCCGTCATGTCCTGGCGCACGCCGCCGCCCTGGAGCTCGACCCGCGGATGCGCGACCAGGTTGTGGTACCAGGTCGGATTCTTGGGCGCGCCGACGCGACGGACGAGGCCGCGCCGCTCCAGCACCTGGACCTGGACCTGGACCTGTCGCGTGACGTGCGGGCCGACCACCGTGATCCAGCACTCTCCGTATCCACCCTGCGCGGCAGCAGCCGGGCGGCAGGATTCCTCGCGGCTTTCGACCGGCTGCCCGCGCGGCCATCGAGGCTGGTCAGGGGGCTTCTCGGGTGGTGGGGCAGCCCAGCGACGAGTTCTGCCCGCCCGTGCTCTGGTCCTTCTCAAGGATCGCGCCCTTGACCAGTTGCCCACGGATCGACTCGTCGGCGTGCAGGACGGCGTCGGCATCGAGTCCTCGGTGGCGCAGTGACAGAGGTCAAGTAACAGAGGTCAACTGACCCGATGGGGCCGGTCGGATCGAAGCTGTGCCGGTCCGGCCGGCCTCATTGCTGTGCAGAACGTGTCCGGCCCCGACGGAGACGTCGGGGCCGGACACGTTCTGGGCAGGTCGGGTGGATCGGCTCCCAGGAGCACCCCACGCCGTGCCGCCCGCTAGCCGGCGTGGAGGGCGAGGGTCGGGGAGAGTCGGGAGGCCCGGACGGCCGGGTAGAGGCCTGCGACCGTACCGATGAGCAAGGTGGCGGCGAAGCCCCCGGTGACGGCCCACAAGGGGATCACCCAGGGCAGGCCGCCCGAGGCGGCGAAGGCGTAGGTGGCGGCCGCGCCCAGGGCCACGCCGGCCAGCCCACCCAGTCCGGAGAGCAGGAGGGACTCCGTCACGAACTGGAGACGGATCTGGCCCCTGGTGGCGCCCAGGGAGCGGCGCAGTCCGATCTCGTGGCGCCTCTCCAGCACTGAGATGATCATCGTGTTGGCGACCCCGACGCCGCCGACCAGGAGTGCCACCCCGCCCAGTCCGAGCAGGAGGTCGGTGAACGCCCCCTCGGTGGCGGCCTTGGCCTGGAGTGCCGAGGAGGGGTCGGTGACCTGCACGTTGTGCGGGTTCTGCGGGTCGACGGTGCGTGGGATCAGCGCGCGGACGGCGCCGACCGTCTGGTCCGTCGACCGTTCGTAGATCTGGGTCGGGTGGCCGTCGAAGCCCAGCAGCGCGCCGGCGCCGTCCCAGCCGACCAGGGCGGCCCGTTCGATCTCGGGAGCCAGCGGCAGCGGGTCGAGGATGCCGATGACGGTGAAGTACTGGCCGCCGATGTGGACCTGCTGGCCCGGGGCGGCGATGCCCAGGCGCCGGGCCGCGACGTGTCCGAGAACCGTCGACGGGTAGCGCCCGTTGGCCTCGTTGAGCCAGGTGCCCGAGCCGACCGCGCCGCGCACGACGTCCAGCAGTCCTTCGGTGGCGGCCTTCACGGTGATGCCGCCGGTTTCGTCGTTGGGGATCTTCTCACTGCGTCTGACGGACTGCGCCAGGTCCCCGGTCGCGCCGACCTGCTCGACCCCGGGGACGCGGCTCAGCATGCCGATCGACTCCTCGGGCAGCTTCACCTTCTCGCCGAACAGCCCCTGCCCAGGGGATGCCACCAGCAGGTTGGTTCCCAACTGATCGAGCTGCCTGAGGAGTTGGGCCTTACTGGAGGAGGAGATGCCGACCACCGCGATCATGGTGGCGATGCCGATGGCGATGCCCAGCGCGGACAGCACCACCCGCAGCGGCCGGGTGCGCAGGCCGGCCGAGCCGACGTGGAGGACGTCGCGGGGGCCGAGCCGGGCCGGGGAGAGCCGTGTGCGACTCATCGCTCCCCACCCCGATCGGCCGGGTCTGCGGCGCCGGTGCGCAGATCCGCCACGACGCGGCCGTCGCGGATGCGGACCCGGCGTGGCAGGCTGTCGGCGATCTCGCCGTCGTGGGTGATCACCGCGATGGTGGCACCCTCGGCGTTGAGGTCGTAGAGCAGCTCCATCACCGCTTCGCTCGAGGCGGAGTCCAGCGCGCCGGTCGGCTCGTCGGCCAGCAGCAGGTCCGGTTCGCCGACCACCGCCCGGGCGATGGCCACCCGCTGCCGCTGGCCGCCCGACAGCTCGTGCGGACGGTGGTGCATCCGGTCCGCGAGCCCGACCCGCTCCAGGGCCAGGGCCGCGCGCCTGCGGCGCTGGGCGCGCGGCAGGCCCGAGTAGAGCAGGCCCTCGGCGACGTTGTCCCGGGCGCTGACCCCGGCCACCAGGTGGAAGGACTGGAAGACGAAGCCGATGTGCCGGGCGCGCAGGGCGGACAGCCTGCGGTCGGAGAGGGCGGCGACGTCGTGGCCCGCCAGGGTGACGGATCCGGCGCTGGGCCGGTCCAGGGTGCCGACGATGTGCAGCAGGGTGGACTTGCCCGACCCCGAAGGGCCGACGATGGCGAGCAGTTCGCCGCGTCCGATGCGCAGGTCCACTCCGTGCAGCGCCGTGACCGCGCCCGGATACTCCTTGGTGACCTGGTTCAACTCGACCACCGCGCTCATGACTTGGGCACCCCGACCTTCATCCCCTCGGTCAGGTCGGTCCCGCTGACCTCGACCCGGCCCTGTCCGAACATGCCGAGCTGGACCGGGACTTCGCGCACCTTCCCGTTCTCCACGACCTGGACGCCGAAGCCCCCGCCGGACAGCGCGAGCAGTGCGTTGACCGGTACGGTCAGCACGTCCTTGTGGACCTCGCCTTCGAGCTCGACGGTGACGGGCGCCTGGTCGAAGCCCTCCGCCTGCCCCGGGTCGTCGAATACCACCCGGGCGGTGATCTTGGCGGGCTTGTCCGGGGAGCCCTGCTCCTTGCCGTCCTCACCGATGGTGCGGTCCACGGAGGCGACCTTGCCCTTGGCCCTGGCGCCGCCGGGCAGGTCGACCTCGACCCGGGTGCTGGGCTTGGCGAGGTCGGCCCGGGAGACCTCGATCTTGATCTGCACCTGCCGTTCGGCGCCGGTGGCGGTGAGGACCGGCTTGCCGGGAGCTGCCTGGTCGCCGACGGCCGCGTCGTTCTTCTTGATCCGCACCGGAGCGGGTGAGAAGACGATCTGCTCGGGGCCGATCTCGCCGGTCTGGGCCAGGCCGTGGGCCTTCTGCCAGCGCTTGACCGCTTCCGCCGTACCGGCGGTGAACTTCTCGTCCGCGGCCAGCCCCTTGCCGTAGCCCAGGTCGCGGAGGTTCTCCTTCAGCTGTCTGACGTCCGGCCCCTCGTCGCCGGCCTTCAGCGTCCGGTACATCGGGCGCTCGCCGACCATGAGCCGGACCTTCCGGCCGTCGACCTCATAGAGAACCCCGTCGCGTTTCACCACCGCGCCGGCCTCCGGGAGCCAGGTGAGGGTGCCCGGCACACCGGCGTTGATCCGGCGCTCCTCGGCGTAACCGAGGACCCCGTCCACCCTGGTCCGACTGCTCAGGTCCTGCCGCTCCACCGAGCCCGTGCTCGGCGGCAGCCCGTCCGTGCGGTCCACGCCGGCGTTGCCGCCGCCTCCGGTCCGCGAGAGGGCCGTGACCCCGCCCGCCAGCGTGACCGAGGTGGCCAGCACGGCGATCAGGTACGTCCGGCGGCTGCGCCCGCGCTCACTGCGCATTCTGACCACTGCACGCCTTGTTCGCCTGGTCGAACCTGTCCTTCTCGGCGCCCTCCGGGATCTTCATCGCCGATCCCGACATCGCCGAGTCGCCGTCGAACTTCGGGTCCGGCATGTCCACACCGTTACCGCGCATGCACCGGGCGAATTCGAGGGCCTTGTCCTTGTCGGCCTGGGACATCTTCGCGCCACCCGCGCCACCGACTCCCCCGCAGGCCTTGAGGGCTTCCGCCATCTTGTCCTGGCCGCCCTCCAGGACCATGGCCCGCGGGTCCTGGCCCGGCTCGGGCTCCTTCACCTGGGCGCCGTGTTCGCGCAGACACTTACGGTGCTCGTAGGCCTGGTCCGCCGCCGCGCCCGTGCCCGACGAGTCCGAGCCGCCGCCCCCGCCGGAGCCCGTGGCGCCTCCGCCGCAGGCCGTGGCGAACAGCGCGATCCCCGCCACCAGCGCGGCCGCCGCGCCGTACCTGTGGTTCCGCATGTGGTTCCGCATGGAATTCCTCCGTGTCCGATGACGAGTGGCCGATGACCAGTGGCCGATGACGAGTGGCCGATGACGAGTGGCCGACCGCTCCGGCCACGCAGAGGCTGGCACGCACCCGCATTTCGCCGCTGTCAGCCGAGACCTTTACGGCGACGAAAGGTGGGTCTCAGGTACACCTGGTGTCATGCGTGTACTGATCGTGGAGGACGAGGAATTCCTGGCGGACATGATCGCCGAGGGATTGCGGCGCGACGCCCTGGCCGTCGACGTCGTGTACAACGGCGCCGACGCGCTGGAGCGGCTGAGGCTCACCGACTACGCCGTGCTCGTACTCGACCGCGACCTGCCCGGGGCGCACGGCGACGAGGTGTGCCAGAGCGTCGTCGAGCAGCGGCTGCTGACCCGGGTGCTGATGCTCACCGCCTCCGGTACCGTCCGCGACCGCGTCGACGGCCTGGACCTGGGCGCGGACGACTACCTCACCAAGCCGTTCGCCTACGAGGAGCTGCTGGCCCGGGTCCTGGCGCTCGGCCGCCGCACCCACCCCGCCCTTCCGCCGGTCATCGAACGTGCGGGCATCACCCTCGACACCGCTCGCCGCCAGGCCTTCCGGGAGGGCCGCTACCTCGCCCTGTCCCGCAAGGAGTTCGGCGTACTGGAGGTGCTGATGCAGGCCGAGGGCGCCGTGGTCTGCGGTGATGACCTGATCGAGCAGGTGTGGGAGCGGAACATGGGATACCGCACCAACGCGGTTCGGGTCGTCCTCAGCAAACTCCGCGCCAAGCTCGGCGAGCCCTCGGTCATCGACACCGTGCCCGGCCACGGCTACCGCATCGGCGTCCCGGCATGAGGCGCTTCGCCTCGGTCGGCCTGAACCGGCCTCCGCTGCCCGGCCGACCACGCCCGCGGCTGCCGGGCGGGGAACGGGGCCGGCTGACCATGCTCTACGGCGGGCTGCTCGTCCTCGCCGGGGCCATGCTCATCTTCCTGGTCAACTTCCTGGTCCGGGAGGGCCTGTACACCTCGATCAGCACGGCCGTCGCCGTCGAACCGCGACTGGCCACACTGGCGACCCCGGACCCCGCCGCGGCGAAATCCCTCACGATGGGAACCGCTTCACCCGCGAACGCTCCACCCGGAACCGCCCCCGCCGACGGCGGACAGTCCCACTTCCAGGCCGTCAAGGTCGTCACCCAGGCCGCCGAGCAGGCAGCCCAGAACCAGCTGCTGACCGTCTCCCTGATCGCTCTGGCCGCCTTCGCCGTCATCTCGGTGGCGCTCGCCTGGTGGATGTCGGGGCGGGTGCTGCGCCCGGTGGCGGTGATCACCAACACGGCGCGGCGGCTCTCGGGTGAGAACCTGCACGAGCGGATCGCCCTCGACGCACCCCCGGGCGAGCTCAAACAGCTCGCCGACACCTTCGACGCCATGCTCGACCGCATGGAACAACTGGTGGGTGCGCAGCAGCGGTTCGCGGCCAACGCCGCGCACGAACTGCGGACTCCGCTCGCGGTGCAGCGGGCCGCGGCCGAAATCGGGCTGGCCACCGAGGATCCGGCCGCCGTCGCCCGGGTCCGCCGCAAACTGATCGAGGTCTCCGAGAGCAGCGAACGGCTCATCGAGGGCCTGCTGTTGCTGTCCGTCTCCGACCAGAGGCTGGACCGGCGCGAACCGGTCGCACTGGACGAGCTGGCCCGCGCGGTGGCCGCCGAGTGCGACGCCTCGCAGGAAGCCCGGGAGAACCGCGTCACCGTCCGGACCGACACCGCCCCCGTGTCCGTCGAGGGTGATCCGGTGCTGCTGGCACACCTGGTGCGCAACCTGGTCGGCAACGCCCTGCGCTACAACCACGACGGCGGCCGGGTCGAGGTCGGCGTGCACGACGGTGTCCTGGAGGTCGCCAACACCGGTCCCCAGGTGCCGCCGGAGACCGTCCCCTATCTCTTCGAGCCCTTCCGCCGCCTCCGGGAGCGTCGGCACAGCCCGGGTGAGGGCGCGGGCCTGGGCCTGTCCATCGTCGCCTCCATCGCGCGCGCCCATCACGCCGTCGTCACCGCCGTCCCCGCCGGCACGGGCGGACTGCGGGTCCGGGTCGAGTTCCCCACGACCTGATCCGCCGGCCCGGGGGCCCGGGCGCGGAGCAGCAGATCCGCAGGGCGGGGGCACTGCTCGGGGAAACTGAAGGTGTAGCCGTTGGACGTGGGGTTCCTCACGCGTTGGCGGGGGTGGCGACTGTTCGGCGGAGTCGCCACGGCGACGGAACCACCGTCCGTCGCGCGGTTTCCGGGCCTGTGAGCTGCGTATGAGCGTTTCGCAACAACCTCACCGATCCCTGCTCCACGGCCTCCTGCGCAGGTCGGAGGGCCGGATACTGGTGGATATGTCACGGGTACTGCTGATCGAGGACGACGCGTCGGTGCGCGAGGCGCTGGCCCTGGGCCTGCGCCGCCAGGGCCACGAGGTGCGGATGGCCGCCACCGGCGAGGACGGCCTGGAGCAGGTGTTCCGGGAGCCTCCGGAGATCGTGGTGCTGGATCTGATGCTGCCCGGGATCGACGGCTTCGAGGTGTGCCGGCGGCTGCGCACGCACGGGAGTGTCCCGGTGATCATGCTGACCGCGCGAGGGGACGACATCGACACCGTCCTCGGCCTGGAGTACGGGGCCGACGACTACGTGGTCAAGCCCGCGCAGTCCAGGGTCCTCGACGCCCGGATCAAGGCCGTCCTGCGCCGCACCACCAACGTGTCCCCCGCGCCCGGGGTGGCCGAGGCGGTGCGGGAGGTGCACGGCGACCTGGTGCTGGACCGGGCCGCGCTGACCGTCGCCAAACGCGGCACCCCGCTGCCCCTGGCACCCGGCGAGCTGCGCCTGCTGCTGGAGCTGTCCGCCGCGCCGGGCCGGGTCTTCAGCCGGGAGCAGCTGCTGGACTCCGTCTGGGGCCTGGGCCGCCAGGAGGACATCCGCCTGGTCGACGCCGGGGTGAACCGGCTGCGCGCGAAGCTGGAGGACGACCCCTCCGTGCCCCGCTACCTCCAGACCGTGCGCGGTTTCGGCTACCGATTCGGCCCCCTGTGACCACCCCGCCGCACACACCGGAGCACCCCTCGGCCGAAACCCGGACGCGCGGAGCCGCGAACGGCACCGCCCGTGCCGACGACCGGCCGGACCGCCCCGACGCCTCCCGCTTCCTCCGGTGGCGCCGGGCCGTCCTGGGGCTGCGTCCGCGGATGCTCGCCGCGTTCGTCGCCACCGCCGCCGTCAGCGCCCTGGCCACCTCCGCACTCACCTACCAGGCCGCCACCGGCTCCACCCTCGACCTGACCCAGGACACCGCCCTGGACGAGCTGCGCCGCCGCGTCGACGTCCTGGCCCCCGCCCTGCCCTTCCCCCCGACCCAGGCCGAACTCGACCGCCTGTCCCTCCGGCTCTCGGGCACCGGCGGCTTCCGCGACTGGCACGTCCTGGCCCGCTACGGCGCCGCCCACTCCGAGTGGACCGCCGCCGTCACCATCCCGGCCGCCCTCCAGGACACCGTCGGCTCGGGCCACGGCGCCTTCCAGCGATTCACCGCCGACGGGCACTCCTGGCTCGCGGTCGGCGTCCCCGTCACCCACACCACCCACACCACCGCCGGCCCCGCCACCCCGGCCGCAAGAGCCGGCGACCTGTCCGGGCTGACCGTCTACGCCCTCCTGCCCCTGGACCGCGAACAGGAGGCCACCAGCACCCTGCTGGCCGCCGCCACCGGCGCCGGCGTGTTCGCCGCCGTACTGGCCGCCGGACTCGCCCTGCTCGCCACCCGCCAGGTCCTGCGCCCCGTCCGCGCCCTGGGCGACGCCGCCCAGGCCCTCGCCCAGGGACGGCTCGACACCCGCCTCGCCGTCTCCGGTCACGACGAACTCGCCCAGCTGTCCAAGACGTTCAACCACACCGCCCGCACCCTCCAGGGCACCATCGAGGAGCTTCGGGCGGTCGAGAGCCAGGGCCGCCGGTTCGCCGCCGACGTCTCCCACGAACTGCGCACCCCGCTGGCCGCCATGGCCGCCGTCACCGACATCCTCGACGAGGACGCCGAACACCTGCCCGCCGACACCGCGACCGCCCTGCGCATGATCAGCAACGAGACCGGCCGCCTCACCCGCCTGGTCAACGACCTCATCGAGATCTCCCGCATGGACGCCGGCGCCGCCCCGCTGCGCACCGAGGACGTGGACGCCGCGGAAGCCGTACGCGCCACCCTCGACCTGCGCGGCTGGAGCGACCGGATCGAGCTGGACCTGCCCGCCGCCCTGCCCGTCCGCCTCGACGCACGCCGCTTCGACGTCATCGTCGCCAATCTGGCCGGCAACGCCCTGCGCCACGGCCGCCCGCCCGTACGCCTCACCCTCACCACCCGTGACCCGCGGCCGGGATCCGACCTGGTGCTGACCGTCACCGACCGCGGCCCGGGCATCCCGCCCGCCGAACTCCCGCACCTGTTCGACCGCTTCTACAAGGCCGACAGGGCCCGCACCCGCTCCGAGGGCAGCGGGCTCGGCCTGGCCATCGCCCAGGAGAACGCCCGCCTGCACGGCGGCTTCATCGAGGCCGCCAACGCCCCCGGCAGCGGCGCGGTGTTCACCCTCGTCCTGCCCCGCGGACCCCTGACGAAGGACGCCCCATGACCATCCGCCTCCGCTCGACCGCCGCAGCGGCGCTGCTCCTCACGGCCTGCGGCTGCGCGATCCCCGACACGGCGGGCGCGGTGAAGTCGGGCAAGCCCGCCACCGGGATCGAGTCCGGCACCCGGCTGTACTTCCTCAGCCCCCAGGGAATCCGCCTGACGATCAGGCCGGGCACCGAACGCGAAGGCCTCCAGCAGACCCTGGACGCCCTCATGGCAGGCCCCACCCAGACGGAGCAGCACACCGGTCTCGGCACCGCCCTGCCCGCCTCCGGCAAGGTCACCGCCGCCGGCGAGGACGGCACCGTCACCCTGCGCCTGTCCTGGCCGACCTCCGCGCTGAGCCCCTACGCCATCCAGCAGCTGGTCTGCACCGCCGAGGACGCCCCCGCGACCACCGCGACCGCCCCCCGGATCGCCGTGGTCAGCAGCGACGCCCCCGGACCGGTCTTCGCGCAGTGCGACCTCCACCACACCGGCTGAAGCCGACGGAACCCGACCTGGAAGGTCGCACGAGGCCTCGCCACACACCTCGGTGAGGACGCCCGCCCGGGCTCAGCGAGCCGGATCACCGGCACCGGCTGCCTACCTGTCTGCCTGCCTGCCCGCCCGCGACGGTCTGGGACAGGTCCCGAAGCCCGGCCCGAACGCACGCAGGCACAGCGCGGATCCGGCCACCGCGCCTCAGGGAAGGGACAGTTGGGTGACGTCCACGACGGCACCCGGCGCCGTCGGCGCGATCAGCGGCAGCACCAGCCACAGTGCGGCGAGCGCGCCCAGGGTGCTCACGGCCGCCAGGACCCCGGGGCGGCCGCGGGCCCAGCGGGCCCGGTAGCGGACGGGGTCCTCCAGCAGTGCCTTCAACCCGGCCGCGACCGCCACCGCCAGCCCGCCCAGCCACAACATCCGGGCCCAGCCCTCCAGGCGGGGACCAGCGTGGTCCAGGAGCAGGATCAGCGGCCAGTGCCACAGGTACAGGCCGTACGAGAGCCCGCCCAGTACCGTCAGCGGGCGCCAGCTCAGCACCCTGCCCAGCGGGGACGCCGGGACGTGCGCGAGCAGGGCGATCAGCGCGGCCGCCGCCGCCGAGTGCAACAGCAACCCGCCGCGGAACAGGACGAGCTGCCCCGTCCCCGAGGCCAGCGCCCACCCGGCGGCCAGCAGGCCCGCCGGGATCAGCGCCAGCCGGCCCGCGGCGGGCCCCGGCAACCGCGCCACCCGCAGCCGCACCGCCGGAGTGGCCGCGAGCGCGCCGAGCAGCAGGGCGAACACCCGGGTGTCGGTGCCCTCGTAGACCCGGGTGGTGTCCATCGGGTCGACGAGCAGCGCCATCAGCGCCGCGGACACCAGCGCACCGACCAGCGCCACGCCGGCCACCGCGACGGCACCCGCGGTCCGGCGCAGCCGCAACAGAAGCAGCACCAGCGGTGGCCACAGCAGGTAGAACTGCTCCTCCACCGCGATGCTCCACAGGTGGGTGAACACCCGGGTCGGGTTCGCCTGGAAGTAACCGACCTGCGCGTCGATGAAATGCCAGTTCGCGAGGTTGGCCACCACCCAGGGGGCGTCCTGGTGCGCGAAGCGGGCCATGGCCGCCGTGCCCAGCACGGAGGCCAGCACCATCGCCGAGCCCAGGGCCAGGGCGAGGGCGGGCATCAGCCGCCTGGCCCGGCGGCCCCAGAAGGCCGCCAGGTCGATCCGGCCGCCGTTCTCCCCGGCCTCCCGCAGCAACAGCCCCGTGATGAGGAAGCCGGAGAGCACGAAGAACAGGTCGACCCCCAGGAACCCGCCGGGGAAGTCCCCGAGGTGGAACAGGAGGACCCCGAGGACGGCCAGCCCGCGCAGGCCGTCCAGGGCCGGGACGTGGGAGCGGCGGGAGCCGGAGCGCGCGGCGGTCCCCGGGCCCGGCCGGCGGCGGGACACGCGCGCGTTCCCCCGCCGGGCCGTCGGCGAGGCGGTCTTCATCTCGGACACCGGCTCAGGCGCAGTTCAGCTGGGCGAACACATCCGACTTGGTCCAGTCGCCGTTGGCCCAGCTCTTGGGATCGGCGGGCGAGAACCCGGCCAGCTTGCCCACCTCGGTGGTGAACCACTGCGCGAACCTCGCCGTGCCCTGCTGGCAGGAGTGCGTCCTGTCGTTCGAACGCTGCGCCTGCGGGGCCTTGAAGTCGGTGCCCCACAAGGCGGAGGCGTCGAGGAAGAAGGCATCGCCGGGGTGCGCGGCGACGGCCGCCTTCGCCGCCCCCGGAGCGGACTCGATGTCGGCCCTGTGCGGGGCGTAGAAGTCATCGCCCGTGTCGAACGGCGGAGTGGTGACGATCACCAGACGGGCACCCGCGGCCTTGACCGTGTCGATCAGCTTCTCGTACGCCTGCTGCTGCGCCTGCGGGCCGCCCCAGTCGTAGGTGGTGATCTGGTAGGCCACCAGCTCGGGGCGGACCGACGTGAGCCGGGAGGCGACGTCGCCGCTGGACATCGCCACCGGTCCGACCGCTGCGCCGCCGCCGTCGGCGGCGACGGAGGTGAGCTCGATGCCGGTGGACTTGAGCGCGGCGGCCAGCGGCAGCGCCTCCCCGACCGCGATGGAGTCCCCCATCCACAGGATCCTTGAGGGCTTCTTCAACCCTCCGGCGCCGGGCACCGACGACGGCCGCTCCGCGCCGGCCCCGGCCTTCGCCGGCCCCGGGCCACCCCCGTCCGCGGCCGGGGAGCTTCCGCAGGAGGTCAGGGCGAGGGCGCCGGCGAGGACGGCAGCGCAGAGGATGCCACCCCGGCGCAGGCCGCGGCCAACGGCGTGGGTGTCGTGGTCATGGGACGTTCGGTGTTCGTAGGTCATGCGGAAGAAGCTAGGAGACCTCTTTTCGCGCCGTTTGACCGTTGTGTCACCGCGGTTCGACGGCCTCATGAGCATCCCGTAACCGACGTCCCCGAGAGGCGGGTCCAACGCGTCCACACGGCGTGGCCGGTGCCGATGACGAACACCTCCCGGCAGCCGTCACGGAAGTGGTACGTCGCCGTGCCGCCACGGCAGGCGCCGGCACAGGTGCGCTGCTGCCGATCGTGTGTTTCGAACGGCCCGGAGACGGCACGAGGGCCTGTTCCCGCGCAGATGCGCGGGAACAGGCCCTCGTGGGTCACTCCGGTTGCCCCTGTCCGGCCCCCGGGGTGAGGGGAAGCCGAGTGGTCGGCTTAGTACCAGTGGTTGGCCTGCCAGAAGTTCCAGGCCGCGTTCGGGCTGCCGTAGCGGGTGTTCATGTAGTCCAGCGACCACTTGATCTGGGTGGACGGGTTGGTCTTCCAGTCCGCGCCGGCCGAGGCCATCTTGGAGGCCGGCAGCGCCTGGCCCAGACCGTACGAGCCCGAGCTCGGGTTGGTCGCCGTGACGTTCCAGCCCGACTCGTGGGAGATGATCTGGCTGAACGAGGCCAGCTGGTCCGCCGGCACGATCTGCGCGGCGATGGCCTGCGGGGAGGCGTCCGCGGCCGAGGCGACGGCGGGGACCACGGCGGCACCCAGGGCGGTCACACCGGCGGCACCGGCAAGAATCACGGCAGTGGTACGCATACGGAACTTGAAAGCGGGCATATAGAGCAAGACCTCAATCAGTTGGGCCGGCGTCACTCCCCGCCTCGACCGTGGCCGGACAGGGGCCGAACGGTCGCGGGGTGTGACTCGGCGGTAAGCCGTTCACCGGTGGGACAGGAGCCGGTGTGGCTGGCGATGAATGCCAAGTTGCCAGACCGGATCGGCGCTCGCCAAGACCCCTCCGCTACGATCCGCCGTCGTAGCGAAGCGACCGGCACTGGTTCGAGAGGCGGGCCGCCCGGAGCGCGCCGACCCCGCTCCGCCTGCACAAACACCCCCCAATAACCCACCAAACAGTTGCAAAATAGTGCAAAACGGACACCACTATCCGTCGTCGTACGCCGCATTCACATGTGAGCGCACTCACGGCCCCAACCCCGGCGCCATCACCGACCGGCCCGCCGCCACCACGCCGAGTCACCGCCGATCGGCCGCCATTGAGACCGCCACCACACCCGGCCGACGCGGGAACGGCACCACAGGGCGTCGCCACAGCTGGCGGCCCCCTGGCCGGCAGGGCGGCGGTCGGGCAGGGCGCGAAGCCGTCACGGGATCCCGGCCGGGCCACCGAGACGCCCGTCCGTCCCGCCGGCATACCCCGCTCCGAAGACGTCCCGGCGTCGTTCGTGGCCGGGTGCGAGTCGCCAGGCATCTCGACGCGGCCCATGCGGCCCATGCGACCCATGCGACCCATGCGGCCGGCGAAGCCCCGAGGGTTTCAGGCGTACAGCGCGATCCTGGGCTGGACCGTGCCCGGGCCGGCCTTGACGACGGTGAGCCGGTACCGCTGGGTGAGGGTGTGATGGCTGTGGAGGACCAGTTTCGCCCGGGTGAGGTCCGTGTACAGCGTTCCGGTCTGGCTGGCCAGCCGCACGGTCCTCCAGTGGCCGCCGGTCAGGACCTCGAGCTTGATGTCCGTCGGGGCGAGGAAGGGCCCGTCGTCCGGTGACTCGACGAGGATCTGCGGGGCGACGGTCCGGTCCGCCGACGAGTCGTTGCGGTAGGTGACAGTCATCGGGTGCGCCGCGTGGTCGGACGGCAGCGGCCGGTCGGGCAGGCCGACGAACGAGACCGGCGCGACAGCGGCCACCACCTGCGGGGCGAGGACCCCCGTGGCGAGCGCCGGCGACGGCATCGTGAACGGCGCGGCCAACACGGCGGCGAGGGCGGTCGGGGCCAGAGCCCGGCGGAGGACCTTCCAGGTGGGCATGGCGTCTCCTTCGGTCATCGACGGCGCTCCCGGGAAGTTCACCGGCGACCGGGCGATCACCCGCCCACCGAGCGCATCCACGGCTGGACGGACTGCCGCCGCCGGGCAGCCCGGACCGTACCCATCCACCCTGCACACCAATGGCCCAACGCGCATCCGCACCGGACCGGCGGCCCCGCCCAGGGCCATCCAGGAACGAGCACTGCAAGCAGGCCAGGTCACACCTTCGGGCCCCTCACCGGACGGCAAGAAGCACCGGCCACCGCGCTGGTGGCCGATGCTTCGCCCCGTCGGACCCCGGGTTGCTCCACCAGTGCTCGCGGTGGTCGCAGCGCATGTCGTACCCCGGCGGGAAGGGCGTCACTACGGGTGCAGGTGACGTGCCCCGGTCACCGGTGACGACGGCACCGACCGTGGCCCTGTTGAACACGGCCACGGGCCACTGACGGCTGACCCCGTACCACGGCAGATCGCCCTGTCCACGAGTACGGGCGCTCATCCGCAGGTTCACCTCTCCTCACAACAAAGCGCCCCGCACCCTCGCGCGACAAGGCACAAGCGACACGGGACGCCTGACGAAAAATCATGACACCCACAATTGGACGCCCATACCCAATCGCTTCGAGGTAGCGAGACGATGAGAAACCCCATGTCTCGCAACACCCCGCGCGAGCCGACGAGGAACCGGCATCCAAGCAGGTCACCGCCTGGTCCTGGAATCCTTCCCGGCCCCGCCCCGCACCTCCACCAGCGCAACCGCCGACCGCATCGGCAGCCTCATCGTCGGCGAGGAAGGGAAGTCCCCGCTCGGGGCATGGCTTTCGGACAGGCGCGGCCAGCACGCGGCCGGTGAATTGGCGCGTCACCGGGTCGACACGCGATTTCTTCGCGATCTGCGTGGCACCGGGGAACATGCCCGTGTTGGACCACACCTGCCATGTAGATGGCGCCGAACACCCGTAGCAGGCGGCACTCCACGGGCGCGCACTGGTCCTCGTACGCCGATCGCGGGCCACCGCTTTCTGATCCTGGGTCACACCTCGCCATGGTCGCGATGTGTACCGTCATCATGCCCGGACCCGGCCACCACCTCGCCGACCAGCACCAGCATCGGCCGGATCGCGAACTACAGCTGTCGTGAGAACACGGAAACCCTGCTCAGCAACCAGAAAGCGCTGCTGGTGCCAAGGCCGTAGGCGAGGTGGGCGGTCAGATCATCACCCAGCGTCTTGGCATCGTATGTCCAGATGGGTTTGTAGAGTCCCGCGATCGGAAGCACCACGTATCCGCTGAGCCACACGAGCGCACCGTACGGGAGCCCGTAGAGGACGTGGGGCTTGCGCAGCGAGGCACTGACGGCGCCGTAGAAGGCCGCGTTGCCCACTCCGTAAGCCCAGTGCATGAACGTGCTGACGGGGAACGCCGCGCTGTCCGGCAGCTCGCGCCGGGTGAAGGCCTCGACCAGGCGCTTTCCGACCTGCCCTGGGTCCGGCGCCTCCTGCCAGGTGCGGACCGGGGCGAACTCCCAGTGCAGGGCGTTGCGTTCGCCACCGACCCGGCGCTGGCGCAGGAACCGCGCGGCGTCCATGCAGACGGTGCCGACCACTCCCGCCGCCAGGCCCGCACCGACAGCGCCAAGCGGGGTCAGCTGCTTGCGAGTGCGCATAGGTCGATCGCTCCCGATCCCGGTTCTTTCAGAAGCCGGCGCTCTGGCCGCCGTCGACGCACAGGATCTCGCCGGTGACGAACGGGGCCTGTTCGAGGTGCATGATCGTCGAGGTTCATGATCGCCTCGACGACGGCGGCGTACCCGCGCCTGCGGCACACGTCCGGCGGCGGCGCCCACCGGTTTTCACTCTACTCGTCGCCGCGCCCCGGCGCCGCGCAGAGTTCTTCGGGTGCGGCCGGCGGCCGACCGTACGACGCTGGAGGAACCGGCCTGTCGAGCGCGGGAGGAGCACAGGTCATGGCCGTTCTGATCGCCGTGAACGTCGGCATGCCCAAGGACGTCCCCTGGCAGGGCAGGACCACCCGCACCGGCATCTGGAAGCACCCCGTCGCCGGGCCCGTGATGGCGCGCCGGCTCAACCTGGACGGCGACGGGCAGGGTGACCTCACCGGGCACGGCGGCGAGCAACGTGCCGTACTGGTCTACCAGTTGAGCTCCTACCGCCATTGGCAGGAGCACCTGAAGCGGGACGACTTCACGTACGGCCAGTTCGGCGAGAACCTCACCGTGGACGGACTCGCCGACGACGAGGTGTGCATCGGTGACCGCTACGGGATCGGCGGTGCGGTCTTCGAGGTCACCCAACCCCGCGTGACGTGCTACCGCGTGGGGTTGCGGCTCGGCGAGCCGCAGATGGCCGCCCTGCTGGTGTCCCATCGCCGCCCAGGCTTCTACATGCGGGTGCTGACCGAAGGGCGGGTGCGGGCCGGGGACGAGATCGTGAAGATCGCCTCGGGCCCCGAGGAGATGACCGTCGCGGAGATCGACGCGCTGCTCTACCTGCCCGGCCACGCCCGGCCACAGCTCGAACGGGCCCTGCGCATCACCGCGTTGAGCCCCGGCTGGAAGACGTCGCTGCGAGCCCTGCTCGACGACGCGGACCGCGGCTCCGGCGCCGCGGGTGGAAACCGCGGGCTGACCACCAGCAGCCCGCCGCCGGCCTGGCCCGGGTTCCGTCGGCTCGAAGTCTCCCGCATCGAGCCGGAGAGCGCGGGCATCTTCTCGCTCACTCTGGCGGCGGTCGACGGCGAGCCCCTCCCCGCCGCTCTGCCGGGGCAGTTCCTCACGGTCCGCCTGCGGCCGGACCCCCAGGCCTCCCCGGTCATCCGCAACTACTCGCTCTCCGGCCGGCCGGGCGCCGAAACGTACCGCATCAGTGTCAAGCAGGAGCCGAACGGTGTCGCCAGCACCTACCTGCGCCAGCACGTGAAGGTGGGTGACGTCCTCGATGTCGCCGCCCCGCGCGGCACGTTCCTGCTCACGGACGCGGACACTCCGGTCCTGCTGCTGTCCGCCGGTGTCGGCGCCACCCCGGTCCTGGCCATGCTGCACGCCCTGGCCGCGGAGCACTCGCAGCGCGCGGTGTGGTGGCTGCACGCGGCCCGGGACGGCGAGAACCACCCGTTCGCCGACGAAGTGCGCGCACTGCTCGCCCAGCTGCCCGCAGGCCGGTCGTTCGTCTCCTACAGCCGTCCGTCCGGCGTAGACCGCCCGGGTTTCGACTACACGGTCAGCGGGCGGTTCAGTCCCGAGCGGATCCGCGGCCTGGAGCCGCCTCCGGACGCCGACGCCTACATCTGCGGACCGAACGCGTTCATGCGGGACATGACCGGAGCCCTTCAGGCCTGCGGCCTGCCGTCCTCCCGGATCCACACCGAGGTCTTCGGGGCCACGTCCGCCGTCACCCCCGGCGTGCTGACCGGACCCGCCCGGGCACCGCACCAACCGGCCGCTCCTCCCGCCGGCCGCCCGGGACCGTCCGTAGCCTTCGCGCGCACCGGGCTGATCGTCCCCTGGCACCCTGACTACGGCACGCTGCTCGGACTCGCCGAGGCGTGCGACGTGCCCGTACGCTGGTCCTGCCGCACCGGAATCTGCCACACCTGCGAGACCGCGCTCCTCTCCGGCCACGTCGAGTACGCCCCGCAGCCCCTGGAGCCCCCCGCCACGGGAAGCGCGCTCATCTGCTGCTCGACGCCCCCGGCCGACGTGGTCCTGGACATGTGACCGGAGGTGTCCGTGACCGGGGGCGCTACCGCCGACGGAGCACCGGGTTGCGCGCGGTCGGCGCAGCTGCCTAGCGTGGTTGCGTGGGGCGAGGGGAGGAGACCGGCGGGGCGGGTCGGTTGCGTGGGACATCCCGCCGTGGGGCATCCCGCCGAACCCACTCCTGGCATGTGTCCGAGAGGGGATCTCTGCCATGGCAAAGGTGCTTTTCATCGTCAGCGGAGCCACCTACTGGGTGTTGAAGGACGGCACGCGGCACGCGACCGGCTACTGGGCCGAGGAGTTCGCGAACCCGTACAAGATCCTCGCGGACGCCGGTCACGAGGTCGTCGTCGCGACGCCCAACGGTGTGACGCCGACCGTCGACATGATGAGCCTGCGCCCCGAGATGGTCGGCGGAAACGACAGCGCCCTGGAGCTGGAGGCCGTCATCCGTTCCGCCGAGGTGCTGCGTCGACCGCTACAGCTGTCGGACGTGCGTCTGGAGGACTACGCCGCGGTCTACCTGCCGGGCGGTCACGGTCCGATGGCGGACCTGGCGTGGGACGCCGACGTGGGGCGGCTGCTGACCCGGCAACTGGCCTCGGGCAAGCCGCTGTTCATCGTCTGTCACGGTCCCGCCGCGATGCTGGCCACCAGGATCCACGGCGAGTCGCCGTTCAAGGGCTACCACATCACCTGCTTCACCGACGAGGAGGAGGACGGCGTCGGACTGGCCTCCAGGGCGCCGTGGCTGCTGGAGACCGACGTGAAGGCGAAGGTCGGGGTCGACTTCAGCCGCGGTCCGGTCTGGGAGCCCTACATGGTCGAGGACCGCAACCTGGTGACCGGACAGAACCCGGCCTCGGCCGCGGTCCTCGGGAACCGGATGCTGGAGATCCTCAAGTGACCAGTCCTGGAGCGATCCGGCCCAGGCACGCGCCCGCGTCGCAGGACATGGGGCACGTGGTGTTCCGAGCGAAAGGGCCATGACGGTGGAAGCGACGGTTGCCCGGGCCCTGCTGGACCGGCACTGGGCCGCATCGAACAGCGGCGACGCGGACGCGGAACACGACATCTACGCCGACGACGTCATCGTCGAGTACCCGCAGTCCGGCGAGGTCATCCGCGGCAGGAGCAACATCCAGGCACTGCGCACCCAACATCCCGCGGTCCGGACCTTCACCGTGCGCAGGATCCTCGGATCCGGCGACCTCTGGGTGACCGAGTTCGTGCTCACCTATGACGGCAAACCCACGCAGACGGTGAGCATCATGGAGTTCTCGGCAGGCCGCGTGGTGCGGGAGACGCAGTACTTCGCCGACCCGTTCGACCCGCCGGCCTGGCGGTCGCAGTGGGTCGAACCTGGGGAGCGATCCGCCGCTGGTCCGCGGCCGCGACCTCGAACACACCCGAACTCGCCGAGCGCGCCGAGGCAGTAGCGGCGACACGGGCAGCCCCCATGGGGCACCGGTCAGCGGCGACGGCCACAGCCAGCGCCTCGTTGGGGCAGCCGGCGGCCAGCTGCTCCGTCGCCTCCCGCTACCGGGCGGCAACGGTCAGGCCCCAGCGGGTCCTCAGTCTGACTGCGTTTGGGATGTGAGGCGTGGGACGATCGGCCGGTGACTCGACTCGTAGACCCTGGCCGTTCCCTGGAGGAGCTTGAACGCGACCGTTGGCCCGCCACGCCGGCTTACACGAGCCATCTCGTCGCGACGGTGCATGCGCTTCGGCGTCGGCCAATCTGCGAGCTGACCGTCGAGGATATGCGTCTGCTGATTGGACAGGACGTGGGCCTTGCTCATCTCCTGCCGATGGCCGTGGAGGTACTGCGAGACAACCCGATGGCAGAGGGCGACATGTATGAGGGCGACCTGCTGTCCGCCGTACTCACCAGGAGTTCAGCGGTCTGGCGCGAGTGGCCCGAGCTTGGACGGAAGCTCGGCGTGATCGTCTCAGGGTTGGCCGATCTGCCGCCTTCCTTGATGGAGAAGGCCGCGAGGTTTCTGGCTCTGCTTCCCTGCTGACGTGGGTCGAGGCCAGGCTCCTCTCGTAGTCACGCGGCGACGATGAATCGCTACCTTCTCGCCCGTCAGCCATGGGAGAGCGGTCGTCCGACGCGCGCTGCGGGCAGGCAGCCTCACGCCCCGGAAGCCCGTGGAGGGCCGTCCTGGTGCGCGAGCTCCGCTACAGCTCCGAGCGCTTGCGTTCAGCCGCGCGGGAGGGGCGGCGCCCCCTCCGCCGGGTCGAAGTCCAGTCCGTCGACGAGGTCGCCGTACCGGGGGGGAGCCGGCCACCGGCGGCGTGCTGACGCCGAGGTACTCGTCCAGCTCGCCGCCGTAGTACGTGACGAAGTCACGGTAGTCGGCGGGAAGGCGTACGGCACGGCTCACCGGGGTGCGGCCGGGTGTCGGGGTCTGACGGCGCGCCCGGTGTGGAAAACCGGTGGCCGGGCTCGGGCCCGGGCGGTTGACTGGCACCGGACACGACACTGACCGACCAAGGGGGGTTCGTGGAGGATCCGCAGTTCACGATCGTGGTGAACGGTGGCTCGCCTGGCGGGGCGACGGCCCTGAAGGCGGTACGTGCGGTCACCGGCCTGAGTCTGTGGCACAGCAAGCGGCTCCTGGACAGCGCACCGGCCACCGTGCGGGAAGACGTTCCGTTCGAGATCGCCGCCACCGCGGCCCGCCAGCTGCGCCGGGCCGGCGTACCTGCCTCCGTCCGGTGTGACTGGTGCCGGCGCACCCTGCCCGACGACGGCACCCCCGTCGACCGCGGGCCCTGCACCTCCTGGGCCTGGCCCACCGCCCACTGCCAGGCCAACTCCCTCACCACCTGCGACTGCGGCTACTGCACCGCCTACGGCCCCCTGCCCGGACACACCGCCCACCACGGCACCTGAGCCCCCTGTCACCTGTACACAGGCCAGGCGCATCGGGGCGACGGTGGCCTACGGTCCTGGCTGTCGCAGCGCGACGAGACGGGGTGGGACGGGAGCCAGGCCGGGTCGCGAGGCCGCCGGGCTATCTACAGGCCGCCGCGTGCGCGCGATCTGAGTCAACTTCCTTACCAGTTAGCACTGATGATGTATGGTCAGGTCAGTTTTGCAGGTCCCGGCGGTGACACTGCCAGCGGCGCCGGCCCCGGCGTATCACCCCGGGGAAGGACTCCGGGATCGACTTGCCGTCCGGCCGGTCCGTACCGTCGTCGACGGTGTGGGAGCAGCGATCGGCGTTGGAAGGGGCATCATGAACGGCAGGATCGTGACTGCGCTCGGCGTACCCGCACTGCTCGCGGGGGTGGTGCTCGGTGCGGCCCCGGCGCACGCCGGCACCGGGGTGCGGGTCGACGGCGCGACCGTTTCCGGTGGCGCCTCGGCGACGGTGAACGTCACCATCGCGTACTCCTGCGACGCCGGCGGTCTCGTCGCGTCCGCGACCGTGACCGCCGAGGACCGTGCGTCCGGCGCCCTTGGCTACGCCCGCTTCACCCCGAACTGCACGGGCGCGAATGTCCAAGTGACCGTCCCGGTCACGACTTTGAACCAGAGCCGCTACGTCGCGGGTGACACGGCGGCCGTCCGGGCCTCGCTGCTCGACGCGACCGACACCGAGGTGGTCGGGACCATCACCCGGCTCACCGTCGGCACCGCGTAGCCGGGCCGACGGCGGGCGGGGGGGGGGGGGCCGGGGGGGGGGGGGGGGGGGGGGGGGGGGGGGCGCCGCCGGGGGCGGGGGGGCGGGGGGGGGGGGGGGGGGGGGGGGGGGGCGGGGGGCCGGGG
>NZ_JBIUSS010000018.1:0-146454 GCF_044741445.1 Kitasatospora sp. NPDC088160 | reverse complement strand
CCCCGCCCCCCCCCCCGGGGGGCCCGCCCCCCCCCCCCGCGCCCCCCCGCCGCCCCCCCGCGCGGCCCGCGCGGGGGGGGGGCCCCCCGGGGGGGGGGGGCGGGCGGCGCCCCCCCCCCGCCGCGGTACGGGGTGCGCGGTACGGGGTGCGGGCTACTTCTTGGCCGGTGCCTTCGGGACGGCGTTGTACGGGTTGTGGTGGTGGTCGCCGATGTGCAGCTGCTCCTCCGGCGCGCCGGCGAGCTTGGGCAGGACGTGGGTGCCGGTCGGGTCGGTGATGACGATGGCGTCGCCGTCGCGGCGCACGTCGTGCGGGGAGCCCTTGGCGTAGGAGGCGAGCTCCGCGCCCGGGCCGGTGGGGGTCGAGTCGGCCACCGTACCGAACACGTTCGTGGGCAGCGTCAGTGCGGTCGCCGTCGCGCCGAGCGTGGTGTTCGCGGACTGCTCGCCACCGTACGCGGCCCCGAAGGTGGCACCGCCGGCGACGGTGGTGCCGGCGGGCACGGTGACCGGCACGGCGGTGCCGGAGGTCCCCTGGAGGGTGACCACGCCGCCCTGGATGTAGCCGGTGGCCGAGCCCGTGTTCTGGGCGTGCTGCCAGCCGGCCTGCTGCTGGAGGACCGTCCCGGAGTCGGTGAGGGTCTGGTTGACCACCGGGGTGTCCGCGGTGAACCAGGTGCGGTAGGTGGACAGGATGCCGGTGAGGGTCTGCAGTGCCAGCTTGTCGTCGGTCAGGTTGGACTGGTGCATGAAGAAGGGCCGCGGGTCGTTGGAGAGCACGTACCCGAGGGTGATCCTGACCTGCAGCGGCAGGACGTAGCTCGACCAGGCGGTGTTCGGGTCCAGCGGTGCGATGCAGGTCGTGGTGGCCGGGTTGGCCTCGCAGTTGCCGCTGCCACCGTTCGCCTTGGAGGTGTAGAGCCAGTTGTACTCGCTCACCTCGTCGGCCTGGGTGGAGACGTTGTAGAACACGTTGACCGGGTGGCGCGGGGTGCCGAGCGCGGAGGCGATCTGACGCTGCCCGCTCTCGCGGGAGGCGTCGACGCCGAGCCACTGGATGTTGTCGGCACTCAGCGCGGCCAGGAAGTTCGGGTTGTCGTCGGGCTGCTGCGGCAGCATCACGGTGCCGGAGTGCTCGCCCGCGACCAGTTCGTTCGGCCGGAACGGGAGGCCGTTGGCCTGGGCGAACTGGATGTTCTGGGTGATCTGGGAGCTGATGGTGGGCTGGTCGACGTACTCGATGGCACCCGAGGCGTCGGTCTGGCACCGCCAGGGGATCACCGAGAAGTCCTGCACGCAGCCCAGGAACGGGTGGTCGTAGGTGTGGTTGACCCACCGGAAGCTGTTCTTGTTCGCCAGCAGCGCGTCGCTCAGCGGGTCGTCGCCGCCCTGCTCCTGCTGGTACTCGACACCCGGGCCGGCGTTGAACAGGAAGTCCAGGGTGTAGCCGTTCTGCTGCTGCCAGTTCACCGTGCCGGTGACGTCGGAGGCGGCCATCCGGATGGGTGTGGTGTCCGGTACGCCGGCGGCGCAGTCGCCTTCGCCCGGGGTGCACTTGCCGCTCTGGCTCCACCGGGAGTTGGCGTTGAACAGGTCGTCGATGTGTGCCGAGAAGTAGTTGCGCCAGTAGCCCAGGTGGACGCCCCGCGTCACCCAGTCGACGATTCCGTGTGCGAGCAGCCGGAACTGCTGCTGGTCGTAGTTGTACGCGAAGGTGAGGACCAACTGCTGGCGACCGCCGCTGGTGTAGACGCCCGCGAGCACGCCCTGCGTCGAGGTGCCGGGCACCGTCTCGGTGAGGAACGGTTCGAAGTGCGATCCGGTGGCCGGGTTGTCGGGCACCGGCGTGGCCAGCGCGCCGTACGAGCCGCTGCCGCCCGCGGTGCCCTCGAACGGCACCGGGCCGTTGAGGTAGCGGAAGGCGTCGGTCCGGGCGGAGGAGGACGCGGTGGCGGTGGTCGCGTCGAGCGAACCGGTCCACGAGGGCGTGCTCAGACCGGTGTTGGCGCCCGGCCACACGTAGGAGTCGACCTGCCGGACGTGGTAGGCCTGCTCGTAGCCGGTGAGGGCGGAGAGTTCGGCGGCGGAGAGCTGGCTCGGCGCGTCGTTGGGCAGGACGACGCCCTCGAAGTGGCCGTGCGGTGTGCCGTCGGCCAGGGCGTCGGCGAGGAAGGACGCCGTGAGGGTGGCGCGGTTGCTGCTGGTGAGGTCGACCACGGTGGTCGGCACGCCCTCGGAGACCAGTTGCTTGTGGATGCCCTCGACCCACGGGTTGCCGTCGGTGACGACGAGGACGTTCAGGTCGACCCGGGAGGTCGCGGCCGCGGCCGGGACGACCGTACCGAGGGATATCACCGCGCCGGCCACGACCAGCGCGATCAGCGGCAGCGCGCGGAACGGCGTTCGGCCCGCGCGCGGGGCAGGACGGGGTTTCAGGAGTCTCATGGCGCCCACCCTGGCGCAGCGGGCGGTCGCTACGGCCGCGTTCCGCCAGACCTTGACCGATCGATGGTGGGGTTTTTGGAAACGGTTATCGTTTCGGAAGCTTCCCCGTAACCGGCCTGCGCGCCTGCGGCCCTGCGGCCCGCTCAGAACCGGCCGCGCCGGGCGGGCCGCGGCACCGGGGGTTGTCTGCGGCGGTGCGTATCGTCCGGGGCAACAGGTGCCACAGGAGTGAGAAGGAAGGGGCGGGAATGGACGAGGTCAGGCCAGGGACGCGCGAGTACCTCGACGGACGGAGGCGACCTGACGGCAGGCCCCCGCCGCCGCTCTGCCGGCCGCGGGGGCCAGCCCGTCGGCTGCTCGGGGCAGGGGCCGCATGCTCACCCGCCACCGCGGTCCTTGAGGAGCGGGCAGAACACGGCATGCAGCACCGCGGTGCTGCGGATTCAGGCGGCTGACGGCGGGTCGAGGTCCTTTGTCATGAAGACCCTGCTGGTGCCCGGCGGGTCGCACGGGACTTCGCCCAGGCGTCGCCAGCCGTGCTTCGCGTAGAAGCCGGGAGCCTGGAAGCTGATCGTGTACAGGACCGCCGTGCGGCAGCCGCGTGCGCGGGCTTCGCTTTCGGCCCGGCGCAGGATCTCACTGCCCAGGCCACCGTGGCGCAACTCGGCCGGCAGGAAGAACAGGTCGAGGAAGAACAGCCCGAGTGAGGTGCGACCGGTCAGGCCACCGATCACCTGGGAGGTCACGCAGTCACGTACCAGGACGGCCAGTGGGCGGCGGTCGTCGACGGCTGTCGAGTCGGTGTTGAACCGGTCCAGGGCGTCGGAGATGAGCGATACGTCGGCGGGCTTCGGGGCGTCGGTGACCGTGAGGCCGATGCCGGGCCAGGGGTTCGATGGCGTGTTGTCGGTGGCAGGCATGGGGCTCCCAGGGCGGTTGGCGGAAGGTGTGCGGGCGCAGGGCGCGGTGGCCTCGGCCGGTACGGGACGTTAGGGCGCGGACGCTTCGGCCGGGCCCGAAGCGAGATCGACGACAATCGGGGACATGGACCACCAGCGCGAGGGCCGGGACGTCGGCGTGGACCTGGCCGCCGTGGCCAGGCTGCTGGCCGACGACACCAGGGCGGACTTCTGCCTGGCCCTGCTGGACGGCCGGGCCTGGACGGCCACGGAACTGGCCCGCCATGCCGGTGTCGCGGCCTCGTCCGCGACCGAGCACCTGAACGTGCTCGTACGTGGCGGACTCCTCGCCGAGGAACGCCACGGACGCCACCGTTACCTGCGGATGGCCGATCCGCGCGTGATGGCCCTGATCGAGAGCCTCGCCGCACTCGCCCCGCGCCACACCCCCAGGCCGCGTTCGCTGTCGGGCTCAGGGCGGCAGCGGGCCCTGGCCCGCGCGTGGCTCTGCTACGACCACCTGGCCGGAGAGCTGGGCCTGGCCGTCACCGACTCGATGGCCGGCCTCGGCCTGTTGGCGTGGGGAGCCGATCCGTCGCTCACCGCCGAAGGGGCGGCCTGGCTCCACGACCTGGGCATCGCACTGCCCGACGCCTCCCGCAGACCGCTGGTACGCGCCTGCCTGGACTGGACCGAACGGCGCCCGCACCTGGGCGGGGCCGTCGGCGCCGCCATCTGCGGGCACGCCCTGGCCGCCGGGTGGCTGATCCGGATCGGAACCACCCGTGCCCTCGCCCTCACGGATCTGGGCAGGCACGAACTGCGCGACCACCTCGGACAGCCTGCGACCACCAAGCTGCCGCCCTGGGACCAAGAGGCGGATTGACGGCCATGGGATGAACGGTCCCGGTGCTGGTGGGGCCGTGGCGGTGGAAGGACCGCACGGGTTGGGTGAGTTGCGAGGCCTGGTCCCCGACCGCTCCGCACGACGCCCGGCCCGCCGCCGCCGGACAAACACCGGACTCGTCCTCGCCCGCGTCGCCGTTTGCTGCTCACCCACCGGTCGAACCGCCCGCCGACCTTCCAGCCAGGGGCGACCGACAGCTCGTACTGGTAGTAGGCCCGGAACTCCTCGGCGTACCGGTACCTCGGATCGGTGCCGGTGAACTCCCGCTCGCACCAGTCCCCGATCCGGTCCGCGAGGTCGGCCCCCAGCTCCAGCGGCGCCGGGTACTCCGTCACCACCTCCGGGTGCAGCACGCACGGCTCGGGCACGTAGTCGCCGTCATTCTCCACGTCAGCCGGTAGCGGCGGATCGGTCAGCAGCGCGTCGACCTGCGCGGAGGAGCCCCACACCACCCTGGCCGCGGGCAACCGCGACGGATCGTGGTTCAGCGGACACCACAGCACCTGCAGCAGGTCCGCGCCCTCAGGGCACGGCAGCAAGGGGATGTAGCGCGCGTAGAGCTGGGCCACCGGCAGCAGGGGCGGCATCGGCGGGCCGAGGACGGTGATCACCACGTTGGGCCGCGGTCGCCGGCGCCGGTCGCCGCGCCGGCCATTGACATGTTGTTGACTCGTTGTTGACATGCTGCCTCCAAGCTGACGGGACAGCAGACAGCACACCCCACAGCGAAGGAAGGACAACCATGCGCATGCGCGGTCTCCTCGCAGCAGTCGTGGCATCGGTGGCGGCCCTCGGCATGGCCGTGCCGGCCTCGTCCGCCGCACCGGCCACGGACGCCAAGCCGATCGAGCGGGTCAGCGGCAAGAGCCACGTCTTGATCAACCCGGCGAATGCCGGCAGTACGAGCTGGGCGCCCGAGAAGGAGAGCTCCCTCGACGGCCAGCCGCTGACGATCCACGCGACCGAACCGACCGTCAGCCCGAACGGAGGCGCCAAGGCCAACGCCGACGCGATGGCCGGCGCCAAGGCCAGCGTCTGGGGCACCACGGGGCGGCTGCTCACCGGGGACGGCGTGTGCACCGCCAACGTCGTCTCCAGCGCCAACCGCGATGTCATCGCCACCGCCCGGCACTGCGTGGAGGGCGGGCACGACTTCAAGTTCGCTCCCGGCTACGACGCGGGGAACGCCCCCTACGGCTGGTGGACCTGGCGGGCGGCCGGCTGGGTCGACGCCCCCGCTCCGCAGGGCGACATCGCCTTCCTCGTGCTGAACACGCTGAACGGCCGACACATCGCGGATGTCGTCGGGGCCACCGGCATCGGGTTCAACCGGGACATCAACAACTACGCGCACATCATCGGCATCCCCGGAGTGGTCCCCGCCGAGCGGGAGCACATGCTCTGGTGCGGCGGCCAGCCGGTGGCCGGCCCCGAGCAGCCGCCCACCGCGCGGATCGACAACTGCATCGGACTGGGCGGAGGTGCCAGCGGCGGGCCGTTCTTCGTGAACTACGACCAGAACGACGGCTCGGCCGTTCAGACCGGCGACTTCGTCACGGGCAACAGCTGGCAGGGCAAGTGGTGGGCGGTGAGCGCCTACTACCGTGACGACGCCTACAACGTCTTCAACGGGGCGCAGAACGCCTGATCGCGCGCGCGGTACCGGTCCCCTGTCCCCGGTACTCCAGCCGGACCTCGATGCCGAGCCTGCTGGAGTACCGGGGCAGGGGGCCGGTGCTGCTCCGCGCCAGTTCGCGGACGGCGCACCCGTCACGACGGCCACTACCGACACGCGCGCGCCGGGCCCCCGCCCGTCTGGACGCGCGCGAAGCGCCTCTCTCCGCCACGAGAGAACGACAGGTGCGCCGACTCCTGACGGCGTCCGGCCGAGAACCCACGGGTCCCTCCCGCGCGCAGGTGGGCGGGGGCTCCCCGGCGGTTGCGTCGCAGACTCAATCGGACGGCGTGGCCGGGGAGCGCATGCCGAGCCACTGCTCGGCGCCCCAGGCCTCGAACCGCTCCACCTCGGTGAACCCCAGCTTCGCCGCCAGACGCATCGAGCCCACGTTGGCGCTCTGGGTGGTGAGCACCACCGGCTCGCCGGGAAGCGCGCCGGCGAGCCAGCCGAGTGCCGCCGCGCACGCCTCGGCGGCGTACCCGAATCCCCACGCCCGCGGCAGGAACAGGTAGCCGAGATCGATCTTCCCCGCGGCAGCCGGACGGCGGTGCCCCGTCGCCCTCCTGAGCAGGATCTGGCCGATCATCGACCCGTCGAGCTCGACGACGAAACTCCCGGGCCACCGCTCGGGCGCCCCGGGCATCTCGCGCTCAAGCTCGTCACGCGGCCGGGGGCCACCGAGGTAGGCGTGCACCTCCGGCGAGGCGAGCAGCTCGATGAACGCCGCACGGTCCCGGATCTCGGACGCACGGAGCACGAGCCTCCCGGTCCTGACCGGCTCAGGCGGCCACACCACAGCTCCCAGATCTTCCATTCGCGCACGCTAACAGGTGGTCAACCCGACCGACCCGACACCCCGGGACACAGCGCCCCAGGGCGGCGGGCACCGCCGGGACGGCCGGTGGCAGGCCGGGGTCGTTCGCCCGTCCGGCTTCCCGCACGAGGTGGTGTTCCGCCGCCACCCGTCCTGCCAGCAGCTCAGCATCGTGCGCGAGGAGGACTTCGCCTGCGTCCTCTGCGCCGAGGCCCCGCCGCAGAGGTGGAACGTCGACCGGCCCGGACGCTGGACGAAGCGCTGCGTGAACGCGGTGCGGGAAGACGCCGACCGGGAAGACACCGTGCGGGAAGGGGACGCGAGGGCCGGGGGTGGCGAGGTACCGTCAGTCATTCTCCTGGTCGGGCTCGCGCTCGGTGAGCCCCTTGCGGCAGTGGCCGTGGCCGGGGTGCTTGTGGCAGTAGGAGTCCTTCTCCTCCCCCACGGTGATGGTGGCCTTGGCGGGTTCGCTGACGATCGGGTTCCCGTGCGGGGCGGTGGCCGCCGCGAACGCCACGTTGGTGAGGTCGCAGCCCTTCTCGGCGCCGCCGCGGTGGTGGGCCGCCTTACAGGCTTCGATGTCGGCCAGGGTGATCGTGTAGGTGCCGTGGCAGGTGGTGCTGGCCCCGGGCGTCAACGTGGTCGCCTCGCAGCTGACGCTGGCGATGCGGTCGTCGTTGACCAGCACGCCGTGCAGGTCGGTGCTGCCGGTATTGGTGACCGTGTAGGAGTACTCCACCGTGTCGCCGACGGCGTAGGGGCCGTGCGAGAGCACCCGCTTCTTCAGGGCGAGGTGCGGCGCCCCGATCGGCAGCGTCAGTTGGGTTTGCGGGGACGTGACCGGCTGGCCGTTCGCCGTACCGGTGGCGGTGGCGGTGTTGGTGACGGAGCCGGCCGCAGCGTCGTTCTCGGTGATCGTGTACGTGCCGTGGCAGGTGGTTCGGTCGCCCGGGCTCTCCGCCGGGGCGAGCGCGGTCGAGGCGCAGGTGATGTCGGCGACGTGGTCGTCGGTCACGTGGACGCCGGTCAGCTCGGTGCCCCCGGTGTTCTGGACGGTGTAGCGGAAGGTGACCGTCTGCCCGACCGTGTAGGGGCCGGGCGTCTGCACCTGCTTCTCGATGGCGAGGCCGGGCGGCCGTTCGATCGGCACGCTCTGCGAGGACGGCGGCGAGGAGACCGGTCGGCCGCCCGAAGCGCCGGTCGCGGTGGCCGTGTTGTCGATGGAACCGTGGGTCACGTCGGCGGTGGTGACGGTGTAGGTGGCAGTGCAGGTGACCGTATGACCGCTCGCGAGCGTCGTCGTGGGACACGAGACCGGGCCGACCTTCGGGTCGTTGACGGCGAGGCCGGTGATGTCCGTGGCACCGGAGTTGGTGACCACGAAGTCGTACGGCACCCGCGTCCCGGCCACCAGGTCACCGGGCAGCGGCTGCCGGACCTGCTTGACGAGGTTCAACTGCGGCAGCGGCTGGTTGCTGCTCACCACCACGTTGCGGATGAGGTGCACGTCGGTGAACAGACCGGTGGAGGCCGCGAACCCGAACTTGTAGGTGGCGGGCACCGGTTGCGGGGCGGGTGTGCTGAGCACCTGGTGGGAGCCGGTGCCGTCGTTGAAGTCGACCGACACGGTGAGCACCGGGTCGGGCGTCGGGGTGAGCTCGACAAGGACCCGGCGGCGCGAGGGTTCGAGCGCGGTCTCGGCCTGGGCGGGGGTGGCCCCCGGGGGCAGCGCGGTGAGCGGCCCTTGCAGGGTGCCCGGGAGCGTCGACGGCCAGGGTGCGGTGGTGCTGAAGTTGCTGGTGGTGGCGGTCAGGAAGCAGTAGCCCTCGATCCCGTCGCCCGGGCCGCGCACCGTGACCATGTTGGCCCCGGGGCCTGGGACGCGGAACGCCGTCCCGGCGGGCGAGCGGGTGGGACAGCCGTTGCCGCGGTGCTCCCAGTCGCCGAAGTAGTTCCCGAGGACATCGAGCCCCACGCCCAGGTAGCCGCGGTCCACACCGGGCAGGAAGGTGGCGGTGGGATCGTCGTCGGGAAGCTTCTGCGCGTACCCGAGGCTGCCGCCGAAGGCGCCGGGGTGGGTCAGCGCGCCGTCGCCGTTCACCAGGAAGAACGAGATGCCGTCAGCGGGGTTGGCCGGGGTCGTGCTCCCGTACTGCCACTGGTCGAAGGTGACATCGAGGCCCTGGTTGGCGGGCAGCGCGTTGTTGTAGAGGACCGCGCCGGCCTGGTCGTTGGACGCGTCCGTCAGCCGCAGATAGCCGTGCGGCGCTCCGCCGGGGGGCGGCACCGGGCCCACGCCGCCCGGGCAGCCGCCGAGCGGATGGTCCCCGGGGCCGGGCGCGGCGGCAGCCGGCGCGCCGGTGAGACAGGCCGACCCCACGCCGGTGAACTCCGGGGCGGCGGCCTGGGTGAACGTCTCGCTGACCAGGGGCGAGCCTCCGGCCCGAGGCTGCGCCTGGGTCCCGATGTCCAGGCACAGGGGCATTCCGGCGCCCACGATCAGGGCCAGGGCCCCTGCGGCGAGCCGGGCCGTCCGGACGCGCCGCGGGCGCTGTCCGGGAGGGACTGAGTGCTGTTCATGTGTCATGTCCCCACATATAGCAGTCACTCTGAGTATTCATCACAAAGGCAAGCTGTTACGAAATTACCCTTCGGTGACTTCGCTGCCTACTGCGGGGGGATCCGGGCCCGCTATCGCACGACGAGAATCTCCGGCATCGGCAGGCACCACTCGCCCAGCATCCCGATGAGGATCCGGCGGGCCAGTTCCCGGGCTTCGATCCACCCTGGATCGACCGTCAGAGCCTCCCTGTCCCACCGGTCCGAGTTCTCCCGGCCGCTCATCCCGGCGAAGATCGCATCGATCGCTCGAAGGTCACGTAGCGCCTCGCGGCTGAGATCCCCGTCCTCGACCAGGCCCTCGGCCATGCGGAAGGCGTGGTCGAAGTCCAGGGCGACCTCATCCGTCGAGACACCCTGCTCGTCCACCCAGGTCAGCTGAGCCGAGGGATCGGCCGCCAGCACGGCCAGCGCCTCGACAAACAGGCGTTCACGGAAAGGAGCATCAGGGACTCTCACCTGGGAATCGTTGCACGGCTCAGCGGGGTAGGTTCCGAGGCCTGGACATGGAGGACCAGGACATGGTCATGCTCGACGCTGACACCGCCGGCTACGCTTCCCGCACCCCCAAGGGCCCTCGCCGAACCGCCCCGAGGCGGCCTGATGAGATTGGTGGGGGCGTTCGAGAGAACTCTTCCGGCGATCAACGACGAGTACGTGGACGATCGCGGGGTCACCGGGCGAGTTCGGGTACCAGTTCGGCGGCTGCTTCGATGCGGTCGAGGACGTTCCGGGCGGAGTCCGACAGCGGGTAGCGGCCGGCGTCGGCGCGGGTGGCGCGCGATCGGTCGGCGTCCGCGCGGGAGAGCGACGACAGCCCTCTGGCCAGCAGGTTCAGGGGGTGGTCGAGGTCGAGGACCACGGTGGAGTAGAAGCCGTCGGCGCTGTCGCGGGTCGGCGGGAACAGGCCGCCCTCGTAGACGGCGAGCCTGCCGTACGGTGCTGACTCGAAGTGCCCGATGCCGGTGTCGAGGGAGCCCAGGAAGGGCGGCGAGGTCCGGCTGTCCAGGGACGTCTGGTCGTAGAAGAAGTTCTCGTTGCCGCCGTCCCCGACCAGGAGGTCCCAGGCGGGCACGGGGCTGAGCCTGTGCAGGGCCCTGGGTGGTGGGAACGAGGCGGGGTGCAGCGGGCGCAGGCGGTCGCCGGCCACCTGCCACCGCTGCAGGCCACGGTCCAGGCCGGCCGTGACCAGGGAGTCGGCGGTGAACGCGATGGCGCTGATCGGTCCGTGGCCGAGGTGGTCGTCCGCGGCGAACTCGTGCATCGGTTCGAGCCTGCTGTCGGTGATCAGGATCCGGAACCCGTCGGCGAACGCGATCCGGGTGCCGGAGGGGTCGACGGCGAACAGGTCGGCGCGGTTGAAGCCGAACTCCGCCAGGTCGAGCCGCAGCTCCTGGCCGCCGGAGAACCCGAGCGCCGCCCTGACCAGCCTCAGGCCCGTCACGAAACCGTCGGCCGTCGCCTCCACCCGTGCTCCGAGCAGCGCCGTGCCGCCGGCCAGGACCGTCTCCCCGCCGGGTGTGTACTCGACGAGTTCCGCGTTCCGGAGGTGGCCGTCGCCGGCGAAGTCGCGCAGGGCGACCACGGTATCCGCGTCCACGCAGCACAGCGACACGTGGTTCGTCGGGCCTTCGTAGAACTCGTTCAGGACGCCGGTGCGGTCCACGGTCGCGATCCGGCACCGGTGGAGGTCCTCGCCGATCAGGTTGATCGCGGCCAGCGGCAGCTGATGGCAGAAGCCGACCGGGCCGGCGGCGTTGAGAGCGGACGGCAGCACCCGCGACGCCGACGCGTGGACCGACTCGCTGACCCGTGCCACCTCCCGACGGTCGGTCTCGGCCAGCAGCTGGGCCAGCTGGCGCTCCGCCATTCCCTGGGGCTGCCACCGCGATGGCTTCAGGTGGGCGGCTGCCGCCGCGGCCTGCGGGAAGGGGAGGGACAGCACCAGCTTCCACAGACCGCCCCAAGCCCCCTGCCGGGCCAGTGACCTGGCCAGCTCCTGCGTACTCCCGCTTCCCTCGTCTCCCCTGCCGCCGCCCCGTCCGCCGAAGAGCCTCGACATCGCCCAACCCCCTGTCGACTGCGCCGAATTGGCCTTCTGGAATTCTCCCTCAGTGATCATGAAACCGGTACTGGGCCGGAGGCATGCGCGGCGAGGACAACTATTCCGTGTACAGCGTCGACGGAGGCGGGAGTGCGGGCGGCGGGGGGCCGCCAGGGGCGGGCAGAGGCCGGGGAGGGGCGGCCACCCGGCCGCGTAGATCAGCCGGCCGACTCCTGCTCGGCCTCCACCTGGGCGTTCCACTCGCGCTTGGCCGCCCGCCAGGCCTCGTCACTCTGACCGGACCGCCAGTAGCCCGAGACCGACAGCCGCTCGCGCGGGATGCCTCGCTCCACGCGCAGCAGGCGCCGCAGTTCCTTCACGAAGCCCGCCTCACCGTGCACGAACGCGGATGCCGTGCCGGCGGGGAATTCCAGCGCGCCCACCGCCTCGACCAGCGCCTCGCCCACCGGGCGGGCGCCGCGGTGCAGCCAGCTGATCTCGGCCCCGGAGGGCGAGACGATCTTCTGCTCCTCCGCGGCGTCCGCGACCTCGACGAAGGCGTGCACCACGGCATCGGCCGGCATCCGCTCCAGCGCCGCGGCGATCGCGGGCAGCGCGCTCTCGTCGCCCACCAGCAGGTGCCAGTCGGCGCTCGCGTCGGGGGCGTAGCCGCCGCCGGGGCCCAGGAAGCGCACCGTCTCGCCGGGCTGTGCGCGGGCCGCCCAGGGCCCGGCCAGGCCCTCGTCACCGTGCACCACGAAGTCGATGGTCAGCTCGCGCAGGGCCGGGTCCCAGGCCCGCACGGTGTACGTCCGGGTGATCGGCCGCTGCTCGGGCGGGAACTCCTCGCGGATCCGCGCCATGTCGAAGGGCTCCGGGTAGCTCACGCCCTCGGGCGCGAAGAGCACCTTGATGTAGTGGTCGGTGAACTCGGTGGCGTCGAAGTCCTCCAACCCCGCACCGCCGAGGACCAGGCGCACCATGTGCGGTGTGATCCGCTCGGTGCGCAGCACCTGTGCTTCGCGCGCCTGCGGTGTCCGGCGGGTCGGTTGGTCTGCCATGGTGCCCCCCTGGGCTGTGTGGTCGCGCGTCTTGGTTAGGCTTGCCTAAGTTAGCACCCTTGAGGCGGTGCTCGACGCAGGGACGGCAGCCGATCCCCATTCCGCCCACGACCGGGAACGTGACGCCCCGGCAGCCCTGCTGCGGCTCGCGGACGCGACAAGGTCGTACGGAGCCGCCGCGACCGGTTCGGCGCAGCCAGACCGCGCCGCGCGCCGCCCGGGAGCCGACCACCGAGGTCGCCGTCCGCAGAGCGGCCGCGCCGCACTCCCCGGACCGATCCGGCACCGCAACCCGCTCGGGAGGATAGGGAGCGGGCGGCCGGTCAGGACGCCGTTACGATTTCGGCCGCCCTGCCGGAGGCACTCGTGGTTCAGGTGGCGGGCGACCGGGTGGGGTCGGGCCTCAGGCGCGCCGCACCACGAAGGTGACCTCCGCGTTGTTCCCCCCTCCGCCGATCACCTGGCAGGTGAGACCCGCACCGACAGTGCACTCGTTGACGTTCGACCCGGCGTAGGGGTTGCTCCAGTGGATCAACCCGCTCCAGGTGTCCACGCCGAAGCCGATCTGCCCCTCGGTGCCCGTCAGGAACCCGCACGACTCGGTCTTCCAGCTGGGGGCCACGTTCGGCAGGATGTAGCTCGGGGGCAGAGGACTGCCGGCGCTCCAGCACCCGTGGGCCAGGGTGGCCGAGCCGAGGTAGAGCATGCTGCCGGTCTGGTTCGACAGGGTGACCTGGGTGCTGCGCACCGCGTAGGCGGCGGACGCCACTGGGGCGGCCGACCGCGTCGTTCCGGCGGAGGGGCCGGCGGCCTGCGCCGCGGGAGCCAGGGCCAAGCCGGCGCTCAGCGCCAGGACGGCGGTCAGTACGGAGGACTGGACAACACGCTTGGAGGTCATGGCAGCCAACTCTCTATCGGAGGATGGTCAGGTACATGCCTCAACGGGATGGCGGACCTCGTTGGTTCACCAACCGCCACGACGTGCGGGAATGAGGGCTTGTGTGAGGTTGCGACCAGTCCTGTGGTTCCACCCTCCTCCGAGGGCGGAACAGCGAGACCGGTCTGGAGTTCTGCGACTCCAGCGGCATCACCGCTCTGCTGGCCGTCCGCAACGTGGCCGCCGAACAGGGCGCCGACATGGCCTTGGCCGCGGTCCCGGCCAACACCATCAGGATTCTGCACATCGTCGGACTGGACCGGGTCTTCGCCCTCCACCCCGACGTCTCGGCGGCCACCGCCACCAGCCCCACGGCACTCTGATCACAAGGAGCGTGCCAACGGTGCCGGGCCGCGCGAAGCGGACATCGGCCTCCTGCCCACCGTTCAAGTGTCGGAGCGGCTGAGGTCCCCGGTGCCACCTGTGGTCGGGGTGGAGGTCTGCTGGTGGCCGCCGGGACGCGGTGCCCGCCGGGTGTCGAGGATGCTGTCGCGGGCGGCTGCGGCGACCGCCTGGGGGGTGATGCCGAACTCGGTGTACAGGCGCTGGTAGTCGGCGGACGCGCCGTAGTGCTCCAGGCTGACGATCCGTCCGGCGTCGCCCACCATCTCCCGCCAGCCCTGTCCGACGGCGGCCTCGACGCTCACCCGGGCCCGTACGTCCAGGGGCAGAACATGGTCCTGGTAGTCCTGGGGCTGGGCGGCGAACCACTCCCGGCAGGGCATCGACACCACCCGCACCGCGAGTCCCCCGGCCGCCAGCAGGGTGCGGGCCTCCAGGGCGAGGTGCACCTCGGAGCCCGTCGCGATGAGGATGACGTCCGGCGTCGCGCCGCCCGGAGCCTCGGCCAGGACGTACCCGCCCCGAGCCGCTTCCCGTGCGGGGGCGAACTCGCCGCTGTCGCGGTCGAGGACAGGCAGGTTCTGGCGACTGAGGACCAGTCCGGCCGGGCGGTCGCGGTGTTCGAGGATGGTGCGCCAGCACGCGGTGGTTTCGTTGGCGTCGGCTGGGCGCACGACGTCCAGACCGGGGATGGCACGCAGTGCGGCCAGGTGTTCGACGGGCTGGTGGGTGGGGCCGTCCTCGCCCAGGCCGATGGAGTCGTGGGTCCAGACGTACGTGACCGGAAGTCGCATCAGGGCGGCCAGCCGGACGGCGGGGCGCATGTAGTCGGAGAAGGTCAGGAACGTGCCGCCGTAGGGGCGGGTCAGGCCCTGCAGGGCGATGCCGTTGAGGATCGCGCCCATGGCGTGTTCACGGATGCCGAAGTGCAGGGTGCGCCCGTAGGGGCCGCCCTTCCAGTTCTTTGTCTGGCGGTCGGTGGGGACGAAGGACGGCTGGCCGACCATGGTGGTGATGTTGCTGCCGGCCAGGTCGGCGGAGCCGCCCCACAGCTCGGGCAGGACCGGGGCCAGTGCGGTGAGGACCTCGCCCGAGGCGGCGCGGGTGGCCATGCCCTTGGCGTCGGGGGGAAAGGTCGGCAGGACGTCCGCCCAACCGTCGGGCAGCCGCTGCTCCCGCAGTCGGTCCAGCAGGACGGCGCGCTCGGGGTTCGCCGTGCGCCAGGCCGCGAACCTCTCGTCCCACTCGGCGTGCACCTGCCGGCCGCGGTCGGCGGCCTCGCGTGTGCGGCCCAGGACGTCCTCCTCGACGATGAAGTGCTCTTCGGGGTCGAAGCCCAGCAGCCGCTTGGTGGCGGCGACCTCGTCCTCGCCCAGCGCGGATCCGTGGGCCTTGCCGCTGTCCTGCTTGGTCGGGGCGGGCCAGCCGATCACGGTGCGCAGCATGATCAGCGAAGGGCGGCCGGTCTCCTGCCGGGCGGCGCGGGTGGCCGCCAGGAGCACGTCGACGTCCTCGACGTAGCGGCCGGTGCGCGTCCAGTCCACGGTCTGCACGTGCCAGCCGTAGGCGGCGTAGCGGGCCGGGACGTCCTCGCTGAAGGAGATGTCGGTGTCGTCCTCGATGGAGATGTGGTTGGAGTCGTAGAAGACGATGAGGTCGCCGAGTTCCTGGTGCCCTGCCAGGGAGGCGGCCTCGCCGGTGACGCCCTCCATCATGTCTCCGTCGGAGGCGATCACGTAGACGTGATGGTCGAAGGGGCTGGTGCCCGCTTCGGCGTCCGGGTCGAGGAGACCACGTTCGCGGCGGGCGGCCATCGCCATGCCCACCGCGCTGGCCAGGCCCTGGCCCAGCGGGCCGGTGGTGATCTCCACGCCGGGGGTGTGCCGGTGTTCGGGGTGCCCGGGGGTGGCGGAGCCCCAGGTCCGGTAAGCCTGCAGGTCCGAGAGTTCCAGGCCGTAGCCGGCCAGGTAGAGCTGGATGTAGAGGGTCAGGCTGGAGTGGCCGCAGGAGAGCACGAAGCGGTCCCGTCCCAGCCACCGGTCGTCGCCGGGGTCGTGGCGCATGACGTTCTGGAACAGCAGGTACGCCAGTGGGGCCAGGCTCATCGCGGTGCCCGGATGGCCGTTGCCGACCTTCTGCACCGCGTCGGCGGCCAGCAGCCGCACGGTGTCCACCGCCCGCGCGTCGACCTCGTCCCACCCTGTCCGCCCTGCCACCGGATCCGCGAGGGATTCGTCGCGCCGCGCGGTAGCGTCGTTCTGGTCGTTCGCCATGCCGTTGCTCCTTCGTCTCGGCTTGTCGTCCATCGTTCCTCCGGCACTGGGCGGGCACGACCGCCGGGCCGTCGCCCGCGTGATTGCTGGTGATGTACGAACTATCCCCAGGGGTGGCGCTCTGTCCGGCACGACACACCCTTTCGGTGAGCCGCTCCGCCTCGTCGCTTGCCCCCGAAGTGGGGGAACACACCCCTGACCACCCGTCGCAGGTCCGCGGGAGGGCGTGCGCGGGCCCCCCTTCGACGGCCCGGTGCCTCCGCCGCCGAGCAGGGTCGGTGACGGCGTGCTCGATCCGCTCGACGCCGACGACCAGCCGCGTCTCCGCCCGCCGGCCGAGTGGCGGCGCCCTACTTCCCCGTCACGTGCCCGGACGAGGTCCTGGACCACCACCTGCGGCACTACGCCGTCGAGTTCAGGAACTGGATCGTCGCCGCCCGCACCTGAGACCCCCGACCGGGCCCCGTGGCCGATCCCTCCCGCAACCCCAGGAACGGTCCAGACGACCATCCCACGGGCTGGCCAGCACCGACCTGACCACGCCTGATACCTTGCCATCGCCGTGGTGTACGGGAAACCGGTCTGAGTCCGGTGCGGCCCTCGCCACTGTTGCCGCGGAGTTCCGCGGCCCTCGCTGACCGGCTTTTCCAGCGGTCAGGGCCACTGGGCGGGTTGGAAGAGCCGTCCGGGAAGGTCGGCCGCGGCGCGTTGATGCGGAAGCCAGGAGACCGGCCACGGCGCTACATGTTCCACGAGGGTTTTGGAGAACACGTGCCCAGCGGTCTGCCGTATCCGTTCCGTTCCATATGTTCCGTACGTCCCACAGGTCCGATACGTGTCGGCCGGGCGGTCGCGGCCTTCCTGTTCATCGGCATGCTCGGAGCTTGCACGGGCGCCCCCGCGCCCACCACGTCCGGCGGGACGACCGGAACTGCCGCGCCGGTCAGCGTCGACAATTGCGGGTCCACCGTGACGGTCGGCGCGCCGCCCGACCGGCTGGTGACGCTCAACGAGGGTGCCACCGAGGTGGCCCTGGCCCTCGGCCTGCAGTCCCGCATGGCCGGTACCGCCTACCTCGACGATTCCATCCCGGAGAAGTGGAAGGCGGCCTACGACTCCGTCCCGGTGCTCTCCAAGGACTACCCGACGAAGGAGAAGCTCCTCGCGGCCCGTCCCGACTTCCTGTACGCCTCCTACTCCAGCGCGTTCACCGACAAGGTCGCGGGCACCCGGGGGGAACTGCGCGGCCAGGGCATCCCGTCGTACCTGTCCCCGTTCGGCTGCTCGGACAAGAGCCAGGTGCCGCCGACGACCTGGCAGGCGGTGTGGGGCGAACTGAACGACGTCGCCAAGGTCTTCGGTGTCACGGAGCGGGCCGCCGCGATCCAGCAGCAACAGGAGCAGCAGCTGGCCGAGTTCACGGCGACGGCCGCGGGCAAGGGCTTGAAGGTCCTGTGGTACGACTCGGACACCAAGGCGCCGTTCGTCGGGGCCGGCCACGGCGGACCTCAACTCGTTCTCAATGCCGTGGGCGCCCGCAACGTCTTCGGGGACCTGTCCGGTGGCTGGCAGAACGTGAGCTGGGAGAAGGTCGTCGCGGCGGACCCGGACGCCATCGTGGTCGCGGACGCCGGCTGGGACACGGCCCAGTCCAAGATCGACTACTTGGAGAACGACCCGGTGCTGAGCAAGCTCACCGCCGTGCAGCGCAAGGCTTTCGTGGTGGTGCCGTTCTCGGAGTCGACTCCCGGCGTGCTGCTCGCCGACGGTGCCGCCCGGGTGTCCGCGGGACTGGGCCGACTGCACCCGGGTTCATGACCGCGCCCCACCCCGCCGTCGCGCGGCCCCCTGGTCCGGGCCGCGCGACGGCGGCCCTGGCCATCGGTGCGGCCCTGCTCCTGGCCACCGTGCTCCTCGGCCTCGCCGTGGGCTCGCAACACGAGCCGGTCCGGACGGTGATCGACGTCGTGGTGCGCCGTCTCGGGCTGGGCAACCCGCACGTCACGCTGCTGGACGACCAGATCGTCTGGCAGTTGCGGCTGCCCCGCGTTCTGGGAGCGGCTGCCACCGGCGCAGGCCTCGCGGTCTGCGGCGCGGTGTTGCAGACGCTGACCGGGAACGACCTGGCCGATCCCTTCCTGCTCGGGATCTCGGACGGAGCCGCCGCCGGCGCGGTCACCGTGATCGTCCTCGGCGTCGGCGTGTCCGGCGCCGTGGGCACCGGCGCGGTGTCCACGGCGGCCTTCGCCGGTGCCCTGCTAGCCGCCGTCGTCGTCCTGGCACTGGCCGGCGCGCGCACCCGGTCGCTACCGACCACCCGGACCGTGCTCGCCGGCATCGCGGTGGGACAGATGTGCGGGGCCTACACCTCGTTCGTCGTGCTGGTCCTCGGGGACCGCAACGCGGCGCGCGGTGTCATGGAGTGGACGCTGGGCTCGGTCGCCGGCGTGCGGTGGCCCACCGCCGTCTTCCTGACCGCGGTCGCGCTGGCCGGTGTCACGGTCCTGGCCTCCTCGGCCCGCGACCTGGACGCCTTCGCGTTCGGCGAGACCGCCGCCCGCTCCCTCGGCGTCCACGTCGAGCGCACCCGTTGGGTCCTCGTCGCCACCGCCGCGCTGGTAACCGCGTGCCTGGTCGCCCACACCGGCGTCATCGGGTTCCTCGGCCTGGTCGTACCGCATGTCGTCCGTCTCGTCTGCGGCCCGCGCCACGCCCTCCTGCTGCCCGTGTCGGCACTGGTGGGCGCTTCCCTCCTGGTGGGCAGCGACATCGTGGCGCGCTCGGTCCTCCCCGACCGGGAGATCCCCGTCGGCGTCATCACGGCCGGGCTCGGAGCGCCCTTCTTCGCCTGGCTGCTGTGGCGCCAGGGGCGGGCCGACGGGAGGGGGCAGTGACGGTGACGCCCCCCGCCGAGCTGCGCACGGAGGGACTTCGTGTGAGCATCGGCGGAGCCACGCTGCTGGACGCGGTCTCGCTCGCGTTCGCCCCCGGCCGGATCACGGGCCTGCTCGGACCCAACGGCGCCGGGAAGACCACCTTGCTGCGCGCGGTCGCCGGACTGACCCGGCCGAGCGAGGGTCGGGTCCTCCTGGACGGAGAGGATCTCCACGCACTCACGGCCCGCCGACGAGCACGACAGGTGGCCTTCATGGAGCAGCAGGCGGACACCCGGCTGTCGCTGCCGGTCCGTCAGGTCATCGATCTCGGCCGCACGCCGCACCGCAGCCGCTGGCCCGTGCCGGCGAACTCCGCCACCGACGCCCACGAGCGGTCCGTGTTCGCCGCGGCCGTGGCCGCAGCCGACGTCGGCCACCTGCTCGACCGGTCCTGGCCGACGCTGTCGGGTGGCGAGCGGCAGCGGGTCCAGCTCGCGCGGGCACTGGTGCAGGAGCCCGGCGTGCTCCTGCTCGACGAGCCCACCAACCACCTCGACCTACGCCACCAACTCGGCTTCCTCGGCACCGTACGCGGGCTGGGCATCACCACGGTAGCCGCGCTGCACGACCTCGAACTCGCCGCCGCCTACTGCGACGAGGTCGCCGTCCTGCTCGACGGCCGACTGGTCGCCCACGGGCCCAGCTCCGACGTGCTCACCTCGCCGACGATCGCGCACGTCTACGGCGTCGACGTCACCGTGGAACGACACCCCCGGCACGACAGACCGCACATCCGGTGGAACGGACTGCTCCCCGAAGGGACAACACCATGACCCGCCCCGTCCCGGGCGCACTCGCCCGCCGCAGTGCCACGCTCCTGGTCGGCATGTCGATGGGGGAAGCCGTCCGCCGTGACGAACTCCTCCGGACAGCGGCGTCGCACCAGGCCTCGATCGCGTTCCTGCAGCAGGCAGACCCTTCCCTGTCGGCCGAGCTGACCAGGCTGGCCGACGCGGGCGCCGAGACCGTGGTCGTGATCGGCGTCCGCCTCGCGGCGTCCGGCCCGGCCCAGTCCTGGCTACGGCGGATCGCGGCGTACTGGTGGCGCAAGCGCGCGGGCCACCGTCCCGAACTCCTCGTCGCGACCCGCCTCGCCGACTCGCCGGACGCGGTCCCCGCGGTGGCCGCGGTGACGAGGGCCATCACCGGCCAGGAGCCCGGCCTCACGTCCGCGGCCTGGGAGGAAGTCCCCGGCCACCGGCACCAGGTCCTGGTGTGCCGCGGCCCGCGTTGCGCGGCCAAGGGCGCGGAGGAGGGACTACGCGCCCTGGTACAGAAACTGACCGAGCACGGCCTCGGCGACGACGACGTGCTCGTCACCCAGACGGGGTGCCAGTTCCCCTGCAACCAGGCCCCCGTCGCCAGCGTGCAGCCGGACGACATCTGGTACGGGAAGATCGACCCGGCTGTCGCCGGCCGCATCGTCACCGAGCACCTCGCCGGCGGACGACCGGTCGAGTCCCACCGACTCCCACGCCACAGGAAGGAGCAGGCGGACCACCACGACGGCTGATCGCGACCACGAGGCCCAAGCTTGAGCCCGTGCCCCGCCCCGCTGCCGACAGCACCAAGCGGCGGCATCGAAGCCACCCTCCACCCCTACCGCAACCAGATCAGGGCCATCGACGAGCAGATGACCGAAGCCCTCAAGGACGACCAGCAGTAGACCCACAGCGAGCTTGACCTGCGACGAAGCCCCACCCGCGCGGCCGGCTCACCACGGAGTTGCCCGATCTCCCCCGGATCCACGCCGACCCGATGCCCGACCCGCAGACCGAGATCACCTCAGGTCAACGATGTACTACTCAGGCGAGCTTGAGGAGCAGTTCACTCAGTTCCCTCGGCATGGTGATCATGCAGTCGTGGCCGGTCGGCAGCTCCCAGACCTGCGCGGCGGAGCCATTGGGCTGGATCGGGGGGACGGGGCGGCGGGTGATGCCCGGCGGCGTGGGGCCGACGTTGTGGATGTGCGTGCGCGGGATCGCGTCCGCAGCCGGGTTGTCCAGTCGCACGGGTTGCCGAAGGCAGCGCACCGTCTGGTCCGTGAGCGTCTCGCGCAGCCAGGCCACGTCCGCCGGGTCCGTGACGCCGAACAGGCCGAGGGGCGCGGGCAGCTCGGGCATCGGGGGGACGCGCCAGCCGCTCTCGGACTTCTCGGCGAGCTCGATCATCCGCCGCCCCACGGGTTGGACGTCGACCGCGGACTCGCCGTCCTGCGGGACCAGCGCGTCGAGGTAGACGAGGTGTGCGATGCGCTCCGGGATCCGGTTGGCCACGGAGGAGATCACCAGCCCCGCGTAGCTGTGGCCGACGAGGACGACGTCGTCGAGGTCCTGCTCGGCGACCAGCCCGACCACGTCGTCGACGTGCGTGTCGAGTCCCACCTCCGGTCCGAGCAGGTGCGCCTTGTCCCCGCAGCCGGTCAGGGACGGCGCGAACACCCGGTGCCCGTACGCCTCCAGCAGCGGCACCACCCGCTCCCAGCAGCGCCCGCTGTGCCAACTACCGTGTATCAGAAGGAATGTGGACATGAGTGAGAGCCCTTTCCCCTTTCGCGCCCCGGTACAGTCCGAGCACGAAAGACATGCTGCTGCACCCGACGAGGTACAGGCAACAGGACACTTCTCGGCGCCGTTGCTCACCCGGCCGGTGGTCACGTACTGCCCCATCGAGGACTACCGGGACGTGCTGCGCTCGGTACGGCCGACGGCACTGCTCTGGCCACCGCGGTTCTACGAGAAGGTGAGTCAGTCCCACCACAGCACGACAAGGAGGCGCCTCCGGGCCGCTTCCTCGTAGAACCCGCGTAGCGCGCCGAAGTGGGCCAGCAGGTACTCCGTCGGATCGCCGATGAACCCGTGGCCGAATGTGGAGCCCGCACCACTGTCCACGACCGAACGGAGGATCGCTTGCATGTCGATCTCCCCGAGCCGCGTCGACACCTGGGCGACGTCGGCTGGGTGGAGGGCTGTCGGAGTGGAGTCGCTGAAGAAGGCAATCGCATGCTGGTTCGATCGGTGCGACGGATGATCCGGTTGCCGATCATCCTGAGATTGTGTCGCAGTGGCCGCCAACGCGACCCTGAAACGGGTTCACGCTGACCGGGGCCGGGACAGGCCTCAGGGGCCGTCCCGCCCGTCGCCCGGCGCTGCTGGTGGCGTCGGAGGAGGGCTGGGCGAAGCGGTAGGAGGGACGGTCGCCGGACCGCGGGCGATGCGGTAGGAGGGACGGTCGCCGGACCGCGGGCGATGCGGGCGCGGCCGTCGTACGGCAGGACGATGAGGTACTGCTGGTCGGTGTCCTCGACGCGGGCCAGCGTGAGGGAGGTGCCGGCCGCCGCGAGTGCCTCGGCGGCCGGGCCGGCCTCCTCCGTCATCCGGTCGAGCCGCGCGTAGGACCGAGTGAGGTCGCGTGCCGGGCCGGTGCCCCAGTATGCGATCCGCGCGCCCCGGCGCAGCGCGGCCAGCAGGTCCGTCCGCAGCGGCCCGTCGTCGGCTTCCTGGAGGAGCAGGTCGTGCAGGCGTTCCTGCCCGCACGGCCGCGTCGGCGCCGCCTCGGCCAGCGCCCGGCACTTCCGGCACGAGGCCAGGTCCTGCGGCTGGAAGTGGTGCAGGAAGAACGACAGGTACCGGCCACGAATCCCGCACAGGGTCCGCCCCCTGTCCCCGGCGTGCCAGACACCGGGCACACCGTGGACCCCGGCGGCGGGGAACTCGGCCGGCTCACGCGCCGCCGCGAACGACCAGGCCCCACCCGGCGCTTCGGTAGCAGGAGAGTCGATCATGCTAGGCAGCATCCCACGCGGCCGGCGATCTGAGCGAGAGCCGGTCCCGAACCCGGACTGGAGGATGCCGCCGCACACCGGGCACCAGTCCCGCTGCCCAGCGAGGCCACCGTTCCTCGCGGGCCTGTTCCGCCAGCAGCATGAGAGCGATGACAGGTGCGGCCCACTGCCGCTGACGACTTGCCGCAACCCGGCGGGCTCCGTCGCCGTACTTCCGGTGCGGCGAGGCGCCCGGCGGGAGCTGTCTGCGGCACGGCGGGCTCCGGTTCTGCCCGTACCTGGCCGCGCTCCCGGGATGCGCGCGCCCGAGACCCGCACGCCCTCGAAGTGCGACCGCACGCCGTCTACCGGCCGGCGCCGGGCTGCGCCAGGATGGTCGGCCAGTCAGCGTGTACGCGGAAGGAAGGGGGAGCAGCATGGGCGATCACCAGAAGCCGCCAGCGCCGCTTGAGAAGGGGAGCCCGCCGCCGGGCAACCAGGACGGGCAGGTGCCTCCCGCGCCGCCGTCGGGCGGGAAGCACAAGAAGTCGTGAGCCCCGACGCCGATCTGGTGGAGCGTCGGGTGCGCATGGACGCGGCGATGGAGCAAGGCGGGGCGTGGCCCCAGGACTCGCCGTGGTTGCGGGAGGCCATGGCCGCGCTGCCGCGCGACCTGTTCGCACCGGATCGGCTGTGGCGCTGGGACGATCGCGCCTACGTGGCGATGGACCGCGCCACTGATGCGGCCGGGTGGGCCGACGAGCTGTACGGCGACGTCAACGCCGCGGCGATCACCCAGGTCACCGACGGTCTGCCGTCCTCCAGCCTGTCCGCGCCCGGCGTGGTGGCGGACATGCTGGACAGCCTCATGCTGGAGCCCGGGCACACGGTGTGGGACGTCGGCGGCGGGCAGGGCTGGACCTGTGCTCTGGCGGCCTGGCGGGCCGGACCCGGCCGGGTGGTGTCGACCGAGGTCGACGAGCGGCTGGCGGCGTTCGCCCGCGAGCGCCTGGCAGCCGCGGGGGTCGACGCCGAGGTGCTGGCCGGCGACGCCACCCACGCGGGGCCGCCCGACGGCGCCAGAGTCGACCGGCTCCACGCCACCTACGCCGTCGAGGCCGTCCCGTGGGACTGGGTGGAGGCGACGAAGCCGGGCGGCCGGATCGTCTACCCCTGGGGCAGGCTCGGCCACGTCGCCCTCACCGTTGCCGACGACGGACGCAGCGCGACGGGCTGGGTGCAGGGCCTGGCGCAGTTCATGGCCGACCGGTGCGGGCCGGCTCCGACGCGCGGTGACCACGCCACGTACACGGCGGTGCGCGGTGGTGGCGAGCCCGAGGTGCGGCGGGTGGTGGAACGCGATCCGGCGCCGCTGGCCGACGACTGGCACCTGCGCTTCGCGGTGCGCGTCGCCGTCCCGGACGCCGTCGTTCTGACGGGACGGGACGAGGACGGTGTCAACGTCTGGTTCCACGACGGCGACCGCTCGTGGGCGGCGCTGTCCACGGACGGTGGTGGGGGCGCGGTGCTGTTCCAGGGCGGGCCGCGGCGGATCGGCGACGAGGTGATGACCGCCTGGTCCCAGTGGGAGGCGCTCGGGTCGCCGCACCTGTACGACTACGGGATCACCGTCACCCCCGAGGAACAGTGGGCGTGGCAGGGCGGCCCGGGCGGCCCCCGCTGGCCTGTCGCGCAGGTCTCCCCGGTCGTCCCGGTCGGACGCTGACCGGGGAGGCCGGCCGAGCGGTCAGTCGTTCAGTGGTACAGGCTGGTGTCCATGGACACCGCCTCGACAAGTGAACCGGCCGAAGACCTCAGCGTGTTGACGTACACCTCGGCGGTACCAGCACCCGGACCGGCGCAATCACCGCGGTCGCCGTCACCCCGGACGGGAAGACTCTCCCGCCCGGCGCCGAGGACAAGATCGTCAACGTCAACGACCTCGGCGCACTCGACGAACTGCGTAACCACGCCCGTACGCTGGCGTGCACACGGGCGGGCGGGGGTCTCTCCGCCTCGGGCTGGAGGACCTACGTCCCGGGTTTGAGCTACCGACAGACCCCGCCCCCGGCCGGGCGGCCGGCCCATGCGGCCGGGAGCCGTTCGTCGGCACCCTGGCATATTCCGTGGACTTCGGCTGATACTGCCAATGGTCGGGCACCCGTGGCGCACCTCTGTCAGCCTGCGGATCGCCCGGTTCGCGTACGGGTCCGCAGAAAGGCGCATCGTGACTGACACCCCGACAGTTCCGCTGTCCACCGGGCTTCCTGGTGACCCTGATCGGCTGCACCTCACCATAACCTGCGAGATCGGCCCGGTCCTGGCAGCCGGTGAACGCTCGCAGACCTACCGATTGCTCGCCCGCTACCCGCAGGAACGGGATGCCGCCGAGATCCGGCGTCCCCCGAACGACGGTCTCAGCCAAGTCGCCCTATTGGGTCTCTGCCAGATCCCCATGGACAGCGGGTCGGTGAGCACGGCGCTCCTGGCCGACCTGGAGAACACAATCCCGCGCGGGTCGGAGGTGATCAGCGCGGTTCACCGGGATGCGCTCACAAACCAGAACGACCGGTCCGAGTTCACCACGGTGCTGCGCAAGATGCTCGGACAAGGGCCGTACGGCGACCTCGGAAACCTCCTCATCGTCAACGAGTTCACGTTCGACGACGGCTGGGACGATCCCGGTCTCGGCGTGCTGCTGCTGGGCGAGCTCGTGGCACGCGCCGGCAGCGGGCCCTGCGTGGTGGCCACCGCGCCGAAATTCCTGAACGGCGCCCAGGGATACCAGCGGACCCTCGCCGTGCTGAGCGCCGCAGGCTTCCGCCCGCTGCGCGGGCACACGACGATCGTCGAGCCGTCCGGCCTTCCGGCGTTCTCCGGACCGGCCGGGACGGCGTTGATCCGCCTCCGCCGCGCCTCGGGCGGCTGATCGTCGGCGCCGGCTGATCGCTTCCCGGCCAGCAGGCCGCGGATCCAGGCGGTGAAGTGGGACCACCGCAGGCTCCTCCCCCTCCTCCCCCTCCTCCCCCGGCGCGGACCGGCGCGGACCGGCGCAGCCAGCTCTGCGGCCACGGCTTTACGTTCGTAGTCGTCCGCGAGTTCGGCGGCCGCAGCCTGTCTCTCGGCTTCCACGGCCTCGTCCAGCTCGGCCTTGCGCCGGCCGGCGAGAGTAGACGGTGGCACCTTCGGCGGCGAACCGACGGACGACGGCGAGACCGATCCCGGCCGAGCCCCCGGTCACCACGGCGACCTTCCCATCCAGCTGTCCCATGGTTTCCACTCCCTTGACCATCACTGCTTCGACCATCACTGGAGTTACTACTTCCGGTGGGAGCGCCGAAGCCCCCGCCGGGAGTTCCCACGGGCGTTCCGTGCCCACCGGCGCCGCCCGGCCCCGGAAGCCGTCCGAGGCGGCTTTCCCAGCTCGTTCTCCTCGGCCGCGTGGCCGGTGAGGAAGAGAAAGACGTCGTCGAGGGTGGGCCTGCGCAGGCCGATGTCGTCGATGAGGACGCCCAGCCCGTCCAGCTCGCGGATGACGTCGGCGAGCACCCGGGCGCCCCCGTCCACCGGCACGAGGATTCGCCGGGTGTGCTGCTCCACGCTGAGCGGGCCCCCACCGTACGGGGTGAGCGCCGCGACGGCCGCACCGATCTGCTCGCGGTCGTGGACCACCACCTCCACCCGCTCGCCGCCGGTCCTGGTCTTGAGGTCGTCGGCGGATCCGCGTGCGATCACCCGGCCGTGGTCGACCACGACGATGTCGTGCGCCAGCCGGTCGGCCTCCTCCAGGTACTGGGTGGTGAGCAGCAGGGTGGTGCCCTCCGCCGCCAGCATCTCAATGACCTCCCACAGCGCCAGCCGGTTGCGCGGGTCCAGACCGGTGGTGGGCTCGTCGAGGAACATCACCGGGGGCCGCACCACCAGCGCGGCCGCCAGGTCGAGCCGGCGGCGCATGCCACCGGAGTAGGTCCTGGCCGGCCGGTCGGCCGCCTCGTCGAGGTCGAACCACTCCAGCAGCTCCCGGGCGCGCGCCTTGGCGTCCCTGCTCCGCATCTGGTAGAGCTCGCCGACCATCTGGAGGTTCTCCCGGCCGGTGAGGTACTCGTCGACCGCCGCGTACTGGCCGCAGAGGCCCAGCAGGCTGCGGACCCGGCCGGGGTGCTTGAGCACGTCCACCCCCGCCACGTGGGCGCTGCCCGCGTCGGGCCGCACCAGGGTGGTGAGCACCCGTACCGTGGTGCTCTTGCCGGCGCCGTTGGGGCCGAGCAGGCCCAGCACCGTCCCCTCCGGCACGTCCAGGTCGACCCCGTCCAGGGCCCGTACGTCGCCGAAGTCCTTCACCAGGCCCTCGGCCCGGATGGCCGCCCTCATGTGCCCCTCCTTCTCCTGGAACCAGCCGGGAACCACCTGACGGCCGGCACTGGCAGGATCCCCCCGCAGCGCCCGCCGTGCTCTTCGGCGGGGGAGCGGAGGCACCGCGTGCGCGGCCGCCGGGATGCGAGCCACCCGGGTGTGGTGGAAACGTGGAAGGGAGAGCCCGGCCCGGCCCTGGCCGCCCCACCGGGTTCCCGAAGGCCGTGTGCACCGGACGAGAAGGACCGAGGACCCGCACGGACCTGCGGCGGTCACACGCCGGCCGCCCCGAGGCCCCGCCGGCTCACGCTCCCTTGCGCGAATCGATACCGGATGCGGCTCCTGCCGAATCGAGGCGGTACCAGTGGATCTCAGGATGTCGGTCGAAGCCCGGGAGGCGTTCCTCGCAAGCCCGCACGTGGGAATCCTGGGGGTGGACGACGCGCGCGACGGCGGCGGACCGCTGCTCGTCCCGCTCTGGTACTCCTACCGGCCCGGCGGGCTGGTGACGATCCAGACCGGGCGGACGACGCTGAAGGCCCGGCTCATCCGCAGCGCGGGCCGGTTCAGCCTCTGCGCGCAGGTCGAGTCGGCGCCCTACCGCTACGTCAGCGTGGAGGGGCCGGTGGTGGCCGTCGAGGACCCGCTGCCGCCGGCCGCACGCGAGGAGCTGGCCTGCCGGTATCTGGACGCGGACACGGCGGCGGCGTACCTGGACGCCAACCGGCGGCAGCTGGCCGACGACGTCCTCATCCGCATGAGGCCCGAGAGATGGCGGACCGCCGACTTCGCCGCCTTCGCCAAGGAGTTCGAACCGTAGCCACCCACGCGCGGTCCGTGTGCGGCAGAGAGCGTGACGTCCCGATGAACACCCGAACAACGACGCATCAGGAGACGGCCGAGCACGCCGCGGCGGTGCCGTATCCACGCGATCGCTGCCTCCACGAGCTGTTCGACGCCCGGGCGGTGCACCGCCCGCGGGCCATCGCCTCCGTACAGCACGGCCGCGGCATCAGCTACGGCGAACTCAAGCTCCGCTCCGACGCGGTGGCGGCCCGGCTGCACGACTCCGGCGTGCGGTACGGCGACACGGTCGGGGTGTGCGGGGCCCGCTCTCCGGAGGCGCTGGTCGCGTTCCTGGGCATCCTCAAGACCGGTGCGGCCTACGTCCCGCTCGACGACGCCTCACCACCCGCGCGCCTGCAGGCGATGGCCGAGGACGCGGGGGTGCACACCGTCGTCACGCTGCCCGGCAGCTCCCGCCGTATCCGGCGCGTGCGTTCCCGCATCGACCTGGGTGGCCTGGCCCCGACCGCCCCGGCCGCGGTGCCGCAGGCCCGGGTGCTCCCCGCGGACTGCGCCTACGTGATGTTCACCTCCGGCTCGACCGGCCGCCCCAAACCCGTGGCGATCCCGCACCGCGGAATCGTCCGGCTGGCCGCCTCCGACCTGGTCCGGCAGCGGCCGCGGCCCGGTGAGCGGGTTCTGCACGCCTACGACCTCTCCTCGGACGCCTCCACGATCGAGATCTGGCCCGCGCTGCTCGCCGGCGCCTGCATCGTGATCGCCGACCAGGAGGAACTGCTGTCGCCGACCGCCCTGGAATCGCTGCTGCTCTCCGAGCGGGTCAGCATCGCCTACCTGACCACCGGGGTGTTCCACCACATCGCGCGCACCAGGCCCTCGGCGCTGCGGTCCCTGCGGTTCGCCTCGGCCGGAGGCGAGGCGATGGACGCGGAACTGGCCCGCGCGATACTGGCCGCCTGCCCGGACACCACCGTGGTCAACTTCTACGGCCCGACCGAGAACAGCGTGGTGTCCACCGCACACGCGCTGCACGACCTGCCTCCCGAGGCGACGGCCGTGCCGATCGGCCTCCCCCTGGAGAACTCCACCTGCCACGTGCTGTGCCCGGACGGCACGCTCGCCGACACCGGCGAGGAAGGCGAGCTCCTCGTCGGCGGGGACGGGCTCGCCCTGGGGTACCTCGGCGACCCCGGGCTGACCGCCGAGCGCTTCGTCGACGACCTCGTCGAGCCCGGTACGCGCCTCTACCGCACCGGTGACCGCGTGGTCCGGCGCCCGGACGGCGTACTGGAGTACCGGGCCCGGGTGGACCGGCAGATCAAACTGCGCGGGCACCGCATCGAGCCGGACGAGGTGGAGGCGCGGCTGCGCGCGGACGACGCGGTGGGCGAGGCCGTCGTCGAACGGGAGGGCGACGCCCTGATCGGGTACGTGACCCCGGCCCGCCCCGGCCAGGCACTGACCCTGGACCGCATCCGCAGCGGTCTCGCCGCCTGGCTGCCCGCACCCGCGGTGCCCGCGCGGCTGGTGGAACTCGCGCGCTTCCCGGTGACGGCCGGGGGCAAGGTCGACCGCGCCCGGCTGCGCAGCCTGGCGGCGACCGGGCAGGCGGCCGTCCCGGCGACGGTGAACGGCACCGCGTCCGGCCCGCAGGACACGGTGGCCCGGATCTGGCAGGTGGTGCTGGGTGTGCACCCGGCGCCGGGCGACAGCTTCTTCGACATCGGCGGCGACTCCCTGCTGGCAGCCGAGGCCGTCACCCGTACGCTGGCCGCCTTCGGCCTCGACGCCCGGCACGGCCGCACCCTCGTCCACAGCCTGCTGCGCTCCCCGACACTGGAGGACTTCACCGCCGCCGTCGCCGCCGTCCAGGGCCCGCCCGGCAGGGTGAACGCCGACGCGGGCCCGGTGGACTTCCGCGCCGAGGCACGGCTGGGCTTCACCCTCCCGCAACCGCGCGGGCCGGAGCCGGACTGGCACCACCCCGCGGAGGTGCTGCTCACCGGCGCCTCCGGCTTCGTCGGCGCCTTCCTTCTGGACGCGCTACTGCGCCGCACCGACGCCCGGGTGTGCTGCCCGGTGCGAAGCCGGGCCCCCGCCCACGCCCGGCAGAAGGTGATGCGCAACCTCGCCCGCTTCGGCCTCGCCACCCCCGAAGCCGCCGACCGCGTCGTGTGCCTCCCCGCCGACCTCGCCGAGCCCGGCCTCGGACTGGAGCCGGGCCGCGCCGACGAACTCGCCGACACCGTCGACCTGGTGATCCACTCGGCCGCGCAGGTCAACTTCATCTATCCGTACGACGCGCTGCGCCGCACCAACGTGGAAGGCACCAGGGAGCTCATCCGACTGGCGGCCGGGCGCCGGGTGCCGGTGCACTTCCTCTCCACCATCGCGGTGCTCGCCGGCTTCGGAACCGCCGGCGTACGGCACGTCGACGAGGACCTGCCGCTCGACCACGCCGACGGGCTCACCATGGGCTACGCCGAGAGCAAGTGGGTCGCCGAGGAGGTGCTGCGCGACGCCGCGGACCAGGACCAGGGCCTGCCGGTGGCGGTCTACCGTCCGTACGAGATCACCGGCGACCGGCACACCGGCGCGTGCAACACCGACACCGCGATCTGCTCGCTGTTCAAGACCATCAGCGAGACCGGGCTCGCCCCCGACATCCGGCTGCCGCTGGACTTCGTCCCGGTGGACTTCCTCTCCGACGCCCTGGTGCACATCGCCACCACCCACCGCGCCACGCGCCGGACCTACCACATGACCAACCCCCGCGCCGCGAGCCTGTGCGACATGCTCGACCGGATGGACAGGGCCGGCCACCGGATCTCCCGCCTCCCCTACGAGGAGTGGGTGGGCGAGCTCGTCCGCCACGTCGCGCAGCACCCCACGAGCCCCACGGCCCCGTTCGTCTCGCTGTGCGTGGACCGCTGCAAGCAGGCCGACATGTCCGTCAAGGAGATGTACTTCGAGGGCACCTTCCCGACCGTCGGGCGGGCCAACGTCGAGCACGACCTGGCCACCTCGGGCCTGCACTGCCCTCCCGTCGACGCGGAGCTGCTGGACCGCTACCTGGAGTACTTCTACACCACCGGTTACATCGAACGCCCCTGCCCCCGCCACCCGGAAGGGGCGCACTCATGAGCGCACGGCCGCCCGGTGCGCGGGGGCCCGGCGCCGAGCCGGACGTCCTGGACTTCCCGCTCCCGCCGCCGGGCACCATGGGGCCGCCCGAGGAGTCCGCGCGGCTGCGCGAGAACTGCCCCCTGGCTAGGGTCAGGCTGCCGATGGACGCGACCGCCTGGTACGCCACCCGGCACGAGGACGTCCGGATGCTCTTCGCGGACCCCCGGCTGATCAGGCCGACCATCAACGACTGGCCGCCGCGTCCCGGGCAACCCGCGGACGACGGGCCGCGCCTGGTCACGATCGCCGAGCTCGACGGCCCCCGGCACGCGGCCCTGCGCCGGGCGCTGGCCGAGCCGTTCAGCTCCCGGGCCGTGCGCGACCACCTGCCGCGCATCCGCGGGCTGGCCGGGCGACTGCTGCGGGCGTTCGAGGACGACGGCCCGCCCGGCGACCTGGTCGCCGGCTTCACCGACCCCTTCCCCCTGCTCGTGCTCTGCGACCTGGTCGGCATCCCCTTCGAGGACCGGGACCGGTTCCTCCCGGTGCTGGACGCGGCCCTCGGCGGCATGGTGACCTCGCAGGAGGGGCGCCGGGTCACCGGCCTGCTGCGCGAGTACGTCGCCGCACTGATCGCCCGGAAGCGGGACCGGCCCGGCGACGACGTCCTGACCCGGCTGGTCCGCCGGTGCGACGACGGCGAGCTGACCCACGACGACGTGATGGCCTTCGGGCTGTCCATGCTCACCGTCGGCTTCGGCATCAGCAGCTTCTTCCTGGCCGACACCGTGCACACCCTGCTCGACCGGCCTGGCCTGTGGGCCCGCCTGCGCGACGACCGGGAGCTGATGCCCGGCGCGGTGGAGGAGTTCCTGCGCTACATGCCGGTGATGAACGGCACCGTGATCCTCCTGGCGACCGAGGACATCGAACTGCACGGGCGGACGATCCGCGAGGGCGACGCCGTCATCCCCGTACCGGCCTCCGCCAACCGCGACGAGCGGGTGTTCGCCGACGCCGACCGGCTCGACCTGGACCGGGCCGGCGCGACCACGGGCCGCGGGGGCCACCTCGCCTTCGGACGAGGAGCCCACAACTGCCTCGGCGCCCACCTGGCCCGCGCCGAACTGTCCGCGGGAGTCGAGGCGTTGCTCGACCACTTCCCGCGGCTGCGCCTCGCCGAAGGACAGGAACCCGCCTGGGACGACGAATCCGTGACCAAGTCACCGCTGACCCTACCGGTCAGCTGGTGAGACCCGACCGGCCACCTCGCACGCGATCACCTCGCACGCGACCACCTCCCACGCGACCACCTCGTACGCGACCAGGGAGCACCGCCAGTGAGCAGCTCACCGCCGCAACCCGCCGCCGACCCGCCCGCCATCAACCTGCCCGCCATCGACCTGCCCCTCCCGCCGCCGGGCACCATGGGCCCGCCCACGCAGTACGGGTGGCTGCGCCGGGAGTGCCCGCTCACGGAGGTCCGGCTGCCGATCGGCGCCACCGCCTGGTACGCCACCCGCTACGAGGACGTCCGGAACCTGATCGCGGACCCCCGGCTGATCCGGCCGACCATCAACGACTGGCCGCCCCGACCTGACCGGGCCGCCGACGACGACGAGCCGGGCCTGATCACGATGATGGAACTGAACGGCCCCCGCCACGGGGCCCTGCGCCGCGCTCTGGCCGAGCCGTTCAGCGTCCGCTCCGTCCGGCGCCGGCTGCCGCGGCTGCGCCGGTCGGCCGATGGGCTGCTGGACGACTTCACGGCCGCCGGGCAGCCCGGCGACCTGGTCGGCGGCTTCCTGGAGCCCTTCCCGCTGCTGGCCATGTGCGAGCTGGTGGGCATCCCCTACGAGGACCGCGAGTACTTCCTGCCCAGGGCGGACGCCGCCCTCGGGGCGATGGTCACCCTGGACGAGGGCCGCGAGGTCACCTCCGAACTGCGCGAGTACATCGCGTCACTGCTCGACCGCAAGCGGCGCGAGCCCGCCGACGACGTCCTCACCGGGCTGGTCCACACGTGCGGGCCCGGCACCCTGGACGGGGAGAGCGCGGTGACCTTCGGGCTCTCGATGCTGGTCGCCGGCTACCGCACGAGCACCATGTTCCTGGCCGACGCCGTGGTGGCCCTGCTGGCCGCGCCCGACCGGTACGCCCGGCTCCGCGACGACCGCGGCCTCATACCCGGCGCGGTGGAGGAACTCCTGCGGTACGTACCGGTCATGAACGGCGTCGTGGTCCTCCAGGCCGTCGAGGACATCGAGTTGCACGGCCGCAGGATCCGCGCGGGCGACGCCGTTCTGCCCGTCCTCGCCTCGGCCAACCGCGACGAGCGGGTGTTCACCGACGCCGACCGGCTCGACCTGTGCCGGGCGGAGAACCCGCACCTCGCCTTCGGCCGGGGTGCACACAACTGCATCGGCGCGCACCTGGCCCGGGCCCAGATGGCCGTGGGACTGGAAGCCCTGCTCGACCGCTTCCCGCGACTGCGCCTCGCCGAAGGACAGGAACCCGCCTGGGACGACGAATCCCCGAGCAAGTCACCACTCACCCTCCCCGTCAGCTGGCACGTCACCACCGCTGCCGCTCAAGGGGTCGGCGATCCACCGGAACGACCGCGAAGCCACCGGCCCCCACCGCCGTGACGACACCGCCGAGCGTTGCCCTCACCGCCGTGGTCTGCGGCATCACCCAGTCAGGGCAGAAGATCGCAAGGAGCCCATCGAGCTTGGGCTCGAAGGCGACCTCCCGACCGGGCCGGTCCGGGATCATCTCCAGTGCCATTCGCACCCCCGCACCCCTCTGCCGTTCATTCAGCTCATGGGACTCGATCGAAGATCCTCGCCTCACGCTAGCCTTTGGGCCGCTGCCGTGGTTCAGGGATCTTGCGTCCGCGACGGTCGATCGGTCCCGGCCGGTCAGGCCCGGTCGAGCAGTCCCCGGTCGAGCAGTGCGGCGAGGTAGCGTGCGACCTCGCCGCGCAGTTCCTCCGGTGTCGGCACGTGCCAGTGCCCGCTGCCCGCTGCGCCGTTGAACAGCAGCCCGTCGCACCAGCGGATCAGCCGTTGGGCGTCGGCCACGGGGTCGGCCGAGCCGCTCCGCGCCAGCAGGGCGGCAGCGGTGTCGGTGAAGCGCGCACCCAGCCGGTCGTAGCCGGCGCGCAGTTCGGGCCGGCGGGTGGCTTCCAGGGCGAGTTCGAGGCGGGCCAGCGTGAGGCTGCGCCCGGTGGTGAGCGCCTCGTGCAGCAACTCGGCCACTCCCTGGGCGAGCAGGTTGCGCGGGCAGGCGTCCGGCGGGGGCCCGCCGGCCATGAGCGGGTGGCCTCCGGCCTCGCGTTCGACGATGCGGGTGAGGGCGAGGTCGAGCAGGGCGGCCCTGGTCCGGGCGAGGTTCGAGGTCGAGCCGGCGGGCAGTCCGGCCTCCTCGTCCACTGCGCGGTGGGTCAGCCCGCGCAGGCCGCGCTCGGCGATCAGGGCGATGGCGGCGTCGGCGATCAGCGTCGGGCGCGGCGGTGTCATGGATCCGATCACGGCCTCTCTCCTCAGGGGGTCTCGACCCGGGGCGGGCCCGAACCCCATTCACGTCAACACTAGCCCATCCCAACTACAGGTGTAGTACGGTGCGGGAAGTGGTCACTACAGCCGTAGTGTCGGGAGAGGGGTTCACTCATGGACGCGTATCAGGCGATCGTCATCGGCGGCGGCATCGGCGGACTCTCCGCCGCCCTCGCCCTCCACCGCCAGGGCATCCCCGTGACCGTCCACGAGCGCGCCGCCTCGCTCGAACCCGTCGGCGCCGGACTCGCCCTCGCCCCCAACGCCCTACGCGCCCTCGACCGGCTCGGCGTCGGCGAACGCCTGCGCGCCCTCGCCACCGCACATCCCGCCATCGGCCTGCGCCACCCCTCCGGACGCTGGCTCGCCCGCACCGACACCGCCACCTTCGAGGCCCGCTTCGGCGAGACGATCACCGCCGTCGCCCGCGCCGACGTCATCGCCGCCCTGGTCGACGCCCTTCCGGACGGCACCGTCCGCACCAACTCGCCCGCCGCCCTCGTCACCCCCGGAGGCACCACCGAACCAGCCGTCGTCTCGACCCCCGACGGGAACCGGCCCGCCGCCCTGGTGGTCGCCGCCGACGGCCTCCGCTCCGCCACCCGCGCGCAGCTCTTCCCGCAGCACCCCGGCCCCCGCTACAGCGGCTTCACCACCTGGCGCACCATCGTGTCCCCCACCCGCCGGCCGGATGCCGTGGGCGAGGTCTGGGGACGCGGACAGCTCGCCGGCGTCGTCCCGCTCGCCGACGGCCGGGTCTACGTGTACGGCGCCGCCCTCGCCCCGGCCGGCGCCCGCGCCGCCGACGGCGACGAGAAGGCCGAGCTCCTGCGCAGGTACGGCACCTGGTGCGCGCCCGTGCCCCAACTCCTCGCGCTCGCGGAACCCGGGCGCGTCCTGCGCCACGACGTCTGGGACCTCTCCGACCCCCTGCCCGCCTACCACCAGGGCCGGGTCGCCCTCCTCGGCGACGCCGCCCACGCCATGTGCCCCTTCCAGGGCCAGGGCGCCTGCCAGGCCGTCGAGGACGCCGTCGTCCTCGCCTCCGCCCTGACCCCCGCCGCGGACCCGGCCACCAGCCTCCCCGCCTACACCGCCGCACGCCTCCCGCGCACCACCGCCATCGTCACCGGCTCCCGCCGCATCGGCGGCCTCGTCGCCCTCCGCACCCCCGCCGCCACCCGCCTGCGCGACGCCGCCCTCACCCTCGCCGGCCTCCTCCCGGCCCGCACCCTGCTCAACCGCTCCGCCCGGACGTACAACTGGCAGCCCCCGGCCCTCGACGCGACCGCCTGAGCACGGATCACCCTCCACTGCCCGGGGTCGGCCGTCCGCACCGGGGGACGATCCGGTGCCGTGCCCGATGTACGGACGGCCGACGGGGCAGGTGCACGCCTTCCACGGGCGGGTGGTCGCGGACGTGCCGGTGGACGGGCGGCGGGCCGTCGCAGCCGTGCGGGTCCGACGCACGGTCTGCCCGGGCCGGGGCTGCCCGCGGCAGACGTTCCGCGAGCAGCTTCCCGGCCTGATCGAGCGCTATCAGCGGCGCACGCGCCGTCTCGCCGACCAACTTCGACTCGCCGGCCGGCCGTCGCGCCGGCCGGGCCGTCGGCTACCCGCGGTTCGAGAAGAAGGGCCGGGCCCGGGCAGAGAAGGTGGGTGTTTTTACCGGGGTGAAATAGAGCCACGGCTTCGGGGTGAATGGGAGCCAGGGGTTCTCCGGTGAGATCGGGAGCCAACCGATGTGATGGTGTGGAGCATGCCGCTTTCGGAGTAATCGTGGAGGCTTGCGCCGTCTGGCCGTCACGCTGCGCTGGAGCCGGTGAAGGGCTTTATCGACGCGATGCTGCGCGAGGACCTGGACGCTCCGGCGAAGCAGAAGCACACGATCCCGCGGATCATGGAGCGTCTGGCTGCGGAGCACGACTTCGAGTTGGCCCGTTCGACCACGGTCTGGGACTACGTGTCCAAGCGACGCCCGCAGATCCGCGCGGAGGCTCTGGAGGGCCGGCGGCATCTCGATGGCATGGTGCCGCAGGCGAAGAGGCCGGGCGAGGAGGCGGAGGTCGCCTTCGCGGACTTCTGGCTGGACCTGGCCGGGCAGCGGCGCAAGTGCGTGCTGTTCACGCTGCGGCTTTCCTACTCGGGCAAGGCGGTGCACCGGGTCTACGCGACAGCGTCCCAGGAGGCGTTCCTGGAAGGCCACGTCGAGGCGTTCACCGTGCTGGGCGGGGTGCCGTCGGTGCACATCCGCTACGACAACTTGAAGCCGGCGGTCAAGCAGGTGCTGTTCGGCCGCGCCAGGCTGGAGTCGGCGCGGTGGGCGTCGTTCAAGTCCTGGTACCAGTTCTCCGCGTTCTACTGTGCGCCCGGCGAGGACGGTGCCCACGAGAAGGGCGGGGGGAGCACGAGGGCGGGCGGTTCCGCCGCAAACACCTGGTCCCGCCTCCTGCGGTCGAACCGCAGGCGGAGCTGAACGAGCGTCTAGCCGCGATCGACTTCTCCAAGAACCCGAACATCACCCCCGAGGTCGTCGCGGACCTGAAGTCCCCGACCTGGGTCCGCGAAGGCCGGCCTCTGGTGTTGATCGGCGACTCCGGCACCGGCAAGTCCCACCTGCTGATCGGCATCGGCACCGCCATCGCCGAGACCGGCCTGTCGGTGCACTACACCACCACCAGCGCGCTGGTGAACGAGCTCGCCGAAGCCGACGCCAGCCGCCGCCTGTCCTCTGTCATCGCCCGCTACAGCAAGATCGACCTTTTGTGCCTGGACAAGTTCGGCTACCTCAACCTTGACCGCAAGGGAGCCAAACTGCTGTTCCAGATCTTCACCGAGCGTGAGGAGCGCAAGGCCACCGCGGTCGCCACGAACTCACCCTTCACCGGATGGGACAAGACCTTCGGCGACGCCCGCCTCTGCGCGGCCATCGCCGACCGGATCACCTTCCGCTGCACCCTGATCCGGACCGGCACCGAGTCCTACCGCTACCAGGCCACCCAGGAATCCCTCTTCCCAGCCAAGAACTGACGCACTGTTGGACGAATCTCTGCGTGAGCACGTAGGCGGGGTCGGCGTCACCGGGGGTGGACATGAGGGTGGGCAGGGGCTGGGTGGGCAGCGGTCGACAACATCGCCTGACAGTCCCTCATCGCCGCCTTCACCCAGGAGAACGGCATCGTCGACGCGCCTCTCTTGTCCGACTACAGAATCAGCAACCGTGGCACTGGTGCCACCATGGATTCGGGTGCCAGGCTCATGGCAGACCCCCGTCGAGGTGTCCTAGCGTCGATCCCATGAAACGCAATCGCCGTATCAGCGCTGTCGCGGTGCTGACGCTCGCCGCCCTCATCACCGGAACCGGCGCCGGGTTCGCCGCCACGACCACACCGTCGGCCACACCGGTGGCCACGCACGCGTTCGACACCGCACCGGCCACGGCCACGGCCACGGCCACCGCGTCCACGCCGTCCTTCCACGGCACGCTCCCCGCGCCGACCGGCCCCTACGCCGCCGGCGAGGACATCATCCACCTCACCGACACGAGCCGCCTCGACCCGTGGGTGCCGTCGTCCGGCCCCCGCCAACTGACCGTCACGATGGTCTACCCGGCCGTCCCCGGGACCGGGACTCCGGCCCCTTACATGACCCTCGCCGAGGCAGCCGGAATCACCGAGCGCCGGAAGATACCGGCGAGCTACGGCGTCACCCCGCAGACCCTTTCCAGCGTCACCACTCACGCCTTCGACGGCGCGCGGCCGCAACGCGGCAAGCATCCGCTGGTGGTCCTCTCAGCCGCGGCCGAGAACCCGCGCATGATGCTCACCTCGCTCGCGACCGACCTGGCCAGTCACGGCTACGTCGTCGCGCTCATCGGCCACACCTACGAGGACAGCGGCGAGACGCTGGCGAACGGCCAGACGCCGCCGTGCGCGATCTGCGATCACCCGGAAACGATCGACTTCGACGCCGAAGCTGTCAGCCGCGGGCGGGACGTGTCCTTCGTGATCGACCAGTTGACGCACGGCAACACCGCGTGGCGCCTGGCACACCTCATCGACAAGCACGAGATCGGCATGGCCGGACACTCCCTCGGCGGAGCGGCGGCGGCCGCCACGATGATCGCCGACCCGCGAGTACGGGCCGGAGTGGACATGGACGGCGCCTTCCACCCGGTCCCGATGCCCGGCCAGATCAACCGGCCCTTCCTCATGCTGGGTAGCGACGGCCACACGCCCGGCAGCGGCGACGGCATCGCGGGGCGGGCCTGGGCCGCCCTCGGCGGCTACAAGAAGTGGCTGACGGTCGTCGGCGCCGACCACTTCAGCTTCTCCGACCTGGACGTGCTTCAGGAGCAGGCCGGGCTCCCGACGGGGCCCCTCTCCCCGGAACGCGGGGTGGCGATCACCCGCGAGTACGTGACGGCGTTCTTCGACCAGACGCTGAAGGGGATCCACAGTCCGCTGCTGGACGGCCCCTCGCCGAACAATCCGGAAGTAGCCTTCCAGTCCTAGTCCAGCGCCGCGTTGATCCTTCGGGGGTTCATGCGGCTTTGAGCGGGCTGCCGTCGTAGGTCCGGCGGTAGGGCTTGGCGTCGTGTTCGTCGTAGGCCAAGACGAAGGTGTCGATGGCCTCGGCCAGTTCGTCGCGGGAGGCGAACTGGCGCTGATCACCAGCGCGTTCGCACCGGGGCATAGTACCTGTTCCACCGGGCCCGGTCTACCTGCCGGCGGCCAGCAGAAGCCGACCTGCCGACCCGAGATGCTGTCCGCCCACAGGCCGAGATCAAGATCTACAGCTGGTACTAGGTTCACCATGAGATCGGGTACAGGTTTCATGGCCCCGTCCTCGTGCGGTGCCCTAGCGTCGTGCCATGACGATTCCAGCTCGACTGAGACGCACGGTCCTCCGGGCGCGGCGGGACACCTGCTTTCTTGCCGCTGGTGTGCTGCCGCACCTGGCGCTGGTGCCCGTGTGGGCCTGGGCGGCGGCGACTACCGCCAGGACGGGGAACTGGCTCCTTACGGTTTCCATGTCGGCCGCCCTGGTCCTGCTCGGAACCCCGGTGCTGACGGCCGTTCAGCGGGCTCGCTACCGGGTGCTCATCGGTGTGGACGTCCCCCGGCTCACCCCCACCGCGCCGGAACAATGGACGTGGGCCTCGACCGCCCGGTGGCTCGCGGCGACGCGGCCTTGGCGCAAGATCGGCTACCACCTCCTGCTGGGCCCGCTGCTCGCGCTGCTGGAGCTGCTGGTGCTCGCGGTGGCAGCAGCGTGCCTGGCGGGCGTCATCGCCTACGCCTGGTCATGGGCGCTGCCAACCGGAATCCGCCAGGACTGGTTCGGCTACCTGACCCAGCTGCCGGCCTACACAGCGGCTGGACTCCTCCTCCTGTGCGCCCTGCCCTGGACCGCGCGGGCAGTAGCCCGGGCCGAGGCGCGGCTGGCGTTGGGCCTGCTCGGGCCCAGCCGGGCGCAGCGGCTCCAGGAGCGGGTCGATCAGCTGGCCGTGAGCCGGACCGACTTGATCGAGGCCGTCGACGCGGAGCGCCGCCGGATCGAGCGCGACCTGCACGACGGCACCCAGCAGCGGTTGGTGTCTCTCGCGGTCAACCTGGGTCTGGCCCTTGCCACCCGCCCGGACCTGCCGAGTGATGACCGCGAGGTGATCGCGAGAGCGCACCTGGAGGCGAAGGAGGCGATCACCGAACTCAATGATCTGGTGCGGGGGCTGCACCCGGCCGTGCTCGAAGACCGAGGTCTGGACGCGGCGTTGTCCGGGCTGGCTGCCCGCACGCCCCTGCCGGTGCGGCTGCGGGTCAATCTGGAGGAGCGGGTGGCGCCCAGCGTGGAGTCGGTCGCGTACTTCGTGATCTCTGAGGCGCTGACCAATGCGACGAAGCACGCCAACGCGATGCACGCGGAGGTGATAGTCCGTCAGGTCGGCGAGGTGCTGCGAGTGCGCGTTACCGACGACGGGCTGGGCGGTGCCGACGCCGCCGCCGGCACGGGGCTGACCGGGCTGGCCAAGCGGGTCGGCTCCCTCGACGGGGCCTTCCACGTCAGCAGCCCCGTTGGCGGGCCCACCACCGTCACCGCGGAGCTGCCGTGCGCGCGGTGATCGCCGAGGATTCGGTGTTGTTGCGGGTCGGCCTGATCAAGGTGCTGGAGATGGGCGGGTTCCAGGTCGCCGCCGAAGCCGGCGACGCGGAGGGGCTGTTGGCGGCGGTGGCGGAGCACCGGCCCGAACTCGCCCTGGTCGACGTCCGGATGCCGCCCGGCTTCACCGACGAGGGGGTGCGGGCGGCGATGGAGATCCGTCGGCGCTGGCCGGGGACGGCGGTGGTGCTGCTTTCGCAGTACGTGGAGGAGCGGTACGCGGCTGACCTGCTGTCTGCGAACACCAGCGGTGTGGGCTACCTGCTCAAGCAGCGGGTTGCCGATGTCGCCGACTTCGTGGCGGCGGTCCGGCGAGTGGCGGACGGGGGCACGGCCCTGGACCCGCAGGTCGTCGCCCAGTTGCTGCTGCGGCGCGACAGCGACCCGCTCGCGCGGCTGACCCCCCGCGAACGGGAGGTGCTCGGCCTGATGGCCGAGGGGCGCTCCAATGCCGGCATCGCGCAGGCGCTGGTGGTCAGCGAGAGCGCCGTGGCGAAGCACATCAACAACATCTTCGCCAAGCTCGACCTGCCCGTGGTCGACGCGGACCACCGCCGCGTCCTGGCCGTGCTGCGATTCCTCGGAGCGTCCCGGGCCTGACCTTCCCATCCGTGATCACGATCTACGGCTGGAGTACTAACCCAGAAGAACGAATCTCACTGTCCAATTTGCTGCCACAGCCGGAAGGGCTGGACCCCACGGGTCCAGCCCTTCCGCATATCCAGGGTGAGGCCCCGGCCGCGACTTGTCAGGGAGGCGGCCTGGGCCCGCAATCACACCCTACCGACGCCACCACCCCCCATGGACACTCCAGCCGGGCCCAACAGGTCACCCGATCAGTGGCTCCCAATCTCGCCGGAACGGCTCCCGAATTCGCCGAAGAACACCCACCGGGGTCGAGTACATCACCGCCACGAATGGCCTACACCTGGCTCCCGTTCACACCGGAGCAGTGGCTCCCATATGACCCGACAAAATCAAGGTGGGCATGGGGAAGGTCCTTTCCACGTCAGCTGAAGAGGACTTCGAGCCGTTCCAGGGAGAGCGGGACGTCCGCCAGCCGGTAGCCGGCCGGCGGCTCGCGGTGCATGAGGTGGCGCACCAGGTAGTCCCAGCGGCGGCGGGCGACGTAGCCGTTGCGGCCGAGGAAGCTGTGCTCGACGCCGGGGACTATCAGCAGATCGAAGTCCTTGTTCGCGTCGATCAGCGCGTCGACCAGCCGCATCGTCAGATGCGGTGTCACGTTGTCGTCCATGTCGCCGTGGACGAGCAGTAGTTTGCCGACCAGGTTCCCGGCCAGCTCGGTGTTGGACAGCCGGGCCCCGGCGTCCGGGTCGAACGGTCCGTCGTAGGTCTCGGCCCACAGCGCGTGGTAGTGGCGGTTGTCGTGGTTGCCGGCCTCGGCCACGCCGACCTTGTAGAAGTCGGGGAACGCCAGGAGGGCGCGGGCGGTGGTGAACCCCCCGCCGGAGAGGCCGAAGACACCGACCCGGTCCAGGTCCAGCCACGGACGCGTTTCCGCGAGTTGGCGCAGCGCCGCGACATGGTCTTCGAGTGCGCCCGCGCTGCCCATGTTGCGGTGGGCGTGATCGTGGAAGGCCTTGTCCCGGCCGGGCGTTCCGCGGCCGTCGACGGCCAGCACCGCGAAGCCCAGCGCCGCCACCGCCTCGGCGTCGTAGCCGTAGGCGCCCGGGTCGAAGGAGGCCGCCACCCGGTGGGTCTGCGGGCCCGGGTAGGGGTGGTCGATCACCGGGTAGCGCTGCGCGGCGTCGAAGCCGTGGGGCTTGTAGAGGACGCCGTAGATCTCGGTGACGCCGTCGGCGGCCAGGGTCCTGACCCGCTCCGGCGGCGTCCAGCCGGCGGCCAGCAGCGGTGTGATGTCGGCCTGTTCCAGCTCGACCAGCACGGCTCCGCCCCGGTCACGCACGGTGATCCTCGGTGGGGTGTCGACGGTCGACGCGGAGTCGACGAACCAGCGGCCGTGTTCCGGCGCGGTGATCACGTGGTCCAGATCGTCGTCGGTGAGCTTGGCGGTCCCGCCGCCGTCCAGGCCGACCCGGAGCAGCGACCGTCGGTACGGGTCGGCCTGGACCAGTCCTGAGACGACGACGTACGCGGCCCGTTCCGCCTCGTCGACGTGCACGATCTCCTGCACCGCGAACGGCCCTCGGGTGAGCTGTTCGACCAGCGCGCCGTCCTCGTAGCGGTACAGGTGCCCCCAGCCGTCGCGCTGGGAGTACCACAGCGTCTCGCGGCCGCCGGCGAGCACGTGCACGATCGGCTTCTGGGCGACCTCCTGCGCGGCCTCCACCCGCGTGTCGCCGTGCTCCTCGACCAGGGTGCGCACCTCGCCGGTCGCCGGGTCGAGTGCGTGCAGCCGCAGCGTCCGGAGGTCACGGGGCTGATCCAGGTAGTAGACGGCCGCGCTGTCCTTGGCCCACCACGCCTTCTTCAGCGTGACAGGTGACAGGTAGGGCAGCAGGAACGGGTCGGTCCTGGCGGGTGTCGCGGTCCGGGACGCGATGTCGAAGACGATCCACTCGCCGCGGGCCATCGGCTCGCCGGGGACCGGGTAGTGGTAGCTGCGCAGGCGCGGCCGGCCGCCGTCCGGCGGGACGGCTTCGACCAGGTGCATCAGGGCGACATCGCTCTGGTCGGTGCGGTGGGTGAGGACGCGCGCCGAGTCCGGCGACCACAGCAGCGCCGGCGGCATGTCCGCAAGACCGAGCTTGCCGAGCAGGTGCGTGGGGACCGCCGCGTCGGGTTGGGCCGCGTAGCTGCGATCCGCGGTGCCGTCGGCGGTGAGCGCGAACTCCTCGCCCGTCTCGACCGAACGCACCCACAGGTCGTGGTCGCGGAGGAACGCCGCCCACTTCTTGTCCGGCGAGACGACTTCCAGCGGTGAGGGTTGGACGTGCTTCTCGTCCCGCGCGCACCGGTAGTCGGCCAGCCGGCAGGTCCAGCGCGCGTCGAACGCGTCGAACGCGACCGTCCCGTCCGCCAACTCGATCGCCCGGAACGGCAGCGCGTACGGCTGGACCGGCTGGCCGGCGGCGGACGCCAGCGCGGCGGCGAGCCGTTCGGGGTCGAACGCCGGCCCCCGGGTCCCGGCGGCGGGGTCGACCAGCACGAACTCGCCGCCCCGCTCGGTCTCGACCCGGTACCAGAACCTCTCGCCGCCGCCGATCCAGACGGGCTTCGCCTTGGCCCGCAGGGCGAGCCGGGACCGGTTGTGCAGCAGCATCCGCTCAGCTCGGTCGTAGGCAGTGGCGGGGAGTGCATGTGTGGACATCCGACCTCCTGGAATCAGTCTCGATCCAGGAACAGTACAGCGTACGGTACAGTAATGGAACTGCGGTCCCGAACGAATCAGGAACCCCGATGCCATCGCCCAGGCGCAAGACAACGCCCGCTCGCGCACCCCGCGGCACCCTCAGCCCCGAGGCCATCGTCCACGCGGCGATCGAACTGATCGACCGCGACGGACTGGACGCGGTGACCATCCGTCGGCTCGCCGACCAACTGGGCGTCCGCCCGATGTCGCTCTACACGCACTTCCGCGACAAGGACGCGATCCTCCTCGCCGTCACCGCGGAGCTGCTGAGCCGATTCCGGTGGCCCGACCCCGGCCTCGACGACGTCGAATGGCTCCGGCAGGTGATGCACGCCTACTTCGAACTGTTCATCACGCACCCTGTCCTCCTGCAGATCAACACCCCCTCCGACGGAGTCGGCGAGATCGAGGCCCGCATGTCCGAGCAGATCTACGCCCGCCTGGAGCGACTGCGGGTCGACCACCGGACGGCGATCGGCCTGCTGGCCACGCTGATCCGCTTCGTCCTCGGCTGCGCCACGCTCTACCCCGTCCGCCGGGCCTGGGACGAGGACCCGCAGCACTGGGAACGGGTCCGCCAACAGTGGGCCCGCCTCCCGGCCGAGGTGTACCCGGCGATGCACGCCACCACCGTCGACTTCCCGACCTTCACCCAGCGGGACGTCTTCGAGTTCGGCCTCGACGCCATCCTCGCCTCGCTCCCACGATCGCCCTGACGGCCCTGCGCTCGCACAGCTACGGCTAAGTGACAAGTAGCTCTCTGTAGCGTGCGACACGAGTCGCACCGTGTAACGAAGGCCAGCCACGTGAGGGAGGTGTCGATCGGCTGGGCTTCAGGCCAGTGTCCAAGGCCCGTCCCCGCGCTCCCATGCGTCGCTGGTAACGGCGGGGTGTGAAGCGGAGCGTTCAAGCTCAAGGGTGCTGGCCATCGGGACGCTACAAGCGGGGGGGGAAGGCCGGACGGGCGAACGAAAGTGAACCCCTGATGATGCCCCGTCAAGCTGAAGTCGCGCGATGGCAGGAAAGCGGCGGCTGAAGGACCCGGTGCTGCAAGGCACCAGGCGACCTCCAGTTAGCTCAGGCTGGAGGGTGGACACCGTCGGTCCCGGGGTAGAGGGGGCGCCCACCCCGGCCGCGTCTTACTGGTGCGGAACCGGTTGCCGGGCTCCTGGGGCGGTCACCGTACGGCGGCGTGGCGCATGTCGGTGAGGGCGGAGGCGGCGTGCAGCTCGCGCAGTGCGAAGTCGCGCACCGCCCGGCCGCCTGCTGTCCGGTCCCAGTGCTCCAGCACGCTGGTGCGCTCGGTGATCGCGGTGACATCGCCCCTGCGCAGGCGGGAGAGTGGCCGGGCGGGTGGCAGCATGGCGGCCAGTGCGACCGCGAGAACGTCTCGGCGGTTCGAGGAACTCACCTCATCGTGGTGATCGTGGTGGTGGACCTGCTTGGCGACCCAGGCCCAGCTCGGCCGCTGTCCCCGCTCCCAGGACCAGGCAGAGGGCTTGCCGGTAGTGCTCGTGCGGCCAGGTGATGAGGCCGCGTTCTATGCGCGAGACGTAGCCGGCGTCAAACGACGATTCCCGCTCGGTCGCCTCTTCGACCAGCCCTCGCACCCGCTCGGCGACCTGGCGCTGTGTCAGATTCCGGGAGAGCCGCGCGCGCCTGAACAGCGCGTTCACCATGACGCTCCACCCCCAACTCTCGGTTCAGGGAGACGATTCAGCGTATCGGCCAGGCCATGGACTGCCCACTGAAATGCCCTCGCACTGTCACCCGATCCGGTGGTCTCCTGGACATGCCCCACCCGCCGTCAGGAACCGGCGGCGGAAACGGCAACCCGCACCCGGCCAGAGCCGTACAGTCCTGGCCATGACGACCGACATCACCACCGCGTCGTGGCGCGAGATCGAACGCACCACCGTCTTCAGCAAGTTCGGCCGATCCGTCGACCGTGTCGACTTCGAACTGCCCGACGGCAGGAAAGAGGAGTTCTACCTCAAGAGCGAGCGCCCGGCCGGCGCGGTGCTCGCCCTCACCCCCGACCAGCGCGTCATCCTCGCCCGTCAGTACCGGCCCGGCCCCGGCCGCGTGCTGTTCGAACTGCCCGGCGGCTTCATCGAACCCGGGGAGCAAGCGGCCGACGCCGTCGCCCGGGAACTGCTGGAGGAGACCGGCTACCAGGGCGAGGTCCAGGTGGTCGGGCCGTACTGGCACGACGCCTACTCCGACACCCGCCGCTTCGTCTTCGTCGCCACCGGCTGCACCAAGGTCGCCGAACCGACCCCAGAACGCACCGAGTTCATCGACGTCGCCACCCTCGCCTTGGCCGAGTTCCGCACCCGCGTGCTCCGCACGGGCGAGATGACCGACACCGCCGCGGCCTACCTCGCCCTGGACCACCTCCGGCTCCTGTAACCCGGGGGACACGGCGGGGCGGGCAGGTCGGCGACCTCGCGCTCACCCGCCCACCCCCGGGAGGACACCCGTGACCGAACGGAGCACCACCGACACCACCGCCCCGTACTACAGCAGCACGCTCGTCTCGCTGCCCGCCCACGCCGTCGCCCTGGTCCTGAAGGTGGCCCGGGACCTGCTGCCCCACCTCGAGCACTCCATCACCTCGATCGCCAAGATGCTCGGCGTCAGCCCCGGCACCCTCTACAACCACATCCTCGACCTGCGCGAACTGCGCGCCGGCCGCACCGGCATCCCTGCCCAGCTCGAAGCGAGCACCCGGTGATCCCCGGCGAGCACCGACGAGCACCGGCTCAAGGGCGGCGCGCCGCTGCTCGGCGCCGAGGCCCACGGCGAGCCCGGCCCGTTCGGCACCTGGACCGACGAGCGCGACCAGGAGCACGACGACGGGTCGGCCGACCGGTCCGAAGACGAGCTGCGGTGCTGGCGGCGGTGCGACCTTGGCGCGTGGCCGCCCGCCACACGGGGCGTGTGGCGGGCGGTGTTCGGGACCGGTTCGGCGGGCGTACGGGCTACCGGCGGCGGAAGTCGATGCGCAGGTTGAGGTCCATGAAGTCCTTCTCCTCCCCGCCCCCGGTGTACGACTGGAGGTAGATCCGGACGTCCCCCATCGGGATCTCCCGGGGAAGCGTGAAGGTCCAGGTCTGCTTCCACTTCCCGGCGGGCGGCCGGGTGGCCCCCTCCAACTCCGCCCCCAGCATCTTCAGCACCTCGGGCAGCGTGGCCGTTTTCCGCAGCAGCGTCACGAGTCCCAGCTTCACCTGGACCTGGCACTGCACCTGGGTCAGATCGACCTGCTCCTTGAGTCGGCCGGCCATCTCCCACCGCAGTTCCTTCCCCGGTTCGGGAGAGGAGGGCGTCAGGGTGATGTCCTGGATTTCGAGGACGTAGGAGTCGTCACTGCGGTCTTCGATCAGATCGGTAAGCATGGACCAAGCGTACTCACGCAACTACTCTCCGCATCCGGTATTCGATGATCAGACACAGTCGGAGGCCCCGGCCAGGACCGAAGCGCCGGGCGTCAAAAGTTCTGACAGCAACCCGGACTTTCCGTTCCCACCGGGACCCCTTCTCCACCAGGCCGCCTCGCTCGAACCGATGCTCACAATGCTGCGGATCGGATCCGGACGCTCGGGAAGATGCTTGCCGAGGCCGAGCATCGCGGACACAGGCGCATGATCCGGCTGCTGACCTGCCCGGCGCACGGGGTGATCACCTTCGCCGGGGCGACCTATCGGATTGACATGCGGTTCTGCTCGGGGCGGTGCCGGTCCCGGGCGTACCGTCTGCGCGCCGCTCGCCGGGCGAGGCTCGCAGCGTGACGTGAAGCCGTTGCGCTACCGACGGTATGACACCTCTACGTCACGCTATTGGCCCCGAAAGGCGATTGCAGAGAGTTGCGATCGTCATTCTGGGCTACTTGTCACTTCGCCGTAGCTGTGCGAGCTCGGAGCCGTGACGCAGGTCATAGGAACCCGGGCGGGCGGGGCACCAGATAGGGGGCGTGGACTCTTCAGATCGAGAAGTGCGCGCGAGGGTGCGGGCCGGTGACCGGGACGCGTTCGGCCGGCTCTTCGACACGTATGCGCGCGCGGTGTACAACCACGTGTTCCGGCTCACCGGGGACTGGTCGACGGCGGAGGACGTGATGTCGTTGACGTTCCTGGAGGCCTGGCGCCGGCACGACCGGGTCGAGGCGGAGGGCGGGTCGCTGCGGCCCTGGCTGCTGGGCATCGCCACGAAGCTGGTCAGCAACCAGCGCCGGGCCGCCCGGCGGCACTGGCAGGTACTGGCGCAGCTCCCGCCGGCCCGCGAGGACGTTCCCGACTTCGCGCAGGAGGTGGCCGGGCGGATCGACGACGCGGCGCGGATCGCGGCCCTGCAGCAGTCGCTGGCGCGGTTGCGCCGCCCGGACCGCGAGGTGCTGGCCCTGTGCGTGTGGGCGGGCCTGGACTACCAGGAGGCCGCCGAGGCCCTGGGCGTACCGGTGGGCACCGTACGCTCACGCCTGTCCCGGGCCCGGACCCGGCTGCACCGTCTCGCCGAGACGGCCCAGCGCCGGGCGCAGCGGAAAAAAGTGGAACCCGGCCGTGGCCGGAACCAGATCCAGGGTGGGTCCGCGAGCGCGGCCCCGTCCCCGAAGGAGGTACACCAGTGAACGCCGGACAGCGGCCGGAGCCGGTCGAGCGCGCGGAACTGCTCGGGCAGGTGCCCGTGCCGGCCGAGCGCGACCTCCCCGCAGGACGCCATGCCCTACACCGGGAGCGCCTGATGCGCCAGATCGACCTCGACACCTCCACCCCCACCACGGCCCCCACCCCGGCCCCGGCCCCCGCCAGGCCGCGCTTTCGGCGGCGGCTGACCGTCACCCTCGCCGGTGCGCTCGTCGTGGGTACGGCCGTGGCCGTGGCCGTGGCGCAGTCCTCGCGGGGCGGCGTCAGCGGGCCGCTGAGCTCTGCGGAACTGGCCAGCTGGACCGGCGTCCCGACACCGCTGGCCGCTTCGACCGGCCCGGGCGCCACCGCCGAGAAGTGGTGCCTGGACCGGATGGCCGGCGGCCCGGGCGCCGGGGCACCCGTCAAGATCACCAACGCGGACCTGCGGGGCAAGGTCGCCTCCATGGTCGTCAACCGCGGCGGCAAGACCATGCTCTGCTACGTCGCCTCGGAGACCAGCGGCCTGTGGGAGGCGATCGACCCGGTGAAGAACGTGGCGGCCGATGCGGTCACGTACGACACGGGCGGCTCCCACGGTGACGGGGACGCCATGTTCAACTACGCGCAGGGCTCCGTGGGGGCCGGTGTGAAGGCGATCACCATGCAGGTCGCCGGACGCACCTTCCAGGTCACCGTGGCGGACGGCCGCTGGACCGCCTGGTGGCCCGGGACCATGTCACACCGCGCCGTCCCCGACACGGTCACCGTCACCCTCGCCGACGGCACCACCCGCGTCGTCAGCGGCAGTTCGCTGTTCGCCAGGTGAGACCCCCGGGTGCGCGCTGAGCGCCTGGATCAGGCGGCGCCTGGTCGGGCCTGCGCGCTCCCGGGCCGGCGGCGCATCCCGGCCGCGATCTCCTCCTCGGCGGCGCCGCGAGCGCGTCGGGCCTGGCCGTGGGCCGGGCCCGCCGTTCGCGGCGTTCGAGGCGTTCGCGGCATTTCCGGTGTTCAAGGCGGTCAAGGCGTTCACGGCGTCTGCGGCGTTTGCGGAGGGGGCGCGGGCGGGGGTGGCGCCCTCCCCTCCGATACCGGGCCGACCTGGAACCGAAGCGGACAAAGTAGGATGGCTCAACTCCCGCGCTACGCGCGAAGAGTTCCATAAATGCCCCATTTGTTCGATTTATCTCCGCTTCACACGCACGGAGCCACCCTCATGGACAACCCGTCGAACGCCGAGACCGGCGGCGCGATAGAAACCCGCGGCATCGAACCCGTCCCCGACCACGAGCGCGGGGGCAGAGTCCGCGAGCTCTTCCCGACCTGGGTCGCCGCGAACATCAGCGTTCTGCTGCTCACCATGGGCGCCGCCCTGGTGGTGTTCAACCAGTTGAACTTCTGGCAGGTCCTGATCGTCGCGGCGAGCGCCGCGCTCATCTCGTTCGGCCTGGTCGGCGTGCTGTCGGTCTCCGGCAAGTGGGGCGGGGCGCCGGGCGCGACCCTCTCGCGGGCCACCTTCGGGGTGCGCGGCAACCTCTTCCCCGGCGCCGTGCTCTGGATCGCCCGGTTCGGCTGGGAGACGATCAACGCCGTCACCGGCGCCTACGCCGTGCTGACCGTCCTCGACCTGCTCTTCGGCGTCAAGACCAACACCGCGCTGATCGTCATCACGCTCTTCGCCTTCGTCGCCTGCACCTTCCTGGTCTCCGGCATGGGACGTAAGGCGCTGAACGTCTGCAACACCTGGTCGACGTACCTCTTCGGTGTCTTCAGCGTGCTGGTACTGGGCTACCTGGTCGCCACCATGCACTGGAGCGAGGTCTTCGCCAAGCCCGCGGGCACCACCGCGATGATGATCGCCGGCATCGGGACCATCGCCGCCGGCGGCATCAGCTGGGTCCCCACCGGCCCGGACTTCGCCCGCTACCTCCCGCACGCCGCCTCCGGCAGGAAGATCGTCGGCGTGACGGTCTCCGGCGCCGGCCTGGTGATGGTGCCCATGGTGCTCATGGGCGCCGTGATGGCGGTGGCCTCGCCCGGCCTGGCCCAGGCCGCCGACCCGGTCTCCTTCCTCGGCGACCTGCTGCCGACCTGGCTGGCCGTGCCCTACCTGCTGACCGCGATCGTGGGCATGCTGCTGATCAACAGCCTCTCCATGTACTCGGCCGGCTTCACCGCACAGACCATGGGCGTCAAGCTGCCGCGCGCCACGGCCGTCAGCATCAACGCCGTGATCTCACTGGTCGGCGGCCTGCTGCTGATGCTGGTCGCCAAGAGCTTCCTGGGCTCCTTCATCACCTTCCTCATCCTGCTCGCCGTCTCCTTCTCGGCCTGGATCGGCGTCTACGCGGTGGACATGTTCCGGCGCCGCTCACGCGCGGTGCGCTACGACGCCGCCGGGCTCATGGACACCAGCAGGAACAGCCGCTACTGGTACACGGGCGGCTTCTGCTGGCAGGCCATGGTGTCCTGGGTGCTCGCCCTGCTGCTGGGGCTCGCCTTCACCAAGTGCGACTGGTTCGCCGGCCCGCTCTCCGACACCCCGGTCGGCAGGTACGGGCTCGCCTGGGCAGCGACCATCGTGATCTCCGCCGCGATCATGGCAGCACTCCCCGCCCCCCGGGAGAACACCCCCGCCGCCACCGGACAGCCCGCCGACCGCCAGGCGGAGCAGCCCGAACGGGCCGCTGCCTGACCCCGAGGCGCGGCCCACCACCCACCCCGACCCACCCCGACACACCCCGACCGCCCGGTCGCCGCCTCACCCGAGCCGGCGACCGGGCGGTCCCGTTCCGCCGCCACACCCGGGCACCGGCCGAGGTGACGTCCGGGTCCTGTCGTCAGTTACCGGGCGGCTGAGTCGGCGCGGATTTCAGCCCGTCCAGGGTGAGGTCGAGGAGGCGTTCGGCCTGCTCGCGCTGCTCGGGCTTGGCCGAGGTGAGGGCGATTCCGGCGAGGGCGGCGAACATGTCGGTCGCACGGATGTCGGAGCGGATCGTGCCGGCGGCGGCACCGGCCTCCATCAGGGAGTTGAGGGCGCCCTGAATCATCTCGTGGCTGTCGGCGTAGGGGTTGCTGCCCGAGGCGACGACGGCTCGCAGGGCGTCGGCCATGCCGTATTTGGCGGTGGCGTAGTCGATGAAGCGGCGAGTCCACACCCGCAGGGCCTCGGCGGGCGGCATCGTCGCCAGGAGGTCGGAGGCGGCCTCGCACAGCCGGGCCACTTCGTTGCGGTACGCCGCCTCGATCAGCGCCTCTCGGGTCGGGAAGTTGCGGTAGAGCGTGCCCGTTCCCACGCCCGCTTCCCTGGCGATGCGCTCGAAGTGGGCGTCGAGCCCCTCCTCGCTGAACACGCGCACCGCGGCGGCCAGGATCTTGTCCCGGTTCCGCTGCGCGTCGGCCCTCAGCGGGCGCCATGCCTCTCGGGTCATCGGCGGCTCGTTCCCTTCTCCGTTGCTAAGTGGAGGCTCCGCCACTTAACCTGGGCGAAGTGGCGGAGCCTCCACTTTCACTCTAGGGCATGGTCCGACCTGCCCGGACGCCCCCTCTGCTCCGCACTCCACACTCCACACACCGCAATCCGCAATCCGCACTCTGGAAGGACAGGCGAGCATGCCGGGAATCGAAGGCAAGGTCGTGGCGATCACGGGCGCCAGCAGCGGCATCGGCGAGGCGACCGCGCTTCTGCTGGCCGAGCGAGGCGCGAAGGTCGTCCTCGGGGCACGCCGTCCGGAGCGTCTCGCGGCCCTGGCCGCCCGCATCGAACAGGCCGGTGGCGAGGCTGCCTGGATCCGCACGGACGTGACGCGGCGCGAGGACCTCCCCGGCCTCGTCAAGCTGGCATGCGAGCGCTACGGCAAGCTCGACGTCCTCGTCAGCAACGCCGGGATCGGCCTGATCTCCCCCCTCGACGACCTGCGCGTCGAGGACTGGGAGCAGATGATCGACGTCAACCTCAAAGGGGTCCTGTACGGAATCGCCGCGGCCCTTCCCCTCTTCCGGGAGCAGGGATTCGGGCACTTCGTCAACACCGTGTCCACCGCCGGACTGCGCATCGTCCCGCTCCAGTCGGTGTACGCCGCCACCAAGAACGCCGTGCGCACCGTCTCCGAGGGCCTGCGCCAGGAGGCGGGCGCCAACCTGCGCGTGACCGTCGTCTCACCCGGCGCTGTCCGCACCGACTTCGCGGAGCACATGGACCCGGCTGCGAAGGCCCAGATCGACAAGCTGATGGAGATCGCCCTCCCGCCGGCCGCAGTGGCCCGCGCCATCGCCTTCGCCATCGAGCAGCCGGACGGTGTCGACGTCGGCGACATCGTCGTTCGCCCCACCGCCCAGGGATAGGCCCCCCGGGACCGGGTGGGGTGAGCGGTCGGACCGGGGCGCTGGTGCTTGCCGTAGCCTGGCGGTGCCCTGCTCCCGGTTCGGTCGAGGTCATGGAATTTCGTCAGTTGCGGTACTTCGTGGCGGTGGCGGAGGAGTTGCACTTCGGTCGCGCAGCCGAGCGGTTGATGATCGTGCAGTCGGCCGTCAGCCAGCAGATCGGCCGGCTGGAGCGCGAGCTGGGCGTCGAGTTGTTCGACCGCTCGGGGCGCCGCGTGCGGCTGAGTGCCGCGGGGGCGGCGTTCCTGCCCGGCGCCCGTGAGGTGTTGGCGGCCGGACAGCGGGCCCTGGACCTGGTCGGCGGCTTCGTCGCCGAGCGGGAGAGCGTGCTGCGCGTCGGGACGAGCCGGGGAATGGGCGTGCGGTTGGAACGGGTGCTGGAGGCGCTGGAGCGAATCGCGCCCGGCACCCGGGTGGAGTTGGCCTCGGCGGCGCCGGAGGAACGCCTGCGGCGGGTCGCCGACCGGGAGTGGGACGCGGCCTTCGTACGCGGGGAGGTGGCGGCGCCGCAGGGCGTGCGGCTGATCCCGGTGTGGCGGGAGGAACTCGTGGTCGCCCTGCCGGCCCGCCACCCGCTGGCCGGGGCGGACGCGGTCGACCTCGCCCGGCTCTCGGAGCTACCGCTTCACCTGACGGAACGCCGGAGCAACCCGCCGCTGGTCGATCTGGTCACGGCTGCCTGCCGGGACGCCGGGTTCGAGCCCGCGCCCGGACCACCGCACAGCTCGCTCCAGGACACCCTTGCGGCGCTGGGCGCGGGTGTCGCCGGCTGGACGGTGGTGTACGCGGCGCACGCCCACCAACTGCGCGCCGGCCAGGTGGCCTTCCTGCCGGTGCGCTCCCCGGCCGGGGCGCGGAGCGCAGAGGCGGCGCTCTCCCTGCCCACCGTGTTGGCGGTGCACCGAGCCGCCGCCCCCGAGCGCGTGCGCTTCCTGCTGGAGGCCTGTCGGGAGGCGGCGCGCGACGATCGCGATTCGTGATCGTCGCGAACTCGAAGTGCTGCTGGATCGCGAGCTCCAACCGGAGTGAACTGGACACCCGCGGGTCACCGCCGCCGACGCGGCCGGTACCGCCGACCACGGTTGCCCACTCGATCCGCGGGCCGTGCCCTGCCCGGCACACCCGCCACCGGGCCGGCGCCGCACCCGGTCCTCCCGGACCGCCAACAGTTCTTAAGGAGCGACCATGACGGACACCACGACGGAACAGGGCACGGACCGGACGCCGTTGGCCGAGCGACTGCGGCGACCGGCGCTGACACGATCACTGCGACTCGGCGACACGAAAGTGACCTACGTGCCGGACGGGGCGGTGGAACTCAGCGCGCGCGGCTGGTTCCCCCGCAGCACGGACGAGGACTGGGCCGCCCACCCCGAGTACCTCGACGACTCCGGCAACCTGGCGGCGGGCATCGGCGCGCTGCTGGTGGAGCACGGCGACCGTGCGCTGCTGATCGACACGGGCTTCGGCCCGCAGTCGATTCCGGCTCAGCCGGGCAATCCGCGCGGGGCCATCCACGGCGGTGCGCTGCTCGACAACCTGGCCGCACTGGGCCGTCCGCCGGCCACGATCGAGGCCGTCGCCATCACCCACCTGCACCTCGACCACATCGGCTGGGCCTGGAACCCCGCCCCGGACCGCGACCTGCCCGCGTTCGCCGGCCGCGACCTCCTGGTCGCCGCACCCGAATGGGCACACCGCCACCTCCTGGCGGCGCGCGGCATCACCGACGAGATTCTCCAGGCCATGGCACCACAGGTGCGCACCGTCCTCGACGGCGACGAGATCTTCCCCGGCGTGCACGTGCTGCTCACCCCCGGTCACACCGCCGGGCACGCGTCCTACGTCATCACCGGGGGCGGCGAGCGGCTGATCGCCTTCGGCGACGCCATGCACTCGCCGGTCCAGGTGGACCACCCCGAATGGTCGGCCGCCGCCGACCTCGACCCCGACCGGGCCGCGCGGGAACGCCGTCGCCTGGTCGCCGAGTTGGCCCGACCGGGCACGATCGGCTTCGGCGTCCATTTCGCGGACGTGGTGTTCGGCCGGGTCCACCTCGACGGGGACGGCCCCGCCTGGCGAGCCGTCGCCGACTGACCGCCCCCGACGGCCCCCGGCTTCGCAGGGTCGGTGTGGAGCCGGCGCTCCGGTCCCGCGAGTCGCGGCCGCCGTCGGCGCGGCGGCCGCGACTCCCGGTCACAGGCGGAAGGGGTTCCCGCCCTGCGCGGCGATCACGTACCAGGCGGTCGCCCCGGTGTGGAGGGAGGAGTAGTAGAAGTCGCCCTCCCCGGTGTCCAGGCCGTCGTGCGAGGCGGCGACGATGCCCTTGCCGTCCGTGTTGGCCGCGCCGCTCTGGGCCTTCTGCAAGGTCGCCATCAGGACCGCCGCCTTCGCGGCGTCGCCGTCCGCGCGGCGGACCTGGTAGGCGGCCAGCAGGTGGGCGGTGCCCTCGAACCAGACGCCGCTGGTGTCCTTACCGCTGAAGCCCACCCCGCTGTACGGGCCGTCGGTGGCCGCCATCCGCCCGGCCGCCCAGTCGACGGCGGGCGCGTAGGACGGGTCGAGGGTGGCCAGGTAGCTCCAGGTCTGCACGTCCTCCGGCTCGACGTCGTCGTTGGTGGTCACCCCGTCCAGGCCGGTGCCCGTCCACAGGTGGCCGTTGGCGGCCTGCACGGACTTCACGAACCGGAACGCGTTGGTGGAGCGCTGCGCCCAGCCCGCGTCGCCGGTGACGCCGGCGAGCATGGCGAAGAAGGCGCCGGTGTCGATGTTGTGCTCCGTGGCCTTCCAGGTGAGCGGGACCATCGTCTGGCCGGTGCCGTCGTCGTTGCGCAGGCCGCCGGTGTAGCCACCGGCGCCGCGGGTGTCCGCGGTGTTGTTCTGGATCCAGTTGGCGGCCTTCAACGCCCCGTCCAGGAAGCGCTGTTGGCCGGTCACCCGGTAGAGCCGGGTAAGTGCCATGCCGGCCCAGGCCATGTTCCCGGTGTAGACGGAGAACCCGCCGACGTACGGCTCGCCGGAGGGGGTCTTGACGAAGGGGTCCGGCTCGTAGGAGGCGCGGATGCGGCCGTCCGGGGTGATGTCGTGGGCCTGGGCGTACAGCAGGCTGTCGCCGAGCGCCGTGGCGCGGGCGACGTCGTCGGTTCCGCCGCGTTGCAGGAACGCGGTGATGACGAGCGCGTTGTCGTACGTGAAGGAGGCCTGGAAGCCGTCCGGGCCGAACAGCTTCGGGTCCTCGAAGTGCCCGCCCTGGTAGCTGCGGGGCACACGCAGCGTGCTGCCGGTGCCGTGGGCGTCGAGGCGCTGGGCGAGGAAGGAGTAGGCCGCGTCCACGGAAGGCCCGGAGGGCTTCACCGGCGGCTGCTGGGACGGCAGGTGCAGGCTGTCCGCGGGCGGGGGGCCGGGCGTGCTCGGCAGGTCGGCGCCCTCGTCGCCGACCGGCACCAGTTTGAAGAGCTGGTTCTCGTCGTTGTGGTCGCACGGGGCGTTGCCGGGTGTCGCGATGCTGTTCGGCACGCTCGTACCGGGCCACAGCGCGAGACAGTTCCCGCCCTTGATCTGGAGGTGGAAGTACCAGTGGCCGCCCTCCCAGTCCGACATCTGGAGTCCGACGTCGGCGGACTGACCGAGGTACTCGTTGGGTGCGGCCAGGTTCCGGAACATCCAGCCGCCGTCCGTCGTCTGGAGGAGTTCCCAGTCGGCCCGCGGGTCACCGGGCTGGGTGCCGACGAGCCGCCCGCTCGGCAGGTCGTAGGCCATCGCCGCGCCGTTGCCGTCGACCAGTTCGGTGTGGTCGTGCGGCTTGGGGTCGGAGCCCATCGCCACGCCCCCGCCGCCCCCGCCGAAGTCCTCCCAGCTCAGGTGCCCGGTGCTCCAGTCGCGAACGCCGATCTTGGCGCCCAGCATGGGGAGGGCGTCCTCCAGGCCGACGAACATGATGCCGCCCGCGCAGGTGGTCGCCATCGTCTTCCCCGGCGTCTTGCAGCTCCAGGTTCCACCCGTGGTGGCCGAGACGATGCCCAGGGCCGTGATGTTGGGCGGCGCCCCCGGCAGGTCCGGGCCGCCGCCCAGCACGACGGGGCCGCCGCTGTCACCCCTGCGGGCCGCGATGGACGAGTTGTCGGCGGCGGTGAACTGCTTGAGGGCCTTCCACCCGTACATGTAGTGGTGCTCGATGTCGCCGCCCAGGTTGTCGGGGCCCTTGGCGTAGTAGTCCGTCACCTTGGTGGTGACCTGGATGTTGCAGATCTCGCCCGATCGGGCGCCCTCGTTGCAGATCCAGTTCCCCTCGTGCGCCACCTGCGCGGCGCTCACCCACTTCTTGGTCTGCGAGATGCTGGACTGGTCGGCCGCGCCGCCCGTCCAGATCTGCTGGTCCATCGTGATGCCCGAGGACGGCTTGATGACGGCCGCGTCGAGGTAGACGGGCCCCCTCTCGTCCTGGCGGACGATGTGGGGCGAGATCCGGGTGCCGATCGCCGGCCCCTGTCCGCCCGTGTCGTCCACGCCGTACCGGACGTTGGTCTCGTTGTTCGGCATGAAGCAGTGGTCCGCGGTGAGCATGGCGTTCTCGCCGCGGTAGTTGATCGCGAACGCCGTGCTGCAGAACGGTGAGATGATCTGCGCGCCGCCGGCGCCCGGATCGCTCCGGCGCGAGGGTTCGCCGAGGCTGATCGACTCCGTGCCGTTCGATTCGACCGTCACCGGAACGCTCACGGACGCCACCGCCCGCCGCAGCCGCTGTGCGTCGGCCTCACCGCCCACCACGGTCGCGGTGAGGCCGCTCCCGTCCTGCGGCATCGCCACGTCGGTGATCCGTACTCCGGCGGAATCGGCGATGCGCGTCACCTCGTGCGAGGCGTCCTTCAGGTCCTGCGCACTGTGCGGCGCCGACTTCACGTCGACACGCACCGGGCTGTGCGCGACGACCGCCCGGACCTCGGGCGTCAGCTCGCCGTGCCAGTAGATCGTGAGGTGCTTCGTCTCGGGGGCGGCGACCACGCCGGCGAGGGCCTGGCTGCCGATCCGACCCGACACCTGTTCCACGGCCGAAGCCGTCTCGTTCATCTGGCCCTGGATGGCCATCAGTTGATGCCAGGACAAGAAGGGTGAAGGGCTCCCGAAGGAGTTCGCCACGGGCGCGATGCCGGGAGCCGCGAGCACTCCCACGACGGCGGTCGCGGTGGCGAAGGCCACGAGCGGCCTTCGCCACCTGCCCCTGCGGCGGGCCGGATCTTCGATGTGGTGGACCAACGGGAACTCCCCGGAGCTCGAAACTGCGGGGCGCCTCGGCGCCCCCTCACCCGTGCCTACGGGTGGGGGTGAACGCGCAGTTCAGAGCGGGTGCGGGCCGGCCAAGAACGCTTGCCGGTCCGTGGTTCGGACGCCCGGACGCACGGACGCACGGATGCACGCGAGGCGAGCGCTCACGCCGGCGAGGCCGTGGTGTGCTGGTCCCTCGTGTCCGCGTGCGAGCCGGTCCAGTAGCCGACGAGGTCCGCGTAGCGCGGTGAGGCGGCGAGCAGGTGCGGATGGGTGCCGCTCAGCGTCCGGTCGCCGTCCATCAGCAGGATGCGGTCGGCGCGCAGGGCCGAGCTCATCCGGTGCGCGATGACGACCACGGTGCCGCAGCGCCGCGCGAAGGCCAGCTCCGCCCGCGCCTCCGCACCCGGGTCGAGGTGGCAGGTCGCCTCGTCGAGCAGCACCACGCGAGCGTCCGAGACGTAGGCCCGGACCAGCGCCAGCAGTTGCCGCTCGCCGGCCGACAGAACGGCCCCGCCCACCCCGAGCCGGGTGTCCAGGCCGCCGAGCCGGCCGATCAGGCGGTCGGCACCGACGGCGGTCGCGGCCCGGGCGAGCTCGGTGTCCGCGGCCTCGGGGCGCAGGTAGCAGAGGTTCTCCCGGAGCGTCCCGGTGAAGATGTACGCCTCCTGGGGGATCAGTACGACGTGGCGGCGCAGCCAGTCCTCGCCGAGCCGGTCCACGGGGAAGCCGCCGATCCGGACCTGCCCGGCGCCGGGCGTCGCCAACCCGGCGAGCAGGTTGGCCAGGGTCGACTTGCCGATGCCGCTGGGGCCCACCACGACCAGCACGGCGCCGGCGGGCACGGCGAGCGTGAGGTCGCGGATGACCGGCTCGGCGTGCGGGCCGTAACCGAAGGTCAGGCGGTCGATGACCAGGTCGGCGCCGGCCGAGGCGGCCTCGGCCGGGCCGGCTTCGGCGGGCGGGTGGGCGGGGTGGCGCGCGGCCGGTTCGGACGGGACATCGGCCTCGCCCAACCGCTGTAGCACCGTGTGGAGTTGGATTCCCCAGGAGCCGATGACATCGACCATCGAGCGCAGCGTGGGCTCGATGGTGGTCAGCAGGTAGCCGACTGCGCCGACCAGCGCGCCGACCGTCAGTCCGTCTCCGGCCAGCAGCCACGGGCTCATCACGAACACGGCCAGCACCGGCAGTTTTCCGCCCGCCGAGACGAGCAGCGCACTGACCGCGCCGGTCCGCGCGACGGCCCGCGACGCCGCTTCCCACTCGCCGATCAGGACGTCCAGCCGCTCCCGAGCCCGACCGCGCGCGCCGGCGGCCACCAGATCACGCAGGCCCGCCAGGGTCTGACCGGCCTCGGCGGCCAGTCGCTCGTCCGCGATCAGCAAGGCCCGTCGACGCCGGCTCAGGACGCGCAGCAGCGGCATGTACGCCGCCAGCGTGAGGACCACCGACACCCCGGCGATGGCCGCCACCGGCAGAGCGAGGGCCGCCAACCCCACCAGGGCCATCACCAGTGACACGCCGACCTGCCGGACCGAGCGCAGCAGCGCGGAGACCAGTGCCCGTACGGTCTCCACCTGTCCGGTGAGCCGGGCCACGCTCGCCCCGTCGGAGCGGGCCGTGCCGGCGACCCCGCGCCGGAGCGTGGCGGAGACCACCGAGCTCACCAGTGCGTCCCGCAACGGCTCGACCAGCACGCCCAGCCTGGGCAGGAGTTGGCGGGTCACAGCAGCCCGGAGCACCATGGCGACGCCCAGCACTGCCAGCCAGGCCAGGCCCACCAGCGGGCGCCCGGCCAGGAATCCCCGGTCCAGGGCCCGCGCTATCAGGAGCCCGGACAGCAGAACCGGCAACGCCTCCAGCACGGACAGCGCCAGCACCGCGGCGACGACGCCGCTGCGGCCGCGCAGATGGCGCCCCAGCATCCGCCAGCCGGGGCGCGTGGTCACGGGATCGGACACGTCTCCTCCTCCACACTCTCCGAAGCCGCGGCGAACTGCGCCCGGTACTCCTGGTCGCTCCACAGCTCCGCATGGGTCGCCACGGCTCTGATCCGGCCGTCCGCCAGCCAGGCCACCAGATCCGCGCGGGCCGCCGTGGAAGCGCGGTGCGCGACCATGATCCTGGTCCGCCCGGTGAAGGCGCTGTGCAACGCCTGCGTCACCCTCGCCTCGGTCACCGTGTCCAGGCTGGACGTCGCGTCGTCGAGCACGACCACCCGGCTGTCCTGGGCGAACGCCCTCGCCAGTCCGAGCCGTTGTGCCTCACCGCCGGACAGCGGAGCAACCGCCAGGCGGGTGTCGTATCCGTCGGGAAGCCGTCGGATGAAGTCATCGGCGCCGGCGGCCCGCGCGGCGGCCTCGATCACGGACTGCGTCGCCTCCGGACGAGCGAGCGCGATCGTGGCGCGGATGGTGTCGTCGAACAGCGCGGGCCGTTCGAAGGCGTACGCCACGCGGCGGGAGAGTTCATCCGCCGTGAACTCCGTCACGGGTACGCCATCGAGCAGCACCGCGCCCTGGTCCGGGTCGTGGAGCCGCCCGACCAGCGCGGCGAGGCTGCTCTTTCCCCCGCCCGACGCCCCGACCACGGCCAGCGCCGTTCCGGCCGGGATCTCCAGGTCGATTCCGTCGAGCACCACCCGGTCCCCGGCGAGCACGCGGACCCCGCGGAAGGAGACCGCACATCCGGCGGTGGATCCGTCCGATCCCCGCTCCCCCGCCAGGGTCACGGGCTGGCCCACGGCCTCGGCGACCCGGCGGCCCGCCGCGACCGAGTGGGCCAACTCACCCACCGCGTCGACCTGTTGGAGAAGTCCGAGGGCGATCGCGACGTACCCCGTGACGGCGACGAGCTCCCCCGAGGAGATCCGCCCGGCGACCACCCCGTATCCGCTCACGGCGAGGACGAGGATCTCGATCGCCGGCAGCAACAGGCCCATCTGCCAGGCGGTGGCGCGTTGCAGATGCCACGTCAGCAGGCCGGTCTTCGACAGCTCGGGCAGCGGCTCCAGCACGCGGGTCGTCTCCGCTGCCACGGTGCCGCTCGCCCGGATCGTCCGGACGCCGCCCAAGGCCTCGATCAACCGGTCCGCGATCTGTCCCTGCAACTCCTGATAGCGCGTGAGCGCCGACGAACTCCGGCGGAAGAACAACCGCAGGACGACGTACACCGGCGGCAGGCCGAGCAGGAAGGTCACCGCGGGTCGCCAGTCGATCAGCCACAGGGACACCACGCCCACGATCGAGGTGGCCACCGACATGACCGTGTCGAGCACGGTGAGACCGGCGTGCCCGGACTCGGCGCAGCTCCCGACCAGCCGGCCGGTGACATCCCCCGCAGCGTGCCGGCGCTGCCCGGCGAGTCCCGCGCCCAGCACCCGGTGGACGAGGCCGCGGCGCAACCAGCCGGTGGCCGCCGCCCCACTCGTTCCCGCGGCCACCACGTGCACCACCGCGACCCCCGTCGCCACCGCGAACGCCGCCGCCAGGGCCGATACCGGCCCGGTCAGCGGACGGTGGGCCAGGGCGTCGTCGAGTGCCCGGGCCAGCAGGGCGGGGGTCGCCAGCGTCACCGCCGCATCCGTGATCGACGCCAGTACGGCGAGGGCGAACCAGCCCCGGGCCTCCAGGGCTGCCGCCGCCAGCAGGCGGGGGACCGATCTTGTCGACGTCGTCATCCTCTCCTCCAGGAGGGCAATCGGGACCGGTGGCCGGGGCCGATCAGGGCCCCGGCCACACATTGGTCACTGGCCGGTGTAAGTGCAGGTCCAGCTACAGGTGTTCTGGCAGGGCCGCAGACCAGCGGCCTCCTCCTCCCCGTCCAGCGCCTGCAGCGCATCGACGTCAACGGTCATCGTGTTCACCTCCCTTCAGGCAGAAAACTCACCGTCCGACCGACCCGACATCACTGGCCGGTGTAGGTGCAGGTCCAGCTACAGGTGTTCTGGCAGGGCCGCAGACCAGCGGCCTCCTCCTCCCCGTCCAGCGCCTGCAGCGCATCGACATCAACGGTCATCGTGTTCACCCCCTTTCCTGAAGGTCGTCGCAGATGACGCCGGCCGTACCGGCGTCGCACGGCCCGAATGGCCGTGAGTCTCTGGTCCCGCGGTCCCGAGCGGTCCTCACGCGTTCCCGGGGCGCTGGGAGAGGAACTCCACCAGCTGCTCCCGCAGGTGCGCGCCCGCGAGGTTCTCCAGCGGGGAGTGTCCGCCGCCGGGTACTTCGGCGTAGCGGAAGTGGGTGCCCTCGCTGTGGCCGGTGTCGAGCAGCCGTTGCCGCAGCTGCCGGGACTGGTCGACCGGGATCGTCCGGTCGTCCGTGCCGTGGACGATCATCAGTGGGGTGCGGATCCGGTCGGCGAGGGTCCACAGGTCGCGGGGGCCCAGTCCGTCCTCGACCTCGGTCCGGCCGCCGAGCCGGTCGATGAGCGCACGGACCGCGGGCGACGCCTGAGCGTGCAGCCGGGCGGCGGACAGGAAGGGGGCGACGACGGCGCAGCGGGACCACAGCTGCGGGTCCGCGGCAGCCGCCAGCAGGGCGAGATGGGCACCGTAGCTGACCCCGTACAGCATGGGCGGTGGCGCCGATCCGGGGCGCCCTGCGGCGAGGGCTCTGACCAGGGCGCGGATGTCGGCGAGGTCGGGTCCGCCCCAGGCGCCGTGCAGGGCCTCGGCGTGCGCGGCCCCGTAGCCGGTGCTGCCGCGCTGGTTCGGGGCGACGACGGCGATGCCGGCGGTGGCGAGCCGGTGCAGCACCGGCTCGTATCCGAGGTCCCAGGCCGCCTCGGGCCCGCCGTGCAGGGCGACCAGTACGGCGTCGGCGCTGCGCCAGTCGCCTTGGCAGACGGCCTCGAACTGCCCTGCGGGGCCGGAGAACCGCTCGACTCGCGAGCGTCCCGCCGCCTGGCTTCCGGCTGGGGCCCACTCCGTCGTGGCCTCGGGCGAGAGCACCGCGATCTCGGCCGGGCGGTCCGCCGTGGAGACCGGCACCAGCAGGCCACTGCGCCCCCAGCCGGCCACCTGCTGGACCGCCCCCGCCGCCAGCGGCACCTCCGTGAGCCGGTCCTGGCGCAGGTCGTGGACCAGCAGCCGGGCCCGGGCTCCGCGGAGCACTCGCAGGGCCACCCGCTCACCGGCCGGGTCGAAGGCCAGTGGCAGGACGGCGCCGTCGATGGTGTTGAGCCGCTCGGGGGCGCGCAGTCCGGCCGGATCGGCCAGGGATCTCCACGCCAGCCGGCGTCCCTGTGGCGTGTCGGTCGCCATCAGCAGCAGACCGGAGGACGGGCTTGCCAGCAGGAGGGCGTCGCTTTCCCGGCCGGGCGCGCAGGGCAGGTCGTGGTGGCTGCCGTCGGTGAGATCGACGAGTACGGTCCGGGAGCGGCTCTCGTGTCGCAGGGCCACGCCGAGCAGCCGTCCGCTGTGCTCCAACCCGCAGATGCGGCCGACCGTGCCGGGCAGGGCCGCGACCGGCTCCCACCGCAACGGACTGTCGAGCACCCGGTACAGCGTCGACCGGCCCGGGCTGTCGGAGCGGACCGCCAGCGCCAGGGTGCCCGGTTCGGCGGAGGCGACCAGACGCAGCGCGCGGCACTCGACGGTGAGGCGCTCACCGGCCCGCCCCGTCTCCGGGTCGGCCAGGACGAGTTCGTGCCGGCCGGCCGCACCACGCAGTAGCAGGAGTCTCCCGTCCTCGGTCGGCAGCGGCTGGGTCCGCAGGGACTCCTCCAGCGCGAGCGTCCGGCGCCGGGACGACGGCCCGTCGAACGACCGGTGCTCGGGCACCAGGCCGCCCTGCGAGCCTGTCGTCAGGCACGCGGCATGCTCGGCCGTCGCGGAGAAGGCGAAACTCGTCCGGGTGGCCGGCAGCGCGGGCACCACGGGCAACTCGGGCGCGCGGCTCGGAGCCGGGGTCCAGGTCACCATGCGCCGGCCTCGATCCCGACCGGCTCGTCCGTCGGCACGGAGAGTGCGAGGGAGTCGGGCAGCCAGAGCCGGGTGCCGCCGTGCCGTAGCCGGACCAGTGCGGCCAGCATGCCGGCCGTCCCACCGCTGTAACCGGCCGTCACCTCGGTGTTCGACTCGTCGGGCAGGAGCAGGAGACCGTCGCGCAGCGTGTGGCGCGCGTGGGCACAGGCGACGAGTTCCGCCGCCCGCTGGCGGTAGTCCGGGTCGTCCAGGGCGGCGGCCAGGTCCAGCAGGAACTCCGCGTTGCCCGCCAGTCCGTGGCAGGCCGCCGGAGAGAGCTGCCACCTCCTGCGGTACACCTCTGCTGCGGCCTGTTCGGCCAGGTTCCGGTAGCGCTGGTCGGCGGTGGCGGTCCAGAGCCTCACCAGGAAGGTCCCCACTCCCGAGGATCCGCTGCACCAGTAGGGCGGACGGAAGGGGGCGTTCTCGTCGTGGTCGCCCTCGGGCCACCAGGCCGCACCGTCGCCGGTCCGCGCTGCCGCCACCAGGGTGTCACCGGCACTTTGTGCGAGTGCCAGGAAGTCGTCCCGTCCGGTGGCCTGGCCGGCCAGCAGGAGAAAGGTGCCGATTCCGGCGACGCCATGGGCGAATCCCAGGTGCTTGGCTCCCGCCATCGCGGAGTCGAAGTCCTTCGGAACGGGCCAGAGCGTTCCGGACCGGCCCGGTTCGGCGGCGGCCACCAGCCCCTCGGCGGCCTCGACCGCCCGGGCCAGGAAGTCCGGCTCGCCGGTGGCCTGCCAGAAGTGCAGCTGTGTCAGACCCGCGCCGGCCGCGCCGTGGCAGACGTCGGGGTTCGGCCAGCGCACCGGCACCGCCCGGGCCAAGCGTGCCGCGGTGTCGGCCAGCTTGTCGTCGTCCAGCAGCCGGGCTGCGTCCAGCAGTGCCCAGGCGGTGCCGGAGCGGCCGAAGTACAGGCCGGGGAGCTGTGGTTCGTCCAGCCGCAGACGGCCCGCCGTCCAGTCGGCCGCCTCGGCGACCCCGGACCTGAGCCGGGGGTCCGTCCGCGCGACGTCGGCCGCGGTGAGCACCGCCAGGACCCCGGCGGCGCCGTGCTGCACGTTGAGCGGGTCGTTGAGGGCGGCGAACCCGTCGGCGGGCCACAGCCGCGGCTGCCCGGCCGGGGTCATGGTGTCCAGCAGGTGGGTCAGCCCGTCGGCCAGGACCCGCTCCTCGACGTCCGCCGCAAGGACCGGGCGTGCCGGTTCCCCGGGAAGCTCCGGCCGGCCGGACCGCAGTTCGGCCAGGAGCTCGCGCAGCCGCTCCAGGCTCCACCGCTGATCGACGGACTCCGCCATCAGCCCGAGGATCGCGGGGGCGAACGGCCGCGCGACCGGGTTGTCGGCAAGGGCCCGGGACACCAGAAGGGCCAGACGCTCGCCGTTCGTGCGGGTTGTCGGGCGGTCCGCGGCGAGCACCGTCTCGGCGCCACTCGCCAGGTGGAACAGGACCGCGCCGAGACTGAACAGGTCCGAGGTGAAGTCCGGCGCCGGGCCGCTGTGTTCCGCGGCCACCACCTCGGGCGCGGCATACCCCGGGGTGTAGGCGCGCTGGACCTGGTCGCCCGGTCGAACGATCATCTCCAGATCGATCAGCCGCAGCGCCCCGTCTCGGGTGAGCATGAGGTTGTTCGGGTTCAGGTCCCGCAGCACATGGCCGGCGGCGTGCACACGCTCGACGATCGTCACCAGCTGCTCGACCAGGTCCAGCAGGACGGCGCTGACCGGCGCGGGATTCGCCACCACCCAGTCCCGCAGGTTCTCTCCGTCCACGCGTTCCTGGACGAGGTAGAGATTGCCCCCCTGGGTGAACACGCCGAACGCCTGCGGGCACACGCCCAGGGGTGCCAGCGCCGCGTGCATCCGCGCCTCGTGCTGCAACAGGTCGCCGGCGTCCGTGCCGGCGACGGTCGACCCGACGTGGCGTCGGGCCTCCTTGATGACGACCTGCCGATCGGTCTCCCGGTCCGTGCCGTAGTACACCCCGCCCTTGTAGGTGTGCCGGACGGCCGAGCGCACCACGTAGCGGCCGTCGAGAAGGACGGCGGCCGGACGGCTCGCCGCCTGCGGCTGCGAACCGGGCTGCGACTGCGGCTGCGGCTGCGGACCGGGCTCCGGCCGCTGCTGCGGCCACGGCGACCGCGCCCAGGCCGGTGGCTTGAACCGCGCCAGGCGGAGGTCCCTGACCAGAGCGCCGTCGGGGGTGCGCAGCAGGGACTCGACGGTGCCGTCGTTGCCGAGCTGCGTCGTGCCGGTGAAGACGCCGTAGCGGTAGTGCACCAGGCTGCCGGGGCGGTACGGCCGGTCGGAGAGGATGCCCGGGCCGGGCAGCCCGCGGGTGGCGTGGTGGAGCTCCTCGGCGAGTGCGCGGAAGTGGTCGTCGTCATCCGGATAGACGGTGATGAACTTGCCACCGCCACCCCGGTCGTAGCTCGCGGAGACCAGTTCGGTCACCCGGTCGAGAGTGCCGGCGAACTTGAACGAGGCCCGCCCGGCGACCAGGACCTCTGCGGCCTTGAGGAGGACGATGGGCGCGGACAGCGGGGTCGCCGAGAGGTGCAGCTTCCACCCCTGCGCCGGGATGGTGCGGCCCTCCGGAGCGACGTGGCACCAGAACTCCCGCGAACCGACCGTCCAGCCGCGCGCACCCCGCCGGTGCAGGACCGACGCCACGAGGTCCGGGAGCAGGTCGGAGTCCTCGTCGCGGACCGCGCTCGGCGTCGCTCTCGTACCTGTCATCAGCGGGCCTCCTGCGGCGGTGGGGAGCGGCGGTGCGGGGCGGCGGCGGACCGCTCTGCTCCGTTTGCATCACCGATCCTTCCGGCGATCCGCCGGCCCGGCATCGGGGCGGCCCACGTAGGTTCCGGTCGGCGACCGGGCGAATCCGGCCGGCAGGCACGTAGGTTCCCGGACCGGGACGTTCATCGCCCGGTACCCGCAGGCCGGTCGCGGGGTCAGGCACGGGGTCAGGCACGGGGTCAGGCACGGGGTCAGGCACGGGGGGAGACCTCGATGGCCAACCGGCAGAGCGCCGCACGGTCGGGACTGCCGGTCTTGCTGATCAGCGTGGCCATGTGCTTCTCCACCGTGCGCGGCGAGATGGACAGCCGCCGGGCGATGTCCTGGTTGCCGGGCCGCTCCACGAGCAGGGCGAGGATCTCGTACTCGCGAGCGGTGAGGCCCTGCGCGCGCAGCTGGGCCGGGATCCGGTCCCACCCGCTGCGGCGCTGGGCGACCGTCGCGCCGCTGCGACGCAACAGGGCCCGACAGGCGCCCGCCACCGAGGGGATGTCGTGGTCGTGGAAGTACTCCTCGGAGGTGCGCAGCCATGCCACCGGCTCGCCCCAGCCGTCGGCGATCGCCGCCTCGGCGACCAGCCGCAGTCCGAGGTGATGGGCCATCGGGAAGAGCCCGGCACTCTGCTCGGCCCTACGGACGGCCAGGGCGGCCTCCTCGGCCCGCCCCTCCCGGCCCAGCAGGACCGCGTGGGCCAGCAGCAGGAACTGCCGGTTCCAGACCAGCCCCGCCGCCGGGGCGGCGGCCACGGCTTCGTACTCGGCCCGGCCTGCGGTGCCCGCGAGAACGTCCAGCAGGGGGCCCAGCCCGTACCGTCCGGAGAGGTAGAAGACGTTCGGGTGCCGCTCCTCCCATGCCGCCGCGGCGGCGAGTTCGGTGACCGCCTGGATCCGGTCCTCCTCCAACAGCGCGCAGATCGTGCGACAGAGGCCGAGCATCACCGGGGTCAGGAAGGACTCACCACCACCGGACTGCCGGAAGAGCAGCAGCTCGTGCTCCATCTCGCGGCGGCGTCCCGCGTGCGCGGCGAGCGTCGCCGAGGTGAGCAGCAGGTAGCGGTGGGTCCCGAGGTCGCTCATCCGCGCGCTGGCGTCCAGGCAGCGGTCGATGGTCTCGCGCGCCTTCGCGCCGTTCCCGGTGAGCACCGCGTTCATCGCGAGCAGTGCCTCCACGCGCTGGGTCAGCATGATGGCACCCAGCCCTCGCGCGGCGTCCCGCGCCTGTTCGAGCGTGCGGGTGTCACCGGTCCGCATGAAGCTGTTGGCGCCGAGCCGCAGCGCGGCCTCGATGCGCCAGACCGGCAGGCTGTGGGTCTCGGCGACGGCCAGCATCCGCCGCAGGCACTCGTCCGCGTCGTCGAAGCCCCGCTCCCGGGCCAGCAGCGCGAGCAACTGCCAGGCCTGGCAGGCGACCACCGGAAGCCCCTCGCGCTGCGCCACCGCCGCCGCCTCCAGGGCCGACCGCTCGGCGTCGACCATCCGCTCGCCCTGGCCCGGGAGCAGGGCGAGGTGCCCCTCGACCACGGCCAGCGCGGCGGTCTGCTCGGGGCCGGCGCAGCTGTCGAGGAGCGCCCTGGCCGCCGCCACGTGCGCGATGGTGTCGGCGCTCCGTTCCGCGATCACGGCGGCCCAGGCGAGCCGGGTGTGCAGCGCTATCCTGCGGTCGGTGCCGAGAGACCCCGCCCCGACGGACGGCAGGGTGTCCGCCGAGGCGAAGGCGCGGTCGAGTTGACCGGCTTCGGCGAGGGCGGACAGCAGCGCCTCCGTGATGTCGGTCCGGTCCGCCTGGTCGGCGAGGTCGTGAGCGCGCTCCAGCAACCGGACCGCCGACCCCGACGTGCCGTCGGCCAGCGCCCGTCGGCCCGCCTCCGCGTACGCCAGCGCCGCCGCGGCCTCGTCCCCGGCGGCGAGACGGAGCCCCGCGACCACCTGACACCGGCCGTCGGTCAGCTCGGGATCGGCCTCCAGCAGCGACGTGGCGGCCTGGCGGGCGATGGCCGCGCGCTCCGCCCGGGGGAGGTTCGCCAGCAGCGCCTCGGCGGTGAGCGCGTGCCGGAACGCGTACTGGTCCGTACCGGCCCAGTCGGGGACGAGCAGGCCTGCCTCGACGCCGGACCTGAGATGGGCGAAGAGGGTCTGTTCGTCGTGCCCGGTGATGAGCCGGAGCGTGCCGACCGAGAAGCGGGCGCCCAGGGTGGCCCCGATCAGCAGGAGTTCCCGCAGCGCGGGGTCCAGCAGATCGATCCGGTGCCCGTAGCTCTGGACGACGCTCTCCGGAACGGTCGCGGAGAGGTCGCGGACCACGTGCCAGCCGTCGGCCTCCAGGCGGAGCGCCCCGGAGCCGACCATCTCCTTCAACAGTTCCTCGATCAGGTACGGGTTCCCGTCGCCGCCCTCGGCCAACCGGTCGGCCACGGCCACCGGTACCTCGTCGACGGGAACGGCGAGGCAGCCGCCGGCGATCGCGCGGACGTCCGGCGCGGCCAGTGGGCGCAGTGGGAGAAGGGAAGCCGTCCGGCGCCGTTCGGCCGCGCGGGCCAGGTCGAAGGCGGCCCCGGGTTCGGGGCGCAGCGTGGCCAGCAGCAGCACCGGCAGTCCGGCGATGTTGTCGACGAGGTACTCGACGACGGCGATCGTCTCGGTGTCCGCGTCGTGCAGGTCCTCCAGCGCCAGCACCATGCCCGTCCCCCGCCCGAGGACGGCGAGCAGGCGCAGCAGCGCCTCGGCGAGTTCGACCACGCTCTCGGGGTAGCCGGGGACGGTGGTGTGCCGCCATTCCGGAACGACCCGGGCCAGGGCCGGACGGTAGGGTTCGAGCTCCGCGTCCTCGGGCGGCCCGCTGGTCCGGAAACGGGACGACAGCGCCTCGACGAGCGGGCGGAAGGGGGTTCCCGCGCTCGTCGGGCTGCCCCGGCCGCGCAGGACCGGCAGGCCCAGGTCGGCGGCCTGGCCGCAGCAGTCGCCGAGCAGCCGGGACTTGCCGATCCCGGCATCTCCCAGCAGGAACACGGCACGACCCGCCCTCTCTCGGAGCGCCGTCAAGGCGCCGCTGAGCTGGGAAAGTTCGGCTTCCCGGCCGATGGTGACCGACGAGGTTGTACGCATACCGCGCAGGTTACTGGAGGGTTGTGACGGTCCGACAGGAGTGGATCAAGGGGGGTTTCTCACACCCGGCAGCCGGTGCGACCCTGTCGGAGGCACCGGCTGCCGGTCGGCGGATGCCGGCTACCGGCTCACCTCGGGGCCGCCGGTGAAGGTCATCGTCGGGAACTGGTGGGAGAACCGCACGCCGTCGTGCGCGGCGAGCAGAGCGGTGCGACGGGCAAGCCCGCCGGCCGCCCGGAGCCTGATCTCCCCGGCGGGGTGATCCACGGCTTCGCCCTGCCGCATGCCGGGCTGCTTCCACTGGCGGACCAGATCGGGGGTGTTCATGGTGTTCGGCCGTTCCTTTCCTGAGGCCACGGCGTCCACGATGACGACCGGGGCGTGATCGGCGGCTGCAGCAGCAGCGCCGAAGCTGTTCGTTCGGGGGCGGCGAGCCGCAGCAGACCGTGTCCGATACCGGCGAGCCCGGTCAGCAGGCCGGGTGTGCCGAGCCCTCCAGGGGTGCCGCAGCGCGGTCCGCTCCGGTCGAGCGTCTCCAGCAGCGCGCCCGCGCGCCGGTTCCGCACGGTGTGCCCAACGGAGTGCTCGGCCGTACCGGTGAGCAGTTCGAGGGCGCCGAGTTCACCGTGGCAGAGACTGTGGTTGGGCAGTGGGTCACCCAGCGCGAGCACCCTGACCGCGCTGTCGACGAGCTCAGTCGGCCCGGCTGCGCTGTCGGAGGCCGCCAACGCGATGCCCGGCAGGCCCGTGCACCAGGAGTGGTCCAGGTCCTGCCCGACCGCCGCCCGCAGGGCGGCCAGCCCCGCCTGCTCGTACCTGGCGCCGCCGCCTTCCGCCGCGAACCTGAGCAGAGCCCAGCCGATGCCCGCCGATCCGGTACCGAAGCCGGGGGCGGCGGGGAGGGGGCGATCGGCGAGGCGGGCCGCGCACAGCTGCGCACCCTGCCAGGCTTCGGCGGAGCCGGTGGCCGCGTGCACCGAGAGCAGGGCCGCCAGGCCACCCGCGGTGCCGTCGAAGACACCGGACGCGTCCTCGGCCCGGGCCGCAGCGGTGGTGAGGTCCACGGCCGGTCCGATCCAGCCGCGGATCTCGGCGTCGTCCAGGGTGGTGGACACCTGGATGAGGCCGTAGGCGATACCGCCCAGACCGGTGAAGGCCCCGGACCCGACGACACCGAGTTCCTCCGGGTGCTCCGCAAGCCGCTCCAGCAGGCGGGGCAGCGGCCTCAGAGCACGGCGGGCCACCTCCGCGTAGCGCGCCTCGCCGGTGAGGCCGGCGAGTTGCGCCAGGAAGAGCGCCACCCCCGGGTAACCGGCGCCCAGGTCGGCACCGGACGGTCCGACCCGCCAGTACCGGTCCGCGAGGAGTTCGAGCCCGAGCCAGTTGATGCGCGTCCCGCTTTGCTTCGCCCTGTCCACCAGCTGGTCGCCGATGCCCCGGGCGGCGGCAAGCAGCCGTGCCGGATCCAGGGCGGATCCGCGGGCGGGCCGGGGAGGAAGCCCGGGCGGGGCGCCGACGCCGTGGGCGGAGGCGGTGGACCTGCCGGCCATCGCCGCCCGGACTATCCACTCCTGCTCGTCGCGGTCCGTGCGGCCCATCGCCCGGATCTTGTCCGACACCCGGTCCAGACCCGGCCGGTCGAGTACGCCGGTCAGCCGGCGGCCCGTGCCGCTCCAGAGGTCCGACGAACCCGGCCGGGTGGTGAACAACGGGATGTCGCCGTCCCACAGTTCGGCGATCTCCTCATCGAGCAGCCCGGGCCAACCGGAGGCTTCGAGCGCGTCCGTCCCCAGGAGGCTCAGGATCTCGTCCCGGTCCGCCGCGTCCCGCAGGACGTCGGGGTGGGTCGACTCGTCGAGCAGCGTCGCGTAGACGAGGCTGGCCCGGGCCACCACGCGCACCTCGTCCTCCGCGAACCCGCGCAACAGGCCCTGTGGTCCCACGAGTTCGTCCCGGCCGGCCTCGATCACGCGGTATCCGGCGCGGAAGCCGGCGACGAGGGCCTCGGTGTACCCGGCCGGGTCCGCTTCGGCTCCGTCGAGCAGGGGGCGGTTCCCGGCGCCGGCGATCTCTCCGGCCCGGCGGACCAGTCTCATCTCGTCCGTACCGCCGGCCGCCCAGTCCACACCCTCCACCGGTGAGCGGCGCCCCGCGTCACCGCCCAGGCCCGAGACGTCGACCGCCGTCTCGTCGCCGAGCAACAGACGCGGCAGCAGGCCGCTGCGGTACACCGAGGACTCCAGCGCGCGAGCCGCCGGATCCTCCTGCGAGTCGGCCGGGACGCACGGATGGAAGAGGGTCTCGACGTCGACCAGGACGGGTTCGTCCTCGCAGGCGATCAGGTTCTCGAAGTGCAGGTCGGTGCCGTCCAGTGCGTACAGCAGCGCCAGCCACGCCCCCTGCCGGAGGTAGAACCGCTCCAACTGCCGCTCCGCCGTGCAGGAGCCGGGCGCGACGAACTCCACCCAGCCGTACCCGTCACGCTCCAGCAGAGCGAGGACCCGCAGCCCCGGTGTACCGGGCCGCGCGTTGAACCAGCCGACCAGCTCGTTGAAGCGCCCGTGCACGCGCAGCGATCTCGGCTTGTACACCACCCGGGTACCGTCGGCGAACCGCAGCACCGCGACGCTGCGCCCACGGCGGTGCCCGTCGCCCGTGGTCCGTTCGACCGCGACCAACCGCCCGGGGTCGGCGCCGGCCAGCAGGGTGGCGACGATGTCGGCCCGGTCGGCGGCGAACCGGTCGAGCAGTTCCGCCAACGCCGAACCGCCGTGGCGGCAGGCCTGCGCCAGGAGGCGGGCGAGCACCGGGTACTCGCCCAGCAGCGCGGACAGCCCGTCCTGACGTCCGGCCAGAAGCAGGAAGCTCCGGAACCGGTCTGATGGTGCCGCGCCGTCGAGGCGGCCCGTCACCCTCGCGACGTTGAGCTCCAGCACGAGGGTGCGGGCGGCCAGTCGGGCCAGCGCACCGGCGAGCTGTCGGACGAAGTCCGCCCGGATGGCCCGGAGGTCGGCCACGGCGTCCGGCAGGACGGTCGGGAGTCGCACTCCGGCCAGCTCGGCGAAGGGCGCCAGCACGGCCGCGAAGCCGGTGATGCCCGGCAGCTCCCCGGTCGGCACGCGCGGCGCCGACTCGGCGCGGGAGAGGGCCGATTCGGCGAACTCGGCCCACTCCGGCCGCTGGCCGCAGGGCAGTTCGGCCGCGGGTACGCCCCGCAGCCACCAGGCGCCGTCCGTGGTCTCCGCTGCTCCGACGTGCTTGTCGATCATGATTCTGAGCCTCCCAGCCGATGGCAGGCCCACACAAGCCGATTCCGTTGCCCACCGGACCATCAGGATCGAGCACCTGCTCTCGTGTCCGCCGCCCCTGTTCCTGCCTCAACTGCTGACTCCGGGTGGCCGGGATCGGCCGCCGCCCCGAGGGTCCGCGGGAATGGTACGTTCGCCCCATGACCCTATCTGGAAGATATAGCGAGGATCCTCACGCCGCCGACATCGGACTGCCGAAGCTCACGCCCACGGGATGGACGGTGCTCGGCTTCCTGTCGCTCAGCTCCCGCAACGGCTACCAGCTGCGGCAGGCCGTGCAGCGCTCCGTCGGACACTTCTGGGGTGTGAGCTACGGCCAGCTCTACCCGCAACTGAAGCACCTGGAGGCGAACGGCCTGATCGCCGCGGACGAGCCGGCCGCCGAGCGGGGCAGGCAGACCGTCTGGCAGCTGACCGAGCAGGGCGCGACAGCCCTGGACGGCTGGCTCAGCCTCCCGGCCCAGCCGGCGCAGCGGCGCGACGAGGGCATGGTCAAGCTGTTGTTCAGCGACCACGCCGGTCCACGGGCGATGTTGCGGCTGATCGAGCAGCGCCGCGACGAGGCACGCGGGCGCCGCGATCAGGCCACGGCGACCGTGCCCGGCGCCCAATGGCCCGAACAGACCGAGCGCAGCGCCGACAGTGTCCCGGCCACCTGGCTGGTCCGTGCCCACACGATCGCCCTGGCCGACGCGGAACTCGCCTGGTGCGACCAGGCCCAGGCCCTGATCGCCGAACAACTCGGCGCCTCCAGCGAGTCCGACGATGTCCGCTGACCGCGACCGGCCCGGGCGGCGACCACGCGACGTGACCGTGATCCGGATGCTGCTGCTCTTCACGGGCGTCGCCACCGTACTCAACGGCCTACTGGAACAGAACCCGACCTACCCGGCCACCACCCGGGGTTTCGGCGTGTTGCTGGCCGTCTTCGGCCTCGGCTGCTGGTGGACGGTCTGGCGGCTGCGCCGGCCCGGAACACGGCTGTTCGGCCGGTTACTGGTGCTGCTCGGGCTGCTCGCGGCGATCCGGGTCTACCAGGCCCTCCGGTTCGGCAGCGCGCTGCCGGCGGCCGGACTCGTCCTGCCGCTGCTGGCCTACGGGCGGCTGCGCAAACCGGCGGTCCGCCGCTGGCTGGAGCAGGGCGCCGCGGACGGGCCCGCGTCACAGCGCACAGCAGCCGGTCGGGCGCCGCTGCTGCGCCGATGGGTGGGGGCGCTGGGCGTGCTGGGTGTCACCGTCGCCGCGCTGGGCGTGCTGACCGGTGCGGGCGCCGCCGCCGCGCTGATGCCCTGCGCCTTCCCCACGCCCGCGGTGGGCGGATTGCAGCAGGACCAGACCACCGCAGCCACGAATGCCGACCCGACCGGGCGGGTCGCCGCGACCGACGGGGTGCCGCTCGCGTACCACGCGTACCTCCCCGCCGACCCGGTCGCGAGCCTGGTGTTCTACCACGGCTCGGGCGCCAACAGCGCGGCCGGGTACCTCCCGCTCGGCCGCGAACTGGCCGACGACCACCACATCGCGACGTACCTGGTGGACATTCGGGGCCACGGCGCCTCCGGCGGCCCGCGCGGTGACGCGCCGACGCCGGAACAGGTCTGGCAGGACACCCGGACCATGGTCGACTTCGTGCACCGGCAGCAGCCGAAACTGCCGCTCTTCGTCGGCGGCCACTCGGCCGGCGCCGGCCTGGTACTCAACAGCCTCGACCGGATCGACGACCAGGTAGCCGGCTACGTCCTCCTCGCCCCGGACTTCGGCCTGCACTCCGACACCGAACAGGTGAGCGGCGGCTCGAACTTCGCCACCGTCTGCCAGCGCGCCTTCGTGGTCAACGCGGTCAGCAACCACGTGCTCGACGGACACACCCCGGCGCTCGGGTTCGCGTACACGTCCCGGGAGGTCCAGTCAGCGAAGCTGGTCCCGCGCTACACGGTGAACATGGCACTGGCGCAGAACGCCGACGACAGCGCCGCCGTGCTGCGCGGCCTGACCAAGCCGCTCGGCGTGTGGATCGGCGCCCAGGACGAGGTGTTCAACCCGGCCCGGGTGATCGCCTACGCGGCACAAGCCGGCCGCCCGGCCGACGACACCTTCCAGACCGTGGCACATGACAACCACCTCGGCATCCTGACGGACGGCGCCGCCTCGATCGGCCCGTGGATCGACCATCAGGCTGGCCTCCGCCAGCGGTGATCCCTCGACGGCGGGTCAGGGCCTCGGCAGACCGGCAGCAGAGGAACTCCGCCTCGCTGCCCGGGAGTTGCGATGACCCGCCGTCAGTCGTCGCGCCGGTCACCGGGGACCTCAGGACAACCCACGGCCTCGGGCGCCGACACCGCCCGAACAGCGGCCGCCCCACCGGCCGGTTCGCCACCTGGCCACCGCCGGGCGCTCGGACCGGATCAGCCGAGACGGGACGTCCCGGAAACATCGAATTCGCACACCTCATCGCCCCCGGACGGGCAGAGTGGGAACCCGATCTGCCGAACAGTCGACCTGGAGGCTCCCGTGCTCGACCTCTCCCGCGAGGAACTACCGGAACGGCACCAGGAGTTGCTGGACGTCCTGGTGACACGGCATGACCTGGCCACCGAGCGCCGCCGTAACACCTCGTTCGTACTCCTCGACCACGACGGACGTCGCTTCGCCGTCTGTGAGTACGGAGCGCACTGGTACGAGGAAGGCGTACCGGTGCACCTGGCAGTCGACCTGACCACGGGCAGCCATGTGTCGATCACCGCCTACCGCGCCTCCGCCATGTGGCCGGGAACGTTCTGGTCGTTCTTCGAACCCGGCCGCGTCCCCTCCGACGACCCGGTGCGGGCCTGGCTGGCGACCCCGGCGGCTGCCCCCGGGCCGCGCCCGAGCGTCGCCGTGGCGTGGCCGGACCAACTCGAACGGTTCTGCGCTGCGGAGCTGGTCCGCACCGACCAACCCGAACTTCTCGCACAGGCAGAGCTGGTCGCGGACCCGGAACTTCCCGAGGACCAGACCACACTGGTCCGACGGCACTCGGCGGCGGCACTGCCGTACGCCGTGCTGTTCCGCCACGAGGACGCGCTGAGCATCGTCAACAAGCTGATCGGCAGCGGCCGGGGCTGCCCGCTCCCCGAGCTCTGAGCTTGGCGTTCGTCGTCGCAGGTCGAGTGACCTGCGACGATGAACGCCAAGCTCAGAGCGGGAGCGGAACTCAGGGTCTACCAGTCGGTGCCGATGTTGGTGCGGTTGCCGAAGGTGCTCTGACCGGTGCCGGGGTAGAAGTACATGTCACCCGTCGATCCCTGGGGGGCCTGGACGGCGGCGAGGTCGGTCCTGCCATCGGCGTTGAAGTCACCGCCGATGAGGTCGCGCATGATGTTCCAGCCGGTACCGGCGTTGATCGGCGCCGCGAAGGAACCGGCGCCGTTGCCCGGATAGACGTACAGATTCCCGTCAGCAGTACCGACTGCCGCGATGTCCGACTTACCGTCACCATTGAAGTCACCGCTGGCGAACTTGCCCAGGGTGTTCCAGCCGGTACCGGCGTTGATCGGCGCCGCGAAGGAACCGGCGCCGTTGCCCGGATAGATGTACAGATTCCCGTCGCCAGTGCCGACCGCGGCGATGTCCGACTTACCGTCACCATTGAAGTCACCTCCGATGAGGTGGTCCAGGTTGTTCCAGCCGGTACCTGCCGACCACGGCGCGCCGAACGCGCCGGCGCCATTGCCCGGATAGACGTACAGATTCCCGTTGGCGGTGTTCACCGCGGCGAGGTCGATCTTCCCGTCACCGTTGAAGTCACCCGGTGTCACATTGCTGACCGTGTCCCAACCGGTACCGATCAGACTCCGCTCACCGAACGTACCGACACCGGTCCCCGGGTACAGATACATCTTCCCCGTCGCCGCGTCCACCGCCGCCAGATCGGTCTTCCCGTCACCATTGAAGTCAGCCGACGCAAAACCCGTCATCCCCACCGGAGTAGCCGGCGGAGGCGTGGTGTTGTCTTCAACGACCTTGTTGAGACGGAGGGCCACGTAGCTGCTTGCCGGGTAGCTTGAGATGTTTCCGCTGTAGACGTTCCCGTTCCCATAGGTCACGTCGGTCCTCGGGTTCGACTGGTGGATGTAGGTGAAGTCCCCGGTCGCCTGGTTGTTCCACCTCACGAAGAGCACGACGTGGTCGCTGATGTTGTCCAGCGCGTCGCCGGGGCGGAGTTCACTCTTGTTGATGCGCGTGCTCAGCGATCGGCTGTCGAGGGTATTGGTGGTCGGCGAACCGAGCCCGGTGGCCGACAGGTGCCAAGCCATCGAGATGAATCCTGAACAGTCGGTGCGGTAGGTATGGCCGTCGCCGTCCCCGTACGTCGCGCCCTGGTTGTACTGGACGTTCTGGGCGTCCCAGTACTGGGCGCGCTGCAAGATCTCGGATCGGTTGACGGGGCCTCCGAGGGAGGAGCCGGCCTGGGCGGGCGGCGCGGTCAGGCCCGCGGCGGCCACGGCGGCGATTAACGGAACGAGAACGGACACGCGGCGGAAGCGGCTGTTCTTGGGCATGGCTGTCTACCTCGATCTGGTGAATGGTGTGTGCAGGCGACTGGGTTGGGGGGCGGCTACCAGCCGGTGCCGATGTTGGTGCGGTTGCCGAAGGTGCTCTGACCGGTGCCGGGGTAGAAGTACATGTCACCCGTCGATCCCTGGGGGGCCTGGACGGCGGCGAGGTCGGTCCTGCCATCGGCGTTGAAGTCACCGCCGATGAGGTCGCGCATGATGTTCCAGCCGGTACCGGCGTTGATCGGCGCCGCGAAGGAACCGGCGCCGTTGCCCGGATAGACGTACAGATTCCCGTCAGCAGTACCGACTGCCGCGATGTCTGACTTACCGTCACCATTGAAGTCACCGCCGGCGAACTTGCCCAGGGTGTTCCAGCCGGTACCGGCGTTGATCGGCGCCGCGAAGGAACCGGCGCCGTTGCCCGGATAGACGTACAGATTCCCGTCGCCAGTGCCGACCGCGGCGATATCCGACTTACCGTCACCATTGAAGTCACCTCCGATGAGGTGGTCCAGGTTGTTCCAGCCGGTACCTGCCGACCACGGCGCGCCGAACGCGCCGGCGCCATTGCCCGGATAGACGTACAGATTCCCGTTGGCGGTGTTCACCGCGGCGAGGTCGATCTTCCCGTCACCGTTGAAGTCACCCGGTGTCACATTGCTGACCGTGTCCCAACCGGTACCGATCAGACTCCGCTCACCGAACGTACCGACACCGGTGCCCGGGTACAGATACATCTTCCCCGTCGCCGCGTCCACCGCCGCCAGGTCGGTCTTCCCGTCACCATTGAAGTCAGCCGACGCAAAACCCGTCATCCCCACCGGAGTTGCGGGGCTCTGGCCGATGGCGTTGACGATCTTCTGCGCGTCGGCCGCCTGAACCTGGTAGAGGTCGGGATAGGCCGACTGCTGGACGCCTTGGCAGACCTCGCCGATCGGCTTGCTCTGCCAAGTGTTGTTCGGATACGTCGAGAGCATCGCGCTGATGAACTTGCGGGTCGTCGTCGCCGGATCGAGCCGCTGCGCGGTGGTGCCCCAGGAGGCCCGCTGCTGGAACAGGCCGACACTGTCGTGGTCCTCCATGTTCGGGTTGTTCCGCAGGGTGGATTCCACGATCGCCGTGGTGATCGCGATGACCTCGGCCTGCTGCGGTAGTCCGTTGGCCCGCACGGTGTTGACGATGGCCCGGGCGCAGGACATCCGGTACGCGTTCATCGCGTTCCGCAGGCTGCCGGTGAGCTGTTGGTTCAGTTGGGCGGCGGCGGCGGTGGTGTCGGCGGAGGTGATCGTGCCGCAGGACACATCGGGCAGGGTCGCGTGCGCGGGGCTCGTCGCGGCCATCGCCCCGCCGGCCAGCACCGCACTCACCACGAGGAGTTGCAGGGCATTGCGCACAGCCTTCTTCATCGTGAAACGTTTCCTTCGTTCGCGGGTCGGATGTGTCGTCGCCAGAGATCCGGGCCACGACAGGTCTCGAGGGCACTGAGGGAATTCGCCTCGACCGTGCGCCGGACAGGGCATGGACGAGCCCGGTGTGCAACACGTGAGAGCAGAGTGAGAACGCCCCGGTCCGGCGACCGCCCCGGCCGCGCGGCGCCGTCACGGCGACGGACGCGGCGCCCGGGCCGGTGACGTGCGGGTGGGCCCGAAGTGGGCTGCTACTGCCGGCCCATGGTGTCGATGCTCACAAGGGGCGGCGTCGGAAGCGGGGTGGCGGTGACGAGCGGGGTGACGAGGGCGGCGACCGCGGCGGCCTTCGCGATGCGGGTGCGGATCATGGCAGGGCTCCTTCGGAACACACGCGCGACGGGAGGTGGTCCGGATCCGGTGCGTCCCGCGATGACGCTGCCCCGGTTCCTTTCGGCTGCTTGTCGCTGCCGTTGGGTACGATCCTGCCCTCTGACCAGTGGCCCAACTAGGGGTCCGTGCTGGCCTGAACCGGCATTGGCCCAAGCCGTCCACCGTGGTCGGATGCGGACGCCCAGTGCCTCGGGCCGGCGCATACGGCGGCAGGGCGATCGACGTTCCGGAATGCGGCCGGTGACGGTTCGGAATGTGGCCTTGAACGTGCGATCGTCAGGCTCGGCAGGCTCGGCAGGAAATCTGACTGTCCATCAGCTCCATGGCGGGTGCTCGCGGCCAGGGCGTTGACACCCGCGCTGCGCGGCGAAGGCTGGGCCGTGCAGACATGGGTCAGCAGCTTGTCCGGGTCCCGCTCGACGGCGGTGGATCCATCCTCGTCGAGGCTGTGGACGGTGCGGCCGGGCCGGTGAAGGCGGGCCGGGCCGGTGACGCGATCTACCGGTGGGGCTGTCCACGGTGCTGGGCCCGGTCACCGCGACGGCGAGCACCGTACTGGCCCGGTTGCGCGAGGCGGGGCCGGCCGAGGTGGAGGTCGGGTTCGGCATCGATCTCGCGACCGAGGCCGGGGTCGTGATCTCCAGGGCCGCGGCCGACCGCCATCTGACGGTGAGGATGGTGTGGTGCCGGGGGCGACAACGGCCCTGCGGCTGTCGGGCGTCGGCGGACTGACCCGTGGACGCCGAACGCACCGCCTACGGGGTCGGATCCGGGCCGGGCCGGCCCGTGGCGGTCGCCCGGGAGCTCGGCCACGACGTCACCGATCCCCTTCGCGTCACCCGTCGGCTCGGGGGCCGACCCGTCGGTGTACCGCTCGACTGCCTTCCTGAGGTACGAGGGGCTCCAGGCCCCGACGGCCCCGCTGACGTCGACGGCCGCCACCCCACCGACGGCACGCTTGAGCGGCGGCAGGACCTCGTCCGAGTGGTTCGCCCGCTTCGGCCGGGTTCTCCGTTCGTGCCATGTCGCGTCGTGTCATGTCGCGCACTGGAGCTGCCGTCCCGGCCGAAGGGCTCGGGCGGGTGGGCGGTTTCTGACCGTCCGGGCCCCGCCCGAGCCGTTCGGGGTCAACGGCCGGCGGTCTCCGGCTCCAACACGAAGACAGGGATCACCCGGTCCGTCTTCGTCTGGTATTCGGCGTAGTCCGGCCAGACCTCGACCGCGCGGGACCACCACAGCTCCCGCTCCGCGCCCTCGACCTCGCGGGCCGTCATGTCCTGGCGCACGCCGCCGTCCTGGAGCTCGACCCGCGGATGCGCGACCAGGTTGTGGTACCAGGTCGGATTCTTGGGCGCGCCGCCCTGCGAGGCCACCAGGGCGTACGTCCCCTCGTGTTCCACCCGCATCAGCGGGTTCTTGCGGATCTTCCCGCTCTTGGCCCCCAGGCTGGTGAGGACGACCACCGGCACGCCCCGGAGCGTCGTGCCCTCGGCGCCCCCGGAGCCCTCGTACAACGCGACCTGGTCGCTGACCCACTTCTCCGGGCTCGGCTCGTATTCGCCGCTAAGAGGCATGCTGTTCCCATCCCACTCGATGAGGACCCTCGACGGCCGACCTGATGCCGTCCGCCCCGAGGCCCTCGCTCCGTTCGGCCGCCTCCATGATTCACCACGAGGCCGCCGCCCGATAGGAGGCGGCACAACGGCGGGGCGCAACGGCGGGGCGCGCCGCCGCGGACCGGCCGGGTGGTGATCGACGGTCAACGGCGCGGCTGCGGCCGTGTGCGGTCAGGTGGCGGGCGATGGCCTGTCGTCGTCGTCGAGGAGGGCCAAGCGGGCGATGACGTCGTCGGCCAGCCTCGCGAGCAATCGGCCCAGGTCCCCGCGGTCCTGGTCCGACCAGTGCGCCGTCGCGTCCGTGAACCAGCCGATCATGGACGTCGCGTAGGCGTTCGCGGCCCTCGTCCCTTCAGCGGTCGCCTCGATGAGGCTGGCACGCCGGTCGTGCGGGTCGCCGACGCGATGGACGAGGCCGCGCCGCTCCAGCGCCTGGACCTGTCGCGTGACGTGCGGGCCGACCACCTGCATCCGTTCGGCGATCTCCCCGATGCGCAGCGGCCGGTCCGCCATGTGCAGGGTCATGAGCGCGCTCAGTGCGGGGCGGTCCAGGGCGAGTCCCGCCGCCTCGGCCGCCCGTTCGGCCAGGCGGCCGCGGGTCATGGCGTTGCTCAGCTGGGCCAGCCGGGGCAGGGCCGCCCAGACGGCTGCCGCCTGCTCGTCCGCGCCGGGGTTGTCCCGCGAGTCCGCGGTCATCGGACCACCACCTCCACTTGAATACCTAACTTAGGTATCTATATCCTGGGGTTGCGCCCGCTCTCCGCGGGTGCGCCGTGCCGTCCATAAAGATACCTAAGGTACGCATCTTCGGTGTGACCGCCAGGATGCGACAGCCAGGAGGAGAGCACACCGTGAACAACCACTCCGCGAACCGCAAGGTCCTCATCTCGGGCGCGAGCATCGCCGGCCCGGCCCTCGCCTACTGGCTCGACCGCTACGGCTTCGACGTCACCGTCGTCGAGCGCGCGTCAGCCGTACGGGGCGGCGGGTACGCCATCGACATCCGCGGCGCCGCCCGCGAGGTCGTCGACCGCATGGGGCTGCTCCCGCAACTGCGCGAGGCCCACGTGGACACGCGCAAGCTCTCGTTCGTGGACGCCGACGGGGCGCCCATCGGCTCCGTCGCCCCCGAAACCGTCAACGGAGGCGCCGCAGGCCTGGACCTGGAAGTACGGCGCGGCGACCTGGCGAGCGCCCTCTACGCTCCGCTCCGCCACCGGGTCGAATTCCTCTTCGGCGACTCCATCGCCACCCTGGACGACCGGGCGGACCGCGTCGACGTCACCTTCGACAGCGGCGCCCACCGCACCTTCGACCTGGTGATCGGTACGGACGGGCTGCACTCCAACACCCGCGGGCTGGTCTTCGGCCCCGAGGACGCGTTCCACCACTACCTCGGCCACGTCTTCGCCGGTTTCACCCTCGCGAACGACCTGGGCCTCGCCCACGAAGGGATCGTCTGGAACACGCCAGGCCGGGCGGCCGTCCTCTACGCCCACGAACCCGCCGACCGCGTACACGGGTTCCTCGTCCTCAAGCGGGAGGACGCCCCCGTCGACGCCTTCCGGGACCCGCAGGCGCAGCGCGAACTCGTCGCCGCCGCCTTCCCCGAGCGCGGCTGGCACATCCCGCGCCTGGTGAACGCGATGCGCGAGGCCGACGACCTGTTCTTCGACGTCGTCAGCCAGATCCACATGCCCACCTGGTCCCGCGGCCGCGTCGCCCTCGCCGGTGACGCGGCCCACGCGACCTCGTTCCTGTCCGGCCAGGGCTCCAGCGTCTCGCTCGTCGGCGCCTACCTCCTGGCCGGAGAACTGGCCGGCCACACCGACCACGCGGCCGCCTTCGCGGCCTACGAGCGCAAGGCACGCCCCTTCGTGGAGCGGAACCAGGCGCTGGCCGCCTCCGGCGGCACCACCCTCGTCCCCGGCACCCAGGACCTGCTCGACACCCGCAACGCGACCCTGCGCAACCCCACCAACCCGGCGGGCGCCGAGGGACGCGCCGCCCACAACGGCGTGATCCTGCCGGACTACGACCACGCCGGATGAGCGCGCCCGCGTGCCGGGCTCAGCGAGTTGAACGCGGTTCTGCCGCCCGGCGGCCACACCCTGCTTCGACGGTGCCGACCAGGTCGCCGTCCAGGTCGATGCCGAGCACGTCCCGGGTGAGGGGTGCGCCTGGTTGCTGGTGGCGCTAGAGGGTCACCCCTTGCAGGGACAGCACGATGGCCGCGCCGATGCCGCCCATCCCCAGGGCGACGGCCGCACTCCACCACCCGCCCTGGCCCCACCGGAACGAACGGTCCAGCGCCAGGCGTCCGGGTCCGATGGCGGAGACCGCGATCGCGATCAGCGCCAGGCACAGCGGGTACTCCATGCCGCCCTTGTCGGCCCACAGGCCGCCGCCCGAGCTGACGGACATCGCGTTGATCATCACCCCGATCACGGCGGCGGCGGCCAGCGGGGTGAACAGCCCGAGGGCGAGGCCCAGGCCGCCGGCCAGCTCCGAGGCGCCGCCCAGCGCGGCGAAGAGCACACCGGGCCGGTAGCCCAGGGCCTCGAAGCCCTTACCGGTCGCGCTCAGGCCGGCGCCACCGAACAGTCCGAAGAGTTTCTGGGCACCGTGGCCGGCCAGCAGCAGGCCGGCGAGCCGGAGTACCAGCAGGCCGACGTCGGCGGCGGACACCGGTGGCGGATGCGTGGAGGTCGGAGCGGCACGGCGGACGGAGGTCCGCAGCCGCTCGGCGGTCAGTTTCATGGCGAAGGTCTCCTCCCGCGCGCCGCAACCTCCGCGAGCAGGATCGCCTCTCCCGAGACGAGGCGCCGACGCGCAGATCAGATCGGCCGGGCGCGACTCGCGCCGCCGTCGACCAAGTCCAGGAACCGCCGGACCGGCACCGCCTCGCCGGAGGCATCCGTGCGTCTCACCGATAACCCTCCGAGAAGGGAAGCCGTGATCCAGCACTCTCTGTGTCCACTCTACGCGGCGGCAACCGGCGGCAGGACTCCTCGTGGCGGCTGATGCTGAGCTCAGCGGAGCTCAGCGGCTGCCGCGCGGAGTTGGTCGAATGCGGCTCGCGTGTGGGGCGCCAGCTCGCCGGGGTCCTCGTCGCGGCTGGGGTCGGCCCACCGGGCGTAGCCGAGCCTGAACGCGAGGACGCCGAGTTCGGCGGCCACCTGCGCCGTGGGTTCCGCGACGTTCCGTCGCTTCAGCGCGTCGACCATCGCCGTGGCCATGCCGATGCACTTCAGCACGTTGCGCGCCTGCAACTCCGCGTTCGCCTCGATCGCCGCGTGCAGCAGCGGGCTGAGCTCGCGGTTGAACGACGTCATCTCGCCCGATGCGCGTTCGAGTCCGGCCGCGACGGCCGTCATCGGCGTCGCGTCCGCAGGGGCGCCGTCGATGCCCTCGGCCAGCAGGCGGCTGAGCGCCGTCTGTCCCATGGTGAGGATCTCGCGCTTGTCGGTGAAGTGGCGGAAGAAGGTGCTCCGCGTGAGCCCTGCCCGCTCGGTGATCTGAGCGACGGTCGTTTCGTCGTAGCCCTGCTCGGCGAACAGGCCGAGCGCAGCCACGACCAGGCGTTGTCGGGCATCGGGTTTCCATCGCGGCATAGTGCCAGTCTAGATGACGGGACAAGTGTCGCATCGCGTCGTACAGTGATGGGACAACAGTCGCATCACTCCTCGGAGCTCACCATGCGCGTCTTCATCACCGGCGGCACAGGCCTGATCGGCTCCGCCGTCGTCGCCGAACTGCTCACCGCAGGCCACCTGGTCACCGCCCTCGCCCGATCCGACGCCTCCGCGGCCACCGCGAAAGCCGCCGGCGCCGACGTGCTCCGTGGCGGGCTCGCCGACCTCGACGTGCTGCGGACCGGCGCGGAACAGGCGGACGGCGTCATCCACCTCGCCTTCAGCAACGACTTCAGCTCGCCCGACGCACTCGCGCGAGGGATCGCCGAGGAGAGCGCCGCACTCGCGGCCCTCGGCGACACCCTCGTCGCCACGAACAGGCCGCTCGTCACCGCGTCCGGCACGCCCCTCGTGGTGGGACGCGCCTCGACCGAGGAAGACCCGCTGCCGCTGGACGGACCTGTCAGCGGACGCAGCCTGTCGGTGAACCGCACACTCGCACTCGCCTCACGAGGCGTGCGCAGCTCGGCGGTACGACTGCCGCGCACGGTCCACAACCGGGGCCAGGGCGGGTTCGCCGGGCTGCTCACCGACATCGCCCGCGGCACCGGCGTCGCCGGCTACCCCGGAGACGGCGCGCAGCGCTGGCCCGCCGTCCACGCGCTCGACGCCGCCGTCCTGTTCCGGCTCGCCCTGGAGAAGGCCCCGGCCGGAAGCGCGTGGCACGCCGTCGCAGACGAAGGCGACGCGGTACGCGACATTGCCGCGGTCATCGGACGGCGGCTCGACCTTCCCGTCGAGCCGGTGCCGCAGGAGAGTTTCGGTCCCCTCGGCCCGATCTTCGCGGCCGACCAGCCTGCCTCCAGCGCTCACACCCGCACCGCCCTCCGCTGGAAGCCGACGCACCCGGGCCTGCTCGCGGACCTGGAGAACATCGAAGCCTGAGCTGTCTGCCTGTCTGCCTGCCTGCCGGACCGGCAGCCGCCAGGGGACCGGGCCCCGCTCGCCCACCGAGCGGGGCCCGGGCCCGCTCCTCGATCCCGCTGAACACTGTGCGGCCGCCACGCGGACCGGCCCGCGACCGGAGACCGGCTCTACGGTGAACGGTGCCCTGCGACGGTTGGTGCTCAGCCGCGGAGCTCGGGCCAGCCGTCCGCGTTCGAGCAGGACTCGTAGTCGTAGCGGGTGAGGCGGTCCCACTCCGTCCCGGTCACAAGCTCGAACGCCTCCTCGTGCACGTAGAGCAGCGGTTCGCACTGTCGCGCGGTGAACGGAGCGAACCGTTCGGGATCGTGGAACACGCTCTCGTACACGTCGCGGCCCGCAGCCACGACCGCAGCTCGCGCGTACAGGAAGTGATCGCTCGACTGAGGGAACGGCGAGCCGTCGGGCAACACCGCCCCGGTGATCGGCAGCGTCCCGAACTGCTCCTGGTCCAGGCGGTGGAGCGCCTCGGCGAGACGCTCACCGAAGCCGATGATCCGGCCCAGCGGTTCGCGTGCGAGAACTTCGGTCAGGCGGCGGACGGTCCGGCACTGCCCGCCTCCCCTCCGCCCGGCCCGTCCGCGTCCTCGAACGGCTCGTCACTCCACCGGAACCAAGCCCTGTCGTCCTGGATGTGCAGCAGGAACTCGGCGACCGGGCCCGAGGGCGAGAGCATCGACACGGTGCTCGCGATCTCGTCGTACGCGTCGTCGAAGGCCTCCCAGTCCTCCGCCTCGGACAGCGCGAGCGAACGGGCGAAGAGCGGCTGGACGGCGGGGAACGCCGTTCCCGGCACGAAGCGCCCGTGGAGCCACGGGAAGTCCGCCTCCTCGACCACGATCTCGCCCACCGGCTCTTCCCGGCGCACCAGACGCCAGACCCCGCCCTCAAAACCCATCGCACACAGCCCTTGCCACCCGTTGCCGGCCTCTTCCGTCCGGCAGCATGCCAGCTGGCACTGACAGGCGACGGGCGACAGGCGAGGCGCATCCCCCCGTGGGGTGGGTCGGTGACGGCCGGATCAGCTGAGTACGCCGGCCGTTACGCGGGGCGGGCGGCCGCCGAGATCTGGCCGACCAGGACGGCGAAGGGCATGTCGAGGGCGGCGTAGAGGTCGCCGGCCTCGGGGGCGGCGTTGTCGGCCAGGGCCTCGACCATGAGGGTGGCGTAGTCGGAGACGGTGACGCCCGCCTGCTGCATGCGCAGCAGTCCCGCCTCGCGCTTGGCCTGGCTGAAGGTGCCGGAGGCGTCCACGGCGACGTACGCGTGGTGCCCGGCGGCCGTCGCGGCGATCGCGGGCAGCGCCGCGCACACCTCCAGGGACACTCCGGCGAAGATCAGTTTCTGCCGCCCGGTGGCCTCGATGGCCTCGCGGACCCGGCCGTCGTGCCAGGCGTTGACCGTGCTGCGGTCGATGATCCGCTGTCCGGCCGGCAGGGCCTGGACCAGTTCCGGGGCGGTCGGCCCCCACATGCTGTCGGCCGCGGTGGTGGTGACGACCAGCGGGATGCCGAGCACGGTCGCCGCGCGCGCCAGCGCGACCACGTTGTGCTTCAGCTCGCCGAGCGGGATGTCCCGGACGCCGGACAGCAGGCCCACCTGGTGGTCGACCAGGACCACGGCGGCGTTCTCCCGGGTGACCGACTCCAGGAACTTGCTGTGCTCGCTCATCGTGCGCTCCTTCGGGTTGAGCCACGGCTCCATTGGCCACTAGTAGTCACCGATATTGATAGTCAAGATTAGTGACTACTTTGACGCTATACCCCTGTCCCCCGGGGCGCAAGCACTGGTCAGGGCGGGGCGCCGAAACGCCTGGGGTGTCGCCCGAGCCCACCGGGCGGGCGACTAAAGTTGCTGGTCACAGGGCGGAGCGCGGGGCGGGCCCAGAGACGGCGGAAGCGGGAGACGCGTTGAGCGGACACCAGGCGGCGGAACCGGACCTCGGCGTGCTCGCCGCCCGGGTGCTCTTCTCCGTCCAGCTCGAGCTGTTCACCGTGCTCGCCGAGCAGGGCTTCGACGACATCCAGCCCCGCGCCGGCGCCGTGCTCGCCTACCTGCGTACCGACGGCATCCGCGCCAGCGAACTCGCCCGCGCCTCCGGACAGCACAAGCAGGTCATCGGGACCCTCGTCGATGACCTCGAACGCCTGGGTTACGTCGAACGCAGACCCGACCCCGCGGACCGCCGCGCCAAACTGATCCACCCCACCGAACGCGGCCTGCTCCAGATGGAGGCGGCCGCCGCCATCATGCGCTCGATCGAGGAGCGCCACGCGAAGGCGCTGGGCGCGCGGGAGTACGCCGCCTTCAAGACCGCCCTCCACCACGTGGCCGACCTCCAGCGCGAGACCCGGCGTGAGACCCGGCGCGAAAACTAGGCAGTGCCGCGCCCTGTCGATCGGCGCGACCTGACGCCTCTATGGTCACGGACTTCCGCGCCAGGAAAGGGATTCACGGAGCGGCCTGTCAGGAGGTGAGGACGGAGATCCCGTCTCCGAACAGTTTCAATCCGAGGACGAAGAACAGGACCGCCATCACGGCGACGTTGTGCTGGGCTGCCCAGTCCTTCCAGTTACCGAGCGTGGTCTGGGCTCGCTCTCCCCCGAGCACGAAGACTCCCAGGGGGGCCAACAGGCCGAGGGTGGCGATCACGACGAAGACCGCCAGTGAGGCGATCTGCTGCCCTACCGGCAGTCCGGCCGAGCCGATCGCGGCGCCCGCGGCGATGGTCAGCGGGGCGTTCTTGGCGTTGAGCGCGGACAGGGCCAGTCCGAGTGCGAGGACCTTGACCGGCGTGAGGCGGTCGATCGCGCTCATCCACTTCGGCAGCTGGGCCTGCGACGGATCCTTCGGGCGCCGGTGCCACTGCCGGGCGCCGAAGAGGACGAGGAGCAGGCCCAGAACGAGCTTGAGGACTCCCACCCAGGTGGCCGGGTGATCGTGGGCAGAGGCGCCTGCGGGGGAAGCGACCGCCAGCATCACCGCGCCCAGCGCCGAGAGCCCCAGGATCCAGCCGACGGCGAAGAGGACTCCGTTGAGGCGTCCCCGAGGCGTGGCGAGGATGAGGATGATGGCGATGATCGGCAGTGGGCTGATCGCGACGCCGGCTGCGAGACCCAGGACGTCACCGAGAACTTTGCCCATGATTGCCTCCAGACGGGAGTCAGAGCGCGTGACGACGAACCCGGCAGGCCCATGTTCCATGATCCCGCGCTCTGACGAAGCTGTCCTCGTGAGCTTCTCGGAGCTCTGAGGGCCTCGGCCTGCTCGTTGCCCGGTGGTGCCCCCGTCGCGCTCGGGTCAGGATGAAGAGGTGAGGGCGATGGCGCCTCATGTTCGGGCGGTTGGCGACCCTCGCACCGACCATGGCAGGAGGACGTCATGATGACCGCGACGACAGGCGCAACGCCATCGGCTCACCCCGAACGCCCGGGCAGGTCGGATGGGGTCTGCAGCGAGTTCACCGTCTTCACCAGGATCAAGCCGGGCCACGCGGATGCGCTGCGTGAGGACCTGGCCACGCTCGCCGACTCGGCGGACGACGAGAAGGTCCATGCGGCAGTGCGCCAGATCGGCACCTTGCACGACGCACGGCACGTGATCTTCGACAACGACACCCGGTTCATGTTCGCCAGCGTTTTCGACGGCTCCTGGGACACCTACATCGACGACTTCGCCCAGACGGTGGTCGGGTCCCGCTTCGACAGGATCTTCTCGCACAGCGAAGGGTTCCCCGGCGTCACCGATCCGGGGGCGAAGGACTGGTTCGTCGCCCACCAGGAGCCCGCGGGGGTCTTCGTCAGCGCCTATCCCGACCTCACCGTTCAGCAGATCTACAAGGACCACCGCGTGGACGACGCGTTCCAGGAGGTGCTGGACACCCCCCAGTTCCGGGCGGCGCTGGACAACCCGGCCAACGCGGAGTTGGTGGCCACGCCGGCGTTCCGGAAGCTGCTGGAGGAAGCCTCGGCATAGAACCCGGGCACGGCCGACGGTCGGAGCCCACCCACCATCGGTGGAGCAACTCGGCCGGTGCGAGTCGGCCGTTGCCGGGCTGTCCAGGCAGAGACAGATGCAGAGACAGGTGTGGAGACAGGTGTGGAGACAGGTATGGAGAGGCACAAGCGACCATGAACACAGCGGACGGCAGCAGCGCGGCGGGCGTGCGCGTCGAGATCGACGACGTCCAGAGCGGGGCCCTGCGTCCACGGCCCGTGCCCTACGAGGGAAGGTTCGTCTTCCTGCGCGTGGATGACCGCCACGTCGGGCGCGCCCTGCTGCGCCGGCTGCTCCCGTTGACCTCGGGCGGTCTGCCCAGCGTGGACCCGAGCCGGGATGCCTGGGTGACCGTGGCGTTCACCTACCAGGGGCTGAGGGCCCTGGGGGTGCCCCGGGAGTCGCTGGACAGCTTTCCGCGGGCGTTCCGCGAGGGCATGGCCGCTCGGGCCGGGCTGATCGGCGACGCGGGCGAGAGTGCACCGGCCCACTGGGAGGCACCGTTCGGAACCGGTGAGGTCCACATCGCGTTGAGCGCCCTCTCCTCCGACGCGGCGCAGCTGGAGAGGGAGCTGGCGCGGGCCCGTGTCGCCTACGAGGACACACCCGGTGTCCAGGTGATCTGGCAGCAGGAGGTCCACCAGCTCCCGACCGGGCGTACCACCTTCGGCTTCCGTGACGGCATCAGCCATCCGAACATCGAGGGCGTCGGGCTGCCCGGCTCCAACCCGCAGGAAGTTCCCATCAAGGCCGGCGAGTTCATCCTCGGCTACGCCGACGAAACCGGCAGCCTGCCGCCCATGCCGAGCCCCGACGTCCTGGGACGCAACGGGACCTACGTGGCCGTGCGCAAGATCCACACCAACGTGGCGGCCTGGCGCCGGTACCTGCGCGCGAACAGCTCCAGCGCCGAGGAGGAGGCACTGCTGGCGGCGAAGATGGTCGGGCGCTGGCCGAGCGGGGCGCCGCTGACGCTGGCGCCGGAGCACGATGATCCGGAGCTGGCGGCCGATCCGCGCCGCGTCAACGACTTCCTGTACCGGGAGAACGACGACCGCGGCTTCCGGTGCCCGGCCGGTGCGCACATCCGGCGCACCAACCCCCGTGATTCCACCATCATCGGCGACGCGCGGATGCACCGGCTCATCCGGCGCGGCACGACCTACGGCCCGCCGCTGCCCGAGGGCGTGCTGGAGGACGACGGCGCCGACCGCGGCCTGGTCGGAGTGTTCATGGGGGCCCATCTGGAACGGCAGTTCGAGTTCATCAAGGCCGAGTGGGTCAACGACGGCAACTTCATCGGCTACCCCGGCGAGAAGGACCCGGTGGCCGGGCATCACGGCGGAACCGGCAGCGTCACCATCCCCGAGAAGCCGGTCCGGCGTCGTCTGAGGAACCTGCCCAGCTTCGTGGTCACCCGCGGCGGCGAGTACTGCTTCCTGCCGGGTCTGCGCGCCCTGCGCTGGCTCGCCGAGCTGGAGGGCTGAGGGCGATTCCCACCCCCTGAGGTCCGGTCGCACTCTCCGAGGAGAGGTCGGAGTCATGACAGCACAGTTCGTCCGCTACACGCCCGACGTCGAAGACGACGACCCCCACTTCGACCGCGACGTGCAGACCGTGATCGAGAAGACCGAGAGCTACATCGCCGAGTCGGTCAAGGCCGGTGGCACCGGACGGGCCCTGCGCGACGCCCACGCCAAGGGCTACGGGCTGGTCCGAGGGGAAGTGGAGATCCTGGACGGGCTGCCCCCCGAGTACGCCCAGGGAATCTACGCGACTGCGGGAACCCACGACGCGCTGATCCGCTTCTCCAACGGCTCGCCCCACGCCGGAGCCGACGCGCGTCTGGGCGCCGCCACCGGACTGGCGCTGAAGATGTTCGACATCCCCGGCCCGACCCTGCTGGAGGACGAACCGGACACGGGCACGTTCGACTACGCCAACATCAACGGGCCGGTCTTCTTCTGCAACACGGTCGAGCACTACCTGTTCATCCAGGAACTGTTCCTGAACGCGCCGGCGTACTTCTCCCAGGGCCGACCCGGCGCACATCGGTTCTTCACCGAGTTCGTGACCGGAAAAGGAACGCTGGACCAGGACGACTGGGCCTGGGACGAGTTCCTGGCCTTCCTCCGCCTGTCGAAGACGCCTCCGGCGAACCTGCTGCTGTCCAGCTACTGGACGATGGGCGCGGTCCGGCACGGGGACTACATCGCCAAGGTGCGCATCACCCCCGACCCGGCCTTCGCCGCGGCGGTGGTCCGGCGCACCATCGACCCGGCCTCGGGGGCGGAGGTCTTCCGGCCGGCCCTGCAAGCCGAGCTCCAGGAGCGGCCCTACGCCTTCGACATCCAGGTCCAGCTCTGCACCGACCTGGAGCGCATGCCGGTGGAGGACACCACCGTGGAGTGGCCCGAGCAGCTCTCGCCGTCCGTCACCGTGGCCAAGCTGCGGCTGCCGCAGCAGGACATCTCCGGCCCCGGGAACCTGGAGAGGATGGACTCGCTGTCCTTCACGCCCTGGCGGGTCACCGCCGAGCACGCGCCCCTGGGCAACATCATGCGGGCCCGCAAGGAGGTCTACCGGCGGTCCTCCATCGCGCGCCACAAGCTCAACCAGCAGCCGCGCACGGAACCCCGCAGCGCCGACGACGTGCTCGGCGCCTGACCCGGCCCGCCATCGCGAAGATGCGCCGACCGGGGCGGTCGGCCCTGGCAGCCCGCTGCCGCCGGCGTGCCAGGGCCCGGCCGGTCACTTCAGGGTGACGATCTTGCGCATGCCCAGGCCGGCGTTCGGGACGCCCGTCCGCTCGTCGGGAATCATGCAGAGCAGGACGTACCGTCCGGGCTGCAGGCCGTGGGCCTGCACGGAGGCGGTGCGGTCGCCGGACATGGCGCCGAGGCCGGTGGCCGGCCCGGTGAACGGGGACCGGGCCGGCAGGCCGCCCAGCGCGACGTCCCTCAGGTACTCCCCGATCTGCTCGTCGGTGGTGTCCGCACCGATCGGCCGCAGCTGCATCTCGTGGATCTGCTCGGACCCGTCGTGCACCAGGTAGGCCAGGTGCGCGTGGTCGACGTCCTCGGTCTGGAAACGCGGGCCCTCGGCCGTGTCCTTCTCGATCACGATGCCGTCGTCGAAGCGGACCTGGTTGTCGTTCTGACCGTTCGTGCCGACCAGGTTCAGCAGCCTGGAGACCGGGTGGGCCGGGTCCGCCCGGAACGCGGTGAGGTCCAGCAGGTAGACCGGCCCGGGGCTGACCTCCTCGGTGAACTGCTCGTGCACCTGCGAGGTGACCAGCGCCCCGCCCAGCAGGTCCGCCTCACCGTTCACCGCCCGGATCCCGGCGCTCGCGGTGGCCGGCGACGGGCTGACCGCGTCGGCGAGGTCCCGGATGACCTGGTCGATGGTCACTCCCCCGTGCGGACGCAGCAGCTGTAGCTGCCGGCCGTTCGGGTCGTCCGTCTTGACCCGGAAACTGACCAGGCCGCCCTTCGCGGTGTCCGGTGCTTGCAGACCGGAGGCTCCGATGCTCACCTCGACGGGGTGGTCCTCCGGCGAGGCGGCGCCGGCCGTACCACTCGCACCGACGCTCGTCGCCAGGGCGAGGGCCGAGACGGTCACCGTCCGTACCACGCGCGCGAACACGTGCTCCACCATGAAGAATCCTTTCTGTGGGTCGCCTCCGGCGCGGAACATCCCCCACCGCGCGCGGCAGACCACGCCCCGCGCCGGAAGGCGACCGGTTCGGACCATCGGGCAGCGGGGTCCGGTCACCGATGGCAACGGTGCCAGCCGGCGCGAAGGGGCGCCCGCAGCTCCGACCGGGCTCGGTTCGGCGGGTGCCGGGCGGATCGTTGCGGTCCTGTTCCGCGGGCAGTGGCGCAGCTCATAGTCGTTCCGGGTGGTTCGTGATCGCATCGGCTGATGCATCAGTTCGAGAACGCCGGGAATCACCTGACGGCCCGCCGGCCGGCTGCCGCGGTTGTGGTGGTCGCGGCCTGCGCGGCCCTGCTCGTGGGCTGCGCAGACGGGGCGACGGGGATTCCGGCGGCCTCCGGCAGTGCCGGGCCGTGCGGGGCGCCGTCGCCGTCGTCGTCCCGCGATGCGCAGGCGTCGCCCGGGCCCGCACAGGGCGGGGTGCGGATCACGGCCGCCAGTGCGGCCTGCGCCGAGTACGAGGTCACCAATCCGGAGGACGAGACCTCTGATGTCACAGCGGTGTTCAGCCGGCTCTCGGCGGCCGGGGGTGCGCTGGACAACGTGACGCAGGTCGTCACCTCGCTCGCTCCGGGGGCCACCGCGAAGGGTCGGATCGAGCTGGACGGGCACGGGCAGGCGCGGCCGGGCGCCGGACCGCTGGTGAAGATCGTCCAGGTCCGCAGTGTGCCCAGCGCCGAGGCCTCGCGGCCGGGCGGCCCCTGCCCGGCCTCGGGCCTGCGGCTGTACGCGGATGACGGCGACGCCGCGATGGGCCTGCGCGCGGTCGGCCTGCACCTGCGCAACTGCGGGACGTCCGCGGTGTCCGTCAACGGCTACCCGAAGCTGCAACTGCTCGACGTGGGGCACCGGCCGGTCGACGGGGTGCGCTTCCTGTCCGGCGGCGCCGGGATCGCCGGCGGCACCGGCGCGGACGACCCGCCGCAGGAGATCGTGCTGCGCCCCGGAGAGGGCGCCCGTTCCACGCTGGTGTGGCGCAACACCGTGGAGGCGGGCAGCCCAGTGAACGCCCCGTACGTGCGGGTCCGAGCCACCCCCGACGCGGCCCCGGTGATGGTCGTCCCGGAGATCGACCTGGGTACCACGGGACGGCTCGGCGTCGGCGCCTGGACCAGGGAGGACAGCCGTCCGTGAGCGGGGCGTCTGAGCGGGGCGCCGGTGGTTCTCCCCGGCGTGCTCTCGTGCTGGGAGAATTTTCCACGGAAAATTCCGGTCTCCGACCGCACTGCCCGAGAGTGCCTCCACTCCCCCGGCAGGCCCCCGCAGCGGAGCCGGCCCGGCGCTGACCCGGTCATCGGCCCTCTCGGCCGGGTCAGCCGCCGGTCGGCCAGTCCGCCCGGTCAGCCCGGCCGGTCCGTCAGGTGCCGGGCCAGGTCGTTCACCAGGGTGTCGAGCCAGGAGCGCACGGTGTCCGGGTCGAACAGGTCGGCGTCGTACTCGGCCAGGCCCTCGTAGCCGTCCGCGTCCGGGGTGAGGAGCAGCAGGAGGTCGGAGCGGGCCGAGGGGCCCGGCACGTCCTCGACCTCGGCGGTCAGGCCGGGGAGGTCGAGGACGGCGGGCGGGGTGCTCTGCACGGTGAGCAGGACCTGCGGGTAGGCGTCCGGCAGCCGGACGCCGCGTTCGCGCAGCGGTTCGACCAGCAGGCCGAAGGGGACGGTGGCGTGGTCGAGGGCGGTGGCGATCGCCGTCGCGGCCGTGTCGACCGACGCCCCGAACCCGCCCGGGGAGCGGGTGGGCAGCCGGATCGGGAGGCCGAAGGTGAGCAGGCCGACGACCCCTTCGTCGGCCGGCCGGGTGCGGTTGGCGTGGGAGAGCACCACCAGGGTCTCCGCCGCGCCGCTCAGCTCGCCCAGCAGCCGCGCGTAGGCGGCGAGCAGGACGGCCGAGGCGGTGGTGGAGCGGGCGGCGGCGTAGCGGCCCACCGCCTCGGCCAGTGCCGCGGGGAGGCGGAAGGCAGCCGTGGCGCCCCGCCCGGAGCGCTGTGCGGGGCGGGGGCGGGTGGTGGGCAGGTCCACCGCCGACGCGACGCCGTCCAGGGTCTTGGCCCAGTGGTCGGCGGCCTCGGCGACGGCGGCGCGGGTGACCACGGTCCGCTCCCAGCAGGCGTGGTCGGTCATCCGGCCCGGGTCCTCCGGCAGCCGCCCGTCCGGGCGGTACAGCGTGCCCAGATCGGCCAGCAGAGTGGCCAACGACCAGCCGTCAACCGCGATGTGATGGAGCGTCAGCAGCAGCACCCACGCGTCATCGGCGGGCCGCAGCAGCCGGGCGCGCAGCAGCGGGGCCGTGGCCAGGTCGAAGGGGCGGTCGCTCTCGGCCCGGGTGGCCTCGGCGAGCGCCGCGTCCCGCGCACCGGGCGTGAGCGTGCGCAGGTCGGCGACCGGGAGCCGCACCGGGGCGTTCGGCAGCACCTGTTGGAGCAGGCCCAGGTCGGTGTCCCGGTAGCTGGTGCGCAGGCTCTCGTGGCGCCCGGTCAGCGCCGTCAGCGCGGCGGCCAGCCGCTCGGGCTCCAGCGGCCCGCGCAGGGCGATCCGCTGGGTGATGTTCCACACCGCCGGGTCCGCCGCCCGGTCGTGCGCCCGGTGCATCCGGCGCTGTGCCACCCCGGCGGGCGCGGCGGCGAGGGCCGTGCCGGCGCCGGTCAGGGTGGTCAGCAGCCGTTCCCGGTGGGCCCGGACGAGCCCGGTGGCCTCCTCGTCGAGCGCGCCGGGCGGGGCGAGGTAGCCGAGCCGGTCGCCGGTGGTGCGCAGGACGATCTCGCGCTCGTCGAGCAGCCGGACGAGCCGGTGCCAGCCATCGTCGATAGGGGTCGTCACAGCGTGCCCTCCTCGTAGGCCGGGGCCTGGCGGTCCTCGGTCTGCGGCTGCTGGGCGGCCATGGCGCGGATGGTCGGGCGGCGGAAGAAGTCCAGGACGCCGGTCCGGATCCCGGTGGCCTCGCGGACCCGGTTCAGCAGCCGGGTGGCGGCCAGCGAGTGCCCGCCGAGGTCGAAGAAGGAGGTCTCCACGCCTGCGGGGCGGCCGAGCTCCTCCTCCCACAGCCGTTGCACGGTGCGTTCCAGTTCGGTGGCCGGGGCGACGGCGGCCCGGCCCGCGCCCAGCGGCAGCGGCTCCGGCAGGGCGGCGGCGTCCAGCTTGCCGTGCGCGGTGAAGGGCAGCGCCGCCACCGCGGCCCAGAGCCCCGGCACCATGTGCTCGGGCAGCAGGTCGGCCAGGTGGTCGCGGACCCGGGGCAGTTCGGCGGCGGCGCACTGCACGTACCCGGCCAGCGTGGTGCCCGTCTCGGTGCGGCGGGCCGTCACGGCCGCGCCGCGCACGCCCGGGACGGACTGCAGCACGGTCTCGACCTCGCCCGGCTCGATCCGGTAGCCGCGCACCTTGACCTGGCGGTCGGCGCGGCCGAGGTACTCCAGGGTGCCGTCGGGCCGCCAGCGGCCGAGGTCGCCGGTGCGGTAGCGGCGGCCGTCCGGGGTGTCGGTGAAGACGGCGGCGCTCTCCTGCTCCCGGCCGGGGTAGCCGAGCCCGACCTGGACGCCGAGCGCGTGGATCTCGCCGACCGCCCCGGGCGGGACGGGGCGCCCGGCGGCGTCCAGCAGCAGGATGCGGGTGCCCGGCACCGGGCGGCCGATCGCCGCGTGGTCCGGTCCGTCCGGGGCGACCTCGCCGGCCGTGACGGCGTGGGTCTCGGTGGGGCCGTAGTGGTTGATCAGCCGGCAGCCGGGGTTGCGGGCGAGGAAGGCCCGCAGCCCGGGGGTGAGCAGCAACTGCTCGCCGCCTGTGATCAGTTCGCGCAGGTCGGGCACCGGTTCGCCGCCGAGGGCGTCGACCAGCGCGGCCAGCGGGGTGTACGGCAGGTGCAGCCGCTCGGCCCGGGTCGCGCGGACCACGGCGGCCAGCGCCGTCACGTCGTAGCGGGTCTCCTCCTCGATCAGCAGCAGGGTGCCGCCGCCGGCCAGCGTGGTGAGCACCTCCTGGACGCTGACGTCGAACCCGCAGGAGGCGTACTGCAGCGTGCGGGCGGCCGGGTGCTCGGCGACGTTCCAGGCCAGCAGCGCGGACAGGCCGAGGGTGTGCATCAGCACGCCCTTGGGGCGGCCGGTGGAGCCGGAGGTGTACAGCAGGTACGCGGGGGCCTGCGCGGAGGGGGCGGGCAGCGGCGGCAGTTCGGCGGCGACGACGGCCTCGGCATCGACCTCGGCATCGGAGTCCGTCAGGACCGTCGGCAGGGACAGGCCCATCAGGTCCGTGTCCGAGGCGGTGAGCAGCACGGCCGGTGCGCTGTCCGCGGCGATCAGCCGGCAGCGCTCCGGGCCCTGCAGCGGGTCGATCGGCACGTGGACGGCGCCGAGGCGCAGCACGGCCAGCAGCGCGGCCACCTGGTCCACCGAGCGCGGCAGCAGCACGCCCACCCGGCTGCCCTCCCGCACCCCGGCGCCCAGCAGCCGGCCGGCCAGCTCGCCGGCCCGGGCGTGCAGCGTCCGGTAGTCGGTCCCGGTGCCGTCGGCGGCGACCACCGCGAGGGCGTCCGGACGGGCGGCCGCGACGGCGGCCACCGCCGCCAGCGGGTGCGCGGGCGCCGGCTGCGCCTCGGGCCCGCACTCCAGGGCGGGGTCGGCCGGGGTGGCCGTCAGTTCGGCGAGCGGGCGGGCCGGGTCGGCGACGGCGGCGGTGAGCAGCCGCTGGAAGGCGTCGAACAGCCGGTCCACCGTGGCCCGGTCGAACAGGGCCTCGGCGTACTCGACGTGGCAGCGGATGCCGTCCGGCAGGTTGGTGAGGAAGAGCGACAGGTCGAAGGCGGAGCGGTCCACCACGTGGTCCAGCGGGCGGGCCGTCACCCCGGGCAGGTCGAGTTCGAAGACGGCGTGGTTCTCGAACTCGACGAGGACCTGGAAGAGCGGGTTGCGGCTGGTGTCCCGCTGCGGGTTGAGCTCCTGGACCAGGACCTCGAAGGGCAGTTGCTGGTGCTCGTAGGCGTCCAGCGCGCTGGAGCGGACCCGGTCCAGCGCCTCGGCGAAGTCCGGCTCCCCGGACAGGTCCAGCCGCAGCGCCAGCGAGTTGACGAAGAATCCGACCAGGTCCTCGGTGCCCTCGGTCCGGTTGGCCACCGGGGTGCCCAGCACCACCTCGTCCTGGCCGCCGTAGCGCTGCAGCACCCCGGCGAAGGCGGTGAGCAGCACCATGAACAGGGTCGAGCGGCGGCTGCGGGCCAAGTCCCGCAGGCCGTCAGAGAGTTCGGCGGGAAGTTGGCGGACGTGGGAGCGGCCCCGGCCGTCCGGCACCGCCGGGCGCGGCCGGTCGGTCGGCAGGGCCAGCACCGGCAGGTCGCCGCCGAGCACCTTGCGCCAGTACGCGAGGCTCTCGTCGTACGCCCCGGCGGCCACCGCGGCCCGCTCCCGGGCGGCTTCGGCGGCCGGGGTGGTGGTGAGCACCGGCAGCCGGGCGGGGCGCTGCTCCCGGGCGGCCCGGTACAGCTCGCCCAGTTCCCGGGTGATCACCACGGTGGACAGGGTGTCGATCACGATGTGGTGCATCGACAGCACCAGGACCTGCCGGTCGGGCCCCGTCTCCAGCAGCCGGGCCCGGAACAGCGGGCCCTCGGTCAGGTCGAAGCGGTGGGTACCCTCGGCGGCGACCAGCGCGGCCACCGCCTCGTGCTCGGGCCCGTCGGCCGCGACCCGCTCCAGCAGCGGGCCCTCGGGCACCGGGAGCACCTGCTGGAACGGTTCGCCGTCCTGCTCGCGGAAGGCGGTGCGCAGCCCGACGTGCCGTTCGACCAGCGCGCGCAGCGCGGTGTCGAGTGCGGCCGGGTCGAGCGGGCCGTCCAGCTCGATGGCCTTGACCTCGTTGTACTGCCCGGTGTCGGGCAGCATCCGGTGCAGGAACCACATCCGCTGCTGCGCGTAGGACAGCGGGGCGCCGCGCTGGGCGGAGCGGCGCAGGGCGTCGATCTGCGGCAGGCCGGAGGCCACCAGGTCGGGGGCGAGCCCGAAGTCCACGAAGCAGGCGATCTCGTCCGCGCCGGCCGCCCGTAGCTCGGCCAGGACGGACCGCACGCTCTCCGGGGTGCCGATCAGCGCGCGGGAGGCGCAGTACCGCTCGTAGGCGCGCTCCAGCACGAACTCCAGGTCCTCCTCCGGGGTGTTCTCGAAGTCCAGGGTCAGGCCGAGGCTGTTGGCCATCTGCCCGAACAGCGAGAGCGAGGAGCGCAGGTAGTGGCAGAACGGGCGGTACGCCTGCTCGCGGGCGGTGGCGAGGTCGGCGCCCAGGTAGGTGTGGACGAGCACGACCACCCGGCCGGCCTCCGGGTCGAGGCCGTGCTCGGCCCGGGTGCGCCGGTAGAGCGCGACGTTCTCGGCGAGCTGGGCGACGTCCTGGGTCATCAGGTTGGTGATGATGCCCAGGTCGTGCCGGGCGGCCTCGCGGAAGCTGTCCGGATTGCCGACGATCGCGGTGAACATGGGCGGCTGCTCCTGCAGCGGGCGCGGGTGCAGGGTCACCTCGATCGGCTCCCCCTTGCCGTTGCGGCCCCGGTAGGGCTCGCCGCGCCACAGCGCCCGGACGGTGTCGATCTGCTGGTGCATCAGCTCCTTGTGGCCGCCGTAGTTCTCGGGGAAGAACAGGAAGTCGTTGGGGTGCCAGCCGCTGGCGCAGCCCAGGCCGACCCGGCCGCCGGACAGGTTGTCGACCACCGACCACTCCTCGGCCACCCGGACGGGGTGGTGCAGCGGCAGGACCGCGCAGCCCGCGTTGAGCCGGATCCGGGTGGTCTCCCGGGCCAGTGCGGCGGCCAGGACCGAGGGGTTGGGGAAGATCCCGCCGAAGGAGTGGAAGTGGCGCTCCGGCAGCCAGACGGCGTGGAAGTCGTGCCGGTCGGCGAAGCGGGCGCTCTCCAGGACGATGCGGTACTTCTCGTCCTCCGGGGAGTCCAGGGGGTAGTCGCCGAAGAAGTAGAGGCTGAAGTCGACCGGGCGCTGCGGGTCGCTGACCGGGTGGTACGGCGTCCCGGCGGGCTCGGTGTGGCCGGCGCCGGTGGTGCCGGTGGTGCCGGTGGTGCCGGTGGTGCCGGTGCTCGTACGGTCGTCCGCCGCGGGCTCCGGGAGTGCGGCCGCCGGGCGCGGGGCCGGGAGCCGTACCCCGGGCGAGGCCGGGAAGAAGCCGCCGCGCCGCAGGTCGCGCAGCGAGTCGCGGACCGCGTCGACCACGAACTCCAGGTCGCCGTCGGTGTGGGCGGTGGAGAGGAAGAAGTTGCGCCACTCCCACACGTAGACCCCGCGGGTCAGCAGCTGCGGGAAGAGCAGTTCCATGTCGGCCCGCGGCTCGAACCGGAACAGCGAGCCGAAGTGGGCCAGCCGCAGCGGGAACTCCTCCTCCTCGAAGAACCCGTTGAGGGTCGCGGCCAGCTCGTCGGTGCGGGCGTTCAGCCGCTCCTGCAAGCCGGGGCCGGACGCCTTGAGGTGGCGCAGCACGGCGCCCGCCGCGGTCATCGCCAGCGGGTGCTGGATGTAGGTGCCGCCGAAGAAGGTGGTGTCCCTGGGCGGGTAGCTGTCGTCCCCGTAGTCCCAGTGGCCGCCGTCGATCCCGTCCAGGATGTCGGCGCGCCCGGCGATCGCGCCGATCGGGTAGCCGCCGCCGAGCACCTTGCCGTAGGTGGAGACGTCCGGGGTCACGCCCCAGAAGCCCTCGGCGCCGCGCAGGTGCGGCCGGAAGCCGGTGAGCATCTGGTCGAAGACCAGCACGATGCCGCGGCGGGCGGTCAGTTCGCGCAGCGCGCGGACGAACTCGACCGGCTGGCGCCCCGGGTGGCGGCTCTGGACGGGTTCGACCAGCACGGCGGCGATCCGGTCGCCGAGTTCCTCGATCACCTGGAGGCTCTCCGGATCGCCGTACCGCAGCACCACGAGGTCGGCGACCGCGCTGCCGGGGATGCCGATCGACACCGGGACGGTCTCCCGGTCGGCGCCGCGGCCCACGGTCCGGCCCAGGGTGTGGTCGAAGTGGCCGTGGTAGGAGCCCTCGAACATGACGATCTTGTCGCGGCCGGTGTACGCGCGGGCCAGCCGGATCGCCCCGGCGTTCGCCTCGGTGCCGGAGTTGGCGAACGCGACCCGCTCGGTGCCGGTCAGCTCTGCCAGCAGTTCGGCGGCCTCGCCGGTCTCCGGGCCGCGCGGGCCCAGCCTCAGTCCGCCGGCCAGGTGCTCGCGGACGGCGTCGGAGACGAACTCCGGGTCGTGGCCGAACAGCAGGACGCCGAAGCCCATGGTGATGTCGACGTACGTGTTGCCGTCGAGGTCCTCCAGGCGGGAGCCCCGGGCCCGGCGGGCGGCGAGCGGGTAGAGCATCTCCTTGGTCGCGGAGCGGAAGCCGACCACGGCGCGGCTGTCCGCGAGGGTGTGCCGGTGGCGGCGGGTGACCGCCTTGGAGGCGGCGGTCCGGGCGGTGAAGCGGGCGACCAGCTCGTCCACGTGGGCGCGCTGCTGGTCGGTCAGGCCGCCGGAGGCCATGCCGGACTCCCGGGAGACGGTCACCCGGGGGCCGTGCACCTGCGGGGCGGGCGGGGTGGCCGACGCGGGTGCGGCGGCGGCGGCGGAGGTGACGGCGGGGGCAGCGGCGGCCGGGGTGACGGCGGCGACCTGGGCGACGGCCGGCGGCAGGGCGACGGGGGCGGCAGCCCCGGGGAACGCGGGCGGCGCCGCCCCGGTCCCGGCCAGCAGGCCGAGCTGGTCGCGCATCAGGTCGGAGAACTGGCCGAGCAGGTCGAGCTGGCGCTCGATCAGGCCGGCGCCGTCGGCCACCGGGGCGAGCGCGGGCGGTGACGCGGGCACGGACGGGACGGGCGGAGCGAGGTGGACGGGCGGAGCGGGGACGGCGGCTGCCGCGACCACCTGGGGCGGGGGTGCCGGAGCCGGTATCGGTGCCGGTATCGGTGCCGCTTCCGGGGCCGAGGCAGGGGCGGAGGCAGGGACCGGTGCCGGAGCCGCCGCCGGCTCCGGCGCGGCGGCCGGTAGCAGCGCGTCCCGGACGGCGGGCTCCAGCCGGCCGGCGATCAGCCCGGCCAGCCGGGCCGGGGTGTCCGCCGCCTCGAACAGTTCGCGCATCGAGACCCGTACCCGGAAGGTCCGCTCCAGGTCCCGGATCATGTTGATCATCGAGAGCGAGTCGGCGCCGAGGTCGAAGAAGGGCTCGTCGGCTCCGACCGACCCCTCGTCGTGGCCGAGCTGGCGGGCCGTCTGCTCCAGCACCTGGCGCAGCACGGCCTCCTCGGCCAGTTGCTCGGGGCTCGCTGCGGGCGTCACTGCGGGCGTCACTGCGGCGGGTGCCGATACGACGGGCACCGGGCCGGGCGTCGATACGGCCTCGGGTATGGACGACGACGGAACGGGCTGCTGGGGCGGCGGTGCCTGGTGCATGGCGGAGTCCTCGGTGGTCGGCCGGTCGGGGGCGGTGAACCAGTGGCGGCGGCGCTGGAAGACGGTGGTCGGCAGGGGAACGCGGCGGGCCGGGCCGTCCGGCCAGTCGCGGGCGGCGGCGAAGCGTGCCCAGTCGAGCGGGACGCCGTGGGACCACAACGCGGCGGCCGCGACGCCGAACTGCCGCTCCGGCGGTGCGCCGCGCCGGGCGCCGGCCACGAAGTGGCGGTGCGGCAGCTCCCGGCGGCCCATGCCGGTGAGCGTCGGGTGCGGGCCGAGCTCAAGGAAGAGCTCGTGGCCCTGCCCGTCCAGGGCGGCCAGGACCAGGTCGAAGCGCGCGGTCTCCCGGGTCTGCCGGACGAAGTAGTCGGGCGTGGGCACGGTGCCGGGAGCCAGCACCTCGCCGCCCAGGTTGCTCACCAGCGGTACGGTCAACGGCCGCAGGCGCAGCCGGGCGAGCTGCTCGCGGAACGGGTCGAGCACCGGGTCGAGCAGGCGGGAGTGGAAGGCCCGGTCGGTGGCGAGCCGTTCGGTGGTCACGCCGTCGGCGGCCAGCACGGCCTCGGCTGCCGCGATCTCGCGCGGCGCGCCGGTCAGCACGCACTGGCCGGCGCCGTTGACCACGGCCAGCTCCACCCCGGGCAGCCAGTCACCGAGTGCGGCGAGCCGCTGCGGGCCGGCCATCACCGCCGTCATGGCGCCGGGCTCGGTCGCCCGGTGCATCAGCCGCCCGCGCAACGCGGTGAGGAACATCCCGTCGGCGAGGTCGAGCGCACCCGCCGCGTGGAAGGCCGCGTACTCGCCGGCGCTGTGCCCGGCGACCGCGGCCGGACGGAGCCCGAGCTCCTGCCAGAGCCGCAGGTAGGCCGCTTGCAGGGCGAACAGCGCGGGCTGCGCCGCCTCGGTGGTCCAGGCGTCGTCGGCGCCCTCGGGCACGGCGTCGAGCAGCAGCGGCAGCAGCGGCTCGCCCCAGGCGTCGCGGTGCAGCCGGTCGCACTCGTCCAGCACGGCCCGGAAGACCGGGAAGGCGCGGTGGAGTTCGGCGGCCATGCCCCGGTACTGGGCGCCCTGGCCGGTGAAGAGCAGCACCGGCTGCACGTCGCCGCGCCGGGCCTCGCGGTGGACGGGTACGCCGCCGGAGGTGCGGCCCGTCACAGGTACGGCGCCGGAGGTGCGGCCCGCATCGGGTGCGACGCCGGCGGTGCGGCCCGCATCGGGTGCGACGCCGGAGGTGCGGCCCGCGAGGTGGGCCTCCAGGCCCCGGCGCAGCTCGTCGGGGTCGGCGCCGGTGACGGCGAGGCGGTGGCGCAGCGCGCGGCGGCCGCCGCCGAGGGTGAGCGGCAGGTCGCCGGGGGCGGGGGCGGGCCCGGTGGCCAGCCGGTCGCGGAGCAGGCCGGCCAGGGCGGTCAGGCCCTGCTCGGTGCGGGCGGACAGCGGCAGCACGGTCGGGGCGGGGCGCGGGTCGGCGATGCCGGGCGCGGCCGGCGCCTCCTCCAGCACCAGGTGGGCGTTGGTACCGCCGACGCCCAGCGCGCTGACCCCGGCCCGGCGCGGGGTGGGGCCGGTCGGCCAGTCCCGGCGCTCGGCGGAGAGCCGGAACGGGCTTCCCGCGAGCTCCAGCGCGGGGTTGGGGCGGCTGAAGTTGACCAGCGGCGGGATCGTGCCGTGCCGCAGCACCAGCAGGGCCTTGATCAGCCCCGCCATTCCCGCGCAGGTGTCCAGGTGGCCGATGTTGGGCTTCACCGAGCCGAGCGAGCAGAAGTCGGCGGCCTCGGTGCGGGCGCGGAACGCCTGGGACAGCGCCCGGAACTCGATCGGGTCGCCGAGCGGGGTGCCGGTGCCGTGCGCCTCGATGTAGCCGACGCTCTCGGCCGGCACCCCGGCCAGGTCCAGGGCCCGGCCGACCACGGCGGCCTGCCCGTCCACGCTGGGCGCGGTGTAGCCGACCTTGAGCCCGCCGTCGTTGTTGACGGCCGAGCCGAGGATCACGCCGTGCACGGTGTCGCCGTCCGCCAGCGCCCGGTCCAGGCGCTTGAGCAGGACGGCCGCGACGCCGTTGCCGCCGACCGTGCCGCCGGCCGCCGCGTCGAAGGCCCGGCAGGCGCCGTCCGGGGAGAGGATCGACCCCTCCTCGTAGCGGTATCCGGCGGCCTGCGGGATGTGCAGGGCGGCGGCCCCGGCCAGCGCCAGGTCGCAGTCGCCCGCCAGCAGCGACTGCACCGCCAGGTGCACCGCGACGAGCGAGGTCGAGCAGGCCGTCTGCACGCCGATCGCCGGCCCGGTCAGGCCCAGCCGGTAGGCGACCCTGGTGGCGGCGAAGTCGGCCTGGTTGCCGATCGCGGTCTGGAGCGCGGCCACCGGCTCGGCCGGGTCGGCGGTGGCGGCCAGGGTGTGCTGGTAGTAGTTGCGCAGCGCGTACAGGGTCATCCCGGTGCCGGCGAAGACCCCGACCCGGCGGCGCGGGTCGGGGGCGTCGTAGCCGCCGTTCTCCAGGGCCTGGCGGCAGATCTCCAGCAGCAGGCGCTGCTGGGGGTCCATCAGCGCCGCCTCGGTGCCGCTGATGCCGAAGGCCTCGGCGTCGAAGCGGTCGGTGTCGGGCAGCGCGCCGGTCACCGGGACGAAGTCGGGGTGGCGGTACTCCGCCGGGCGCAGGCCGGCCGCCGCCAGTTCGTCCTCGGTGAAGCGGGTGGTGCTGCGGACGCCGTCGACGATGTTGCGCCAGTACTGCTCGGGGGTGTCGGCGCCGGGGAAGCGCAGGGCCAGGCCGACGATGGCCACCCGGCGGTCGCCGCCGTCCGGGCCGCCGTCCCGGGCGGCGCCGGGCGCGGCGGCGGCGGTCGTGGCGGCGGTGGTCGTGGCGGCGGTGGTCGTGGCGGCGGTGGTCGTGGCGGCGGTGGGCGCTTCGGCCAGGTGCGCGATCAGAGCGTCCACGGTGGGGTGCCGAAACAGCTCGGTGGGCGCCGGGGGCGTCGACAGGACGGCGCCGAGCGCGCCGTGCACCCGCATCAACTGGAGTGATCCGATGCCGAGTTCGGCGAGCGGGCGGCCCGGGTCGAGTGGGGTGTCGAGGACGGCCTCGAAGGCGTCCAGGACGGCCCGGCGCAACTCGGCGGCGGCAGGGGTGGCGGGGTGGACGGGGCCGGCGGGCCCGGTGGCGGCGGACGGTACGGCTGCGGGCGGCTCGGTGGCCCGCTGCGGGGCCCGCTCGTCGGTCGGCCGCGCGGCGGTCGGCCGCTCGTCGGGCGCTTCGCGGACCGGTCGCGGTGCGGTGACCAGCAGGCGGCGGCGCGCGGCCGGAGCGCTCGGGTCGGGCCCGGCGTACCAGCGGCCCGGGGCGGCGGCCAGCAGCAGCGAGGCCAGTCGGCGGCCGTGCGCGGCGCTCAGCACGGCGATGCCCCGGTCGGCGGCGGCCTGCTCGTGGTCGGTGGCGCGGTTCATGCCGACCCCGCTCCACAGGCCCCAGGAGATCGTCCAGGCCGGGGCCCCGGTCTCCCGGTGCAGCCGTTCCACGGCGCTCTCCAGGTAGCGGTTGGCGGCGGCGTACGCCGTGGAACCGACGGCCTCCTGGAAGCCGACCATCGAGGAGAAGCCGACGAACTGGGCGCCGGGCCGCTTCCGGACCAGCTCGACGAGGTGGTCCGTGCCGGTCGTCTTGGCGCGCACCGCCTCGCGCCAGCCGTCGGGGCCGGTGTCGGCGAGCAGCGCGAGCCGGTAGCTGCCGGCGAGGTGGAGCACGCCGTCCAGCGGCGCCTGCCAGTCCCGTTCGGCCTCGGCGACCACCGCCGCCAGCTGCTCGGGGTCCGTCACGTCGGCGCGGCGGTAGTCGACCCGGCCGCCGTAGGAGGACAGCCGGTGCAGCGCGGCGCGGCGCTCGGCCGCCTCGGCGGTCGGCGCGTCCAGGTCGGTGCGGCCGATCACGAGCAGCCGGGAGCCGTGGTCGCGGAGCAGGCCGGGCAGCAGCTCGGCGGCGATCCCGCCGAGGCCGCCGGTGACCAGGTAGCGGGCGCCGGGGGTGAGCAGTGAGCAGCCCTCGGTTGCGGTCCCGGCGTCGGGGTCGGTGGCGGTCCCGGTCACGGTCCCGGCCGGTCCCAGCCGGGGCACCCACGGGCGGCCCTCGCGCCAGGCGCACTCCGGCTCCGGCCGGGCCTCGGCCAGCAGGGCGAGCAGCGCGGCGGCCTGCTCGGCGGCCGGCGCGCCCGCCGGCAGGTCGATGTGCCGGGCGGCCGGCACCAGTTGCTCGGCCCGGGCTCCGGCGATCAGCGCCGCCGTCAACTCCGCACTTGGGTCGGGGAGTTCACCGGGCAGCACGGCATGCAACCCGGCGCTGACGGTGACCAGCTCGCCGATCGGCGGCCGGCCGGCCAGGGCCCGCAGCAGGGCGAGCAGCGCTTCGTCCCGCGCAGCGGCGTCCGAGGGCCGCGGCGCGCCCTCGGGCCCCGCGCCCCACAGGTGCACCACCCGCGCGGGGCGTTCCTCGCCGAGCGCCCGCAGCCACTCCCCCGGGTCGGTGGTCGGCGGCCGGTCCACCACCACGGCCTGTGGCAGGGCGGCGCGCAGCGCCTCGGCGAGGGTGCCGGGGCCGGCGGGGCCGAGCAGCAGGGTCGGCCCCGCAGGAGCCCCGTCACCCGGGACCGTTCCGGCCGCCGGGGCCTGCGGCACCGGACGGGGTTCCCAGGCGAGTCGGCGCACGCAGTCCGGCAGGGTCCGGGAGTTGGCCTCCGCCAGGTCCAGGGCCACGATGTGCTCGTCGAGTTCGCCGTCGAGCAGCCGTCGGCGCAGCGCGGTGCGCTGGATCTTGCCGCTGGTGGTGCGCGGGAACTCCGACGGCGGCACCGGCAGCACCAGGGCGGGGGCGGGCTGTCGGCGGGCGGCCAGCAGCCGCCGGACCTCGGCGGCCACGGGCGGTGCGGGGGCGTCCTGGTCGTTCGGCACGTAGGCGACCACCAGTTGCTCGGTGCCGGTGCGGTCGTCCGGGACCCCGAAGGCGGCGACGTGCCCGGAGCGCACCCCCGCCACCGAGGCGACCACGTCCTCCAGCTCGTGGCAGAAGTAGTGCACCCCGTTGACGATGATGATCTCCTTGCGACGGCCGGTGAGCACCACCTCCCCGTCGGCCAGGAAGGCCAGGTCTCCGGTGTCGAACCAGCCGTCGCCGACGAAGGACTCCCGGTCGGCGGCCGGGTTGTTCAGGTAACCGGGGGTCACCCGGCCGGAGTTGACCTGGAGCCGGCCGACCCAGTGCTCGGGCAGGGCCCGGCCGTCCTCGCCCGCCACCCGCATCCGGGTGCCGGGCGCGGGACGCCCCATGCTGAGGAAGCCGGTGCCGCGCTCGCGCGAGGCGGGGTCGGTGGGCTCCAGCCGTCCGGTCAGCGAGTCGGTGCGCACCAGGCGGCGGGCGCCGTCCTCGTGGTAGCGCTTGTAGGTGATCACGGTGCAGGTCTCGGCCATGCCCCAGCCGAGCAGGATGTGGTCCGCGCGAACGCCGAACGGCCCGGTGGCGGCGAGGAATTCGTCCAGCACCGCCTCGGTGCACTGCTCCCCGGCGTTGATCAGCGACTTGAGCGCGGAGAGGTCCCAGTGCCGGCCGGGGCCAGCGGCCCGGACCGCCTCGGCGACCAGCCGGAAGCCGAAGTTGGGCGACCAGGAGTGGGCGCCCCGGTAGCGCTCCAGCGTGTCCAGCCAGACCAGCGGGTCGGCGAGCACCAGTTCGGTGGGCACCTGCACCTGGTCGGCGGCCAGCGCAACGTCCCGCAGGTGGAACATCAGCAGCCCGGCGACGTGGTCCAGCGGCAGCCAGTTGACGGTGACGTCCTCGGGCGAGCTGCCCTGGGAGGCGGCGCCGGCCACGTACTCCAGGATGCCGCGGTGGGTGATCTGCACCGCCTTGGACCGGCCGGTGCTGCCGGAGGACAGCTGGAGGATCGCGACGTCGCCGGGGTCCGGGGCGTGCTCGGCGCCTGGCACGCCGATGGTGTCGAGCGCGGCGCCGGTGACGGTGGCGGCACCGGTATCGGCGGGCCGGTGGTCGACCGCGATGACCCGCAGCCCGGGCGCCGGGTAGAGCTCCCCGAGCCGTGCCAGGCCCGCCACGGCCGGGCCGCAGGCGAGTACCGGCGGCTCCTCCAGGGTCTGCCAGGCGTGCCAGAGCTTCTCCAGCACGGGATTGCGCTCGTCGTAGGCTGGCGGGCGGGCCACCGTGACCGGCTGCACCCCGCCCAGCAGGCAGGCCCACAGGGTGGGGAAGTAGCGTTCCGGGTCGGGGACTTGAAGGATCACCCGGTCGCCCGCCCGCAGCCCGGCGGAGGTCAGCAGGGCGAGGGTCTCCCGGGCCTGCTCCAGCAGTCGGCGGTAGGTCAGCCGGGTCGCCCCGCCGTCGGCCCGGACCAGGTGCAGGCCGCGCCCGGGGTGCCGCTCGGCGGCGCGCAGCAGCGCCTCGGGCAGCGTCCGGGGCGCGTCCGGCGCCGGGTCGGGCAGCGGGGCGCCGACCGCCTCGGTCCCGGCGCCCTCGGGGGCGGCCGTCGGGCCGTCCGGGGCGGGGCCCGTCGTCGTCCCGGTGTCGCCGAACGGACGCCAGTGCGCGGTGAGTTCGCGCAGGTGGCGCAGGGCGGGCCCGGGCTCGGCGGGTGGCCGGGCGGCGGCGGCCGCCAGTGCGGCGCGGTCGGGCTCGCCCTGCGGGGTGCGGACGATGCCGTCCAGGAGGTGCACCTCGGCGCTCGGGTCGGCGTCCAGCAGGGCAGCGGCGGCCCGGCGGCGCAGCGCGGCGGTGTCGGTGTCGGCGGCGGGCACCAGGTAGGCCAGCAGCCCGCGGCGGCCGTCGGCGCGCTCGACCGGCAGCAGCGCGCAGTCGGCGACCTCGGGACGCAGCAGCAGCCGGGCCTCCAGGGCACGCAGCCGGGCGCGGTCGGGACCGGTGGAGCTCATCAGGTACGGCACCTTTCGGATCGGTGCCGGGGCGCGCGGGTACGGACCGCCCCGGGGTACGGCGGGTGAGCGGATCGGGCTGGTGCCTGCGGCGCGGTGGCGCCGGCGGATCCGGTGGCGCGGTGCTTGTGGTGGGGTGCGGTGGGGTGACTGCGGCGGGGTGGAGGGTTCAGCGTTTGCGGGACCGGGCGACCACGACCAGGAAGCCGAGCGCCAGCACGATCGGGACGGCGTGCGAGACGCCGACCACGGTCAGCGGGCTGAGCAGCGCCAGCAGCGATCCGCTCAGCAGCATCCCGGTGCCCATGCCGACGTTCTCGGCGGAGGTCAGCAACCCGAAGGCCTGGCCGCGCCGTTCGTCGGCGAGGGCCTGGATCCGGGTGGTGTACGAGATCTCGGTGAAGCCGTCGCCGAGCCCGGCACCGACCGCCGCCAGCAGGAACAGCGGGGTCGGCAGTCCGGTGAAGACCAGGATGAAACAGCCGGACATCAGACAGGTGCCCAGGGCGAAGGCGCGCTCGCCCGGTTCGATGCCCCGGCGCAGCAGGAGCCGGGAGACCAGTTGCTGGGCGCCGAGGTTGCCGACCGCCCAGGTGGCCCAGAACATGCCCAGCAGCGCGGCCGGGTTGCCGGGAGAGTGCTGGTTGGCGAAGACCGGCAGGCTGATGTTGTGCGCGGCCGAGCCGAAGGCGTCCAGCAGCCGGATCGCCGCCATCGCGCCGACCACCGGGGCGGCCCGCAGGACGATCAGCGCCTGCCACCGGCTCCCGCGCCGCTTCGCCCCCGCGGCGGGACCGGCGGGATCAGCCGGTTCTGTGGCGGGCTGCTCGGCGGGCTCGGCCCGGGTGCGCAGCGGCAGCCGGAGCACCACCGCAGCGAACACCAGGAAGCTGGACGCGTCGATGAGCAGCGCCGCGCGGAACCCGGCCCAGGCCACCACCACGCCGGCGGAGGCGAAGCCGAGCACCATAGCGGCCGAACGGCAGCTGGCCATCAGGCTGTTGGCACGGGCCCTGCGTTCGGAGCCGACCATCTCCGGGATGCTGGTCCGCAGCGCGACGGCGCACACCGCGGCCGCGCCGCCGAAGACCAGCGCGAGCGAGTAGAGCACCGGGATGCGTGCCGGGACCGGCGCGAGGGCCACCACGACCAGGGCCAGCGCCTGGGCCAGCGCGCAACCCGTCATCAGCCGCCGCCGGTCGGTCCGGGCCACCAGCCGCCCGGAGACCAGGCCGCCGACGAGGCCGCCGGCCAGCCGGATGATCAGGTACCCGGCCGTGCCGAGCGCGTTCCCGGCCGCCTCGTAGGCGAACAGGCTGAGCGCCACCAGGTCGAGCTGGCTCCCGTACGTGGACAGGGCGTCGCCCAGTGCCAGCCGGTAGAACACCCGGGGCAGCTTGTCGGCGCTCTGGTGCGGTACTTGCTGTGCAGTGTCCGGCACCGGTCCCCCAGGCACGCCGTGTCGGTCGGTTCAGTGTGACATTGCACTGCAATCTAAGGGTGACCCCTCAGCAGATCAAGACCTTGATCGCCTGCTTGTCCGAAAGATCGCAAGTTCGGCCGACCCGAAACCATCTTTCCAGCCAGACTGGCGAGTTGGTGCCGGTACGCCCTACCGCCCGACGGCCGCGCGGGTGCCGGGCGGGAGACCCGCCGGTGGACGGCGGAGGACGGGGAGGCGAGTTGGGCCAGGACCAGGACCAGGACCGGGCCGGAACGGCAACGAACGTCGCAGCGGAACCTGCCCGCCCGTCAGCCCCGCATGGGTGGGAGGGTATGACCATCGCATTCGCACAACGGAGGAGACCCCCGGCATGTCCGTCATCCACCAGACCACCCTCCAGCCGAGCAAGCTGGAACTGCTCGCCTCCTGGCTCCCCTCCCGCCCCTGGTACCGCGGCGGCGCGGGAGCCCCGGACCTGGCCAAGGCCGGCGGCTTCCGGCTGGACGACCCGCAGGGCGAGGTCGGGATCGAGTTCATGGTGGTCACCGACACCTCGGGCCCAGCCCCCGCCACCTACTTCGTCCCGCTCACCTACCGCGGCGCCCCGCTCGACGGAGCGGAGCACGCGCTCGTCGGCACCATGGAGCACGGCGAGCTGGGGCGGCGCTGGGCCTACGACGGCTGCCACGACCCGGTGCTGGTCGCCCAGTTGTCGGCCCTGATCGAGGGCCGGGTCCAAGCCCAGGACCAGAACATCAGCGACACCCCCGACCTGGAGGTCACCCGCTCCTACCGCGGCGACACTCCCCTGAGCCCCACCGCCGTCGACGACGACCAGGAGGGCACCGAGCTGTCGGCACCCCGGGGCGCGACCCTGCGCCTGCACCGGGTGCTGCACCCCGCCGCGGACGACGCGGCCCTCCCGGCCCCGGAGACGGCCGGCCACCTCGGCGGCCTCTGGCAGCTGCCCGACGGCACGCGCGCACGGGGCCTGTTCGCCGTCCTGCACACCGCCCCGCGCGCCTGACCGGTGCTCTGACCACCCACGTTCCCAGGCCGATCCGCCGAGCCGGGGCCGGACCGCCCGGGGCGCGGCCCTGCGCCGGGAGGCGCCGGCAGCGGCTCCCGCCGATACTGGCCGGGGTGCCCGGGCCACGTACGACCTGCGGGACGCGGCATGGACCACGGTCGCGGCGTCCGGCTCGACCGCCCCTTCCGGCAGGCGGTCGAACGGTCGCCGCCGCCCTCGACTCGCTGCGGGCCCGACCGGCCCGGACCCGACCCCTGGGAGGTCGCCGTGAACGGTCCCGTCACCGTGAACGGTCCCGTCGTCGCGGGCTTCGACGGTTCGCCGGAGAGCCACGCCGCCACCGCGTGGGCCGCCCGGGAGGCGCTGCGCCGCGGGCTCGCCCTCGAACTCCTCCAGGCCTGGCCCTGGCCCAAGCGGGACTCGGTCGGCACCAACGAGGTGTACAACCGCAGCCGGGACGCCCTGGCCGCCCGCGAGGCGGAGCTGCGCGCCACGCACGCCGGCCTCCAGGTCTCCTCCCGCCAGGTCCCCGACGACCCGGCCAAGGCGCTGGAGACCGCCGGCCGGACCTCCAGCGTGCTCGTGCTCGGCTCCCGGGGGCTGGGGCCCGTGCGCGGCTTCCTGGTCGGCTCGGTGAGCCAGGAGGTGCTGCGCCGGGCCACCTGCCCGGTGGTGCTGGTCCGGGCCGGTGAGGGCGAGCGGGACGCCGCCACCGACCCCGTCCTGGTGGGCATCGACCTCGCGCATCCGCCGGACGACGTCCTCGCGTTCGCCTTCGAGGCGGCCGCCCACCGCTCGGCACCCCTGCGGATCGTCCACGTCTGGGCGCCGCCGGCCGGCAGCGAGCACATGGCGTTCGACGCCATCGGAGGGCTGGAGAAGGAGCTGTCCGCCTCCGAGCGGAAGCGGTTCGCCGACGCCCTGGCCCTCTGGCTGGCCCGCTACCCCCAGGTGACCGTGACGTCCGAGCTCGTCCGGGGCAACGCCGCCATCGTCCTGGTGGAAGCGTCGGAGACGGCCCGGCTGGTCGTCCTCGGCCGCCACGTCCGGCGGATGCCTCTCGGCGCCCACCTCGGCCCGGTGGCGCACGCCGCGATCCACCACGTCCGCTGCCCGGTCGCCGTCGTCCCGGACACCTGACCGCTCGCGAGGGCCGCCGGCCGCTCCGGCCCTCCCACGACAGAGCAGACCCCATGAATGCCGACGATCGCCCTTGACCAGTCGCCGGGGAGGACGCGCGATGAGAGCGCGAGGTCAGGCGGAGGTGCCGGGCCGCGGGGTGGGAGAGGGATGAGCTTCCGAGCCGGAGATCATGGTCCCGATCCATCGTCGCGGCCCAGCCGGCCAGCAGGTTCAGGGCGTCGCACGCGGGTATGGCGGGTTCGGCGCCGTAGGCCATGAGGGTCAGTCCGGTGTCGCGGCGAGTTCCAGGGCCTCGTAGCCGAGGGTGAGTTCACGGTGGGGGGGGAGTGAGCGCGGCGGCCTTTCGGAGCAGGTACACACGTCCACGTCACCGAGGAAGAGGAGTACGCCATGGAGTACACGCGTTTGGGAACGTCGGGGCTCAGGATCAGCCGGATCGCCCTGGGCTGTATGAGCTTCGGCGACCCGGCCAGGAGGACGACCTGGGCGCTCGACGACGACGCGGCCGAGCCGGTCTTCCGCCAGGCCGTCGAACTCGGCATCACGTTCTGGGACACCGCGAACATCTACGGTCTGGGCACCTCGGAGGAGGTCGTCGGGCGGGCGCTGCGCAAGTACACCCGGCGTGAGGACATCGTCGTGGCCACCAAGCTGTGGGCGCCGATGCACCAGGGACCGGGCGGGTCGGGGCTGTCCCGCAAGGCCGTCATGGAACAGATCGACGCTTCGCTGCGGCGCCTGGACACCGACTACGTCGACGTCTACCAGATCCACCGCTTCGACCCGCAGACGCCGGTCGAGGAGACGATGGAGGCGCTGCACGATGTGGTCAAGGCGGGCAAGGCCCGCTACATCGGTGCCTCGTCGATGTGGGCCTGGCAGTTCGCCAAGATGCAGCATGCCGCGCAGGCCCGCGGGTGGACCCGGTTCGTCTCCATGCAGGACCAGTACAGCCTGATCCACCGCGAGGAGGAGCGCGAGATGTTCGGCCTGCTCGCCGACCAGGGCGTGGGAAGCATTCCGTGGAGCCCCCTGGGCGGGGGGCTGGTCACCCGGCCCTGGGGCGAACGCTCCACGCCACGTGCGGAGCTCAACCGGACAGTCGACCAGCAGGACCGGCCGATCTTCCTGGACAGCGACCGGGCCGTCGTCGAGGCTGTCCAGCGCATCGCCCTGGCCCGCGGTGTGTCGATGGCACAGGTCGCGATGGCCTGGGTGTTGAAGAACCCGGTGGTCTCCGCCCCGATCGTGGGCGCGACCAAGCCGCACCACCTCGCCGACGCCGTCGCCGCGCTCGACCTGACGCTCACCGCCGAGGAGACCGACTCCCTCGAAGAGCCCTACGTCCCGCGCCGGCCCACGTTCTTCTAGCCTCGCGCGCTCACGGCCTCAGCCCTCCTGCCGCATCGTGCGACGGCCGGGAGGGCCGGGCCGTACGGTCCGAGAGGCAGCCGCGGCGGAGGCGGTCCTCGTACCGGTCACAGTCCGGTGACACCCTCGACGACGAGGAGCACGCCGATCACGGCCAGGACCAGGGCGGTGACGGCGCTGTTGTGGGTCTCCAACCACGTCCTGGCCCTGCCCAGCGGAGTGAGGACCCGCTCCCCCGCCGCGGATGTGGAGCAGCAGGGGAAGCCCGACGGTGGAAACGGCGATCGCGGTGAACACCGCCACGGCGGTGACGCCACGGGACGGACCCAGTTCGGCGGAGCCGATGGTCAGCCCCGCCGCCGCGGACAGCAGGATGTTCTTCGGGTTGGCTGCCGACAGCAGAAGGCCCAGCCGCAGGGCCTTGGCCGGCGTGGCATCCGTGAGGCTCCGCATCCAGGCCGGGGTCCCCGTCTTGGAGCCGGAGCGCCACTGCCGCCCGGCGAGCAGGAGGAGGACCACGCCGAGGCCGGCCTTCGTCCAGGACGCCCAGGTGGGCGTCTCCTCGCGGGTCTCGATGACGGCCGCGAGGGCCGTGGACACCGACGCCACCACGAGGATCCCGGCCGCCCACCCGGCCAGGAAGGCTCCGCCCGTCGCCCTGGGCCGGGGAGTGAACAGCAGGAAGAGCGCCGGAACGATCGGCAGCGGCGACAGCGCGATGGCCAGGGCGAGCGGCGTCACCTCGCTCAACACGACGTTCACGGACCACCTTCCTCCCGCCGCCGCACACGGCCCGGGTACCAGAGTCCAGCCCAGGCCCGGGGGCGACCGGGCCTCGGCATGGCCCGGTCCGGGTCCGAGACGTCGTCTCGCGCGCGCTCCATGGTCTCCATGTCTACCGCGCGGCCGCTCCGTGCCCGTCGCGACAGGCCAGGACTCGGGACGGGTGCTGGCCTCGGGCCCGGGCGGCCGGGTCGGCCCGGGACACGGCCGTGGCAGTGTCACCCGTGCGCGACCGCGGCTCGCTCCGTCAGTGGCGATCGGACGGCCATCCGAGGGCGCGGAAGACGGCGACGGGGTCGAGGTAGTCGCGCCAGTGCGTCACCCGGCGGTCCTTGACGGTGATCACTGAGACGAAGTGGTTGTCGTAGCGGAGCCCGGTGTGGACGGCGTGCCCGTGCACGGCGTACTCCAGGACGACCACGGACGTGTCGGGGTCCCGGTGGACGGCCAGTTCGTCCGCGCCGGTCAGGACCATCGCGTCGCCGTAGCCCCGGTACAGGTCGGCGACCGCCTGGCGGCCCTGGACTCGGCGCGGGTAGCCGGGGACGGAGACCACGTACTCGACGACGACGTCCTCGGCCAGGAGGTCGAAGAAGTGGCCGCCGTCGACCAGACCGGCGAGGCCTTCCTGGATGATCCGGAAGAACGGGTCCAGCGCCGCGAAGTCCTCGAGGTTCCCGATGGTCATGGTCACGCACCCGCCTTTGCGGTCCAGGCGTGGGCGTTGCGCTGCGCGAACTCCCGGAACGCGGTCGGCATGCAACCGGTGGTGCGGCCGGTGCCGCCGAGAACGAGTGTGGTGTGCGGTGATCCGGTCATGGCTCCATGGTGAGGGGCCCGGGAGCGGACGCCCGCCATTGAGTTCTTCGGGGTGGTTGGGGTCACCCCGTCAGAGGGCCGGTGTGGCCGCGCCGCCGACGCCGACGCCGACGCCGACACCGGCGCCGACCGCCGGCCACCTGCCGCCGGGCCCGGGGCGGACTCCGGCTCACCCGCCTCGCGGTGATGGCCTCCTACCGGCCGCCCCGGGGCGCAGGCGGCCTGCGAGCGGGCGGTCAGGCCGCCGGCCAGTTGCGCAGCAGTGCGTCGAGGGCGTCGAGGATGCGCGCCCAGGTGTCCTCCGTGCCGCGCGGGGTGTGCTGGAAGCTCCCGGCCCGTTCCAGGGCCACGTAACCGTGGAAGGTGCTGCCGAGCAGCCGGACGGCGTCGGTCTCGTCGGGTTCCGCGAGGTCGTAGCCGCGCAGGATCGCGCGCGTCATCTGCGAGTGCCGGACGCCGGCGCTGGCGCGCGCGGTCTCGGGGTCGAGTTCGAGCTGCGCGGCGGCGTAGCGACCGGGGTGTTCGCGGGCGTAGTCGCGGTAGGCGTTGGCGAAGGCGGCCAGGGCGTCCTTGCCGGCGCGTCCGGCCAGGGCGGCGGCGACCCGGTCGGCGAGTTCCTCGAGTGCGAGCAGGGCGATTCTGGTCTTGAGGTCCTGGGAGTTCTTGACGTGCGAGTACAGGCTCGCGTCCTTGACGCCGAAGTGTCGTGCCAGCGCCGAGACCGTGACCTTGTCGAAGCCGACCTCGTCGGCCAGTTCCGCTCCCGCCCGGGTGAGTCGTTCCGCGTTCAGTCCTACGCGCGCCATGGCCTTCCCTCCGATCGACTGAGGCCATTATACATTTGCCTAATAGTCCTAGGTAATTTACGTTGGCTCCTATGAAGCCGTTGACCGACCAAGAGATCCGTGCCGCCTTCGTGAACTGCACCAAGGGCGAGGCGAAGCGACTGCACATCCCCCGCGACCTGGCCGAACAGCCCTGGGACGACCTGGACTTCCTCGGGTGGCGCGACCCGCAGGCGCCCGATCGCGCCTACCTCGCGGCCGAGTCGGACGGCCGCGCGGTGGCGGTCGCGCTGCGCTCCTCCGGTGCCGCCTCCTGGCAGGCCCGCCGCAGCATCTGTTCGCTCTGCGTGACCACCCACACCGGGGGCGTCTCGCTGCTGGTCGCACCCCTGGCCGGGAAGGCCGGCAAGCAGGGCAACTCCGTCGGCGCCTACATGTGCAGCGACCTCGCCTGCTCGCTCTACGTGCGCGGCAAGCGGGAGACCGGTACCCGGCTGCACGAGTCGCTCACCGTCGAGGAGAAGATCCGGCGCACCGTGGCCAACGTCGCCGGCTTCGTCGCCAAGGTCACCGCGTCACCCGCGTGACCCGCGTGACCCATGGCGGGCATCGCTCCGGTTCGCGGTAACACGCGCGGGTTCCCGGAATCCTGAGCGCCGAGGAGCCGGAACCCGCACGCCAGCTGGTGGCCGCGGTGGGTCCCGGGTACGGGTTCGCCCAGACGTCCGACGCAAAACGCCCGCGCCGTGACCGAGAAGGTCGGCCGGGTTGGCGTTGACGAGATCGGAGACGGCAAGCGGCTCGTCGGCGCCGACTGCCGGTCGCTCTGTCACACCCTGCTGACATGATCGTCCGAACAGTGGGACGAAAAGGGTGGGTGTGGACCTGACGGTGGAACAGGCGGCGCGGCAGATCACGGCGGAGGTCGTCGCACAGGCGCCGGAGGGCTGGACGAAGTGCGTGCCGCGCGGGCACGGGAGCCGAGGGAGCGTCGGCCTGTCCGGCGGCGGGTACGTGGTGCCGAGCCGTCCGGGCTCCTTCTTCCGGACAACGGCGGCCCGCGCTACGTCGCCTCCTCCGTCACCGCCTGGCTCGGCCAGATCCTGGGCCAGCCCGATCCGCACGCCCCGCAGCAGTCCGGGGACGACTCGCGCCAGCTGGTGGCCTCAGCCCTGGACGAACGGCTCGCGCCGGGCGTCCAGGCGATCCACCTCAATGACGTCCCGTCACCCGTCGACCTCGCCCCGCTGCGCACCCTCCCCGGACTGCGTTCCCTCGACCTGTCCCGTTGCCCCACCGCGGACTTGGCGTTGCTGGCCGATCCCCCCGGCCTGCACTACCTCGCCCTCTCCGCCACCCAGTGGACAGCCCTGATCGCCGCCGACCGCCTCCCCACCCACCTTGCAGCCGCTCGCCTGGCCGGAGCCCCACCCCTCACCGTCGTCCTCGACCTGCTCGCCGCCCTCGGCGTCGACACCTCCACCGCCCACCGCCTCTCCGACACCGTCGAGGAGGCCTCCTGACACTGTGACCACCTACGTCCACCAGGTCGGTGCCGGCGCGACCTCGGCCGGTTGAATGTCGTGAGGCGTTCCCCCCGGAAGGGGCGCGACGGCAGAGCCGGTCAGGTCAGGATCCGCAGGCTCACGCTGCCCCACCCCTGGGCCGCGCGGACGCTCCCGAGCGTCCGCGCAGCCCGCCCCCTACCTGGGGAGCTTGGCGGTTCGCTCTGGATAGGCCACGGGAGCCGGGTCATGGGGCAGTTCGCGGTCTCGAGTCTCGGGGAGGCAGGTGGCGGCGATGGCCGCCAGTGCGTAGGCGAGCCCCGCGAAGAGGGCGATGCTCGCCGCGAGTCCGAGGCGTCCGGAGAGGTAGCCGACGAGGGCGGGGAAAGCGGCGCTGACGATGCGGCCCAGGTTGTAGCAGAAGCCCTGCCCGGCACCCCGGACGCGGGTGGGGTACAACTCCGCGAACAGGGCGCCCAGTCCGCCGGGGATGCCGGCCGAGAAGAACCCGAGCGGCGCGCCCGCGATGAGGGTGCCGAGATCGCCGAGTGGCAGCAGCAGGTAGGGAACGAGGGTCACGAGGCAGCACAGGGCGAAGAGGACGACGTTGCGGCGGCGGCCGATCCGGTCGGAGAGCCACCCGGATGCGAGGTAGCCGAGGAACGAGCCGGCGATGAAGACCGCGAGGTGCCCGCTGCTGCCCATCACCGACAGGTGCCGGGTGGTGTGGAGGTAGGTGGGCAGGAAGGTGGTGAGGGCGTAGTAGCCGCCGTGGCTGCCGAGCCCGAGCAGCGCGCCGAAGACGGTGACCCTCAGCAGGCCGGGGCGGAAGATCTCCGTCGGCGAGGCCTTCTCCCGCCGCCGCTGGTCGGCCGTGGGGTCGGCGATCCCGCGGCGGAGGGCGAGCACCAGCAGGGCGGGCAGCACGCCGAGCCAGAACATCGCCCGCCACGCCCAGGCCTGCGGCAGGACGGCGACCAGCACCGAGTAGGCGGCGAGGGTGAGGGCCAATATGACAGTCGGTCAGGTGAAGGTCCAGAGGCCCCCGGTCCTGGGCCCCCCGGACCTACCATCGACGGGTGATCTGCGAATCGGCCGAGTCGGTGGACACCCACGCCCACGTGTTCCACCGCGGCCTGCCCAGGGCCGACCGCCCCCGCTACGTGCCGGACTACGACGCCCTCCCGGCGACGTACCTGGCGCTGCTCGACCGGCACGGCATCGGCGGCGCGGTCCTCGTCCAGCCGAGCTTCCTGGGATCGCGCAACGAGTTCCTGCTCGGCTGCCTGGCCCGGCACCCCGCCAGGTTCCGCGCCGTCATCGTGCTGGACCACGACCACCCCTGCCGTCCGGACGCGCTCGCCCCGCTCGCCCTCGACGGCGTCGCGGGCATCCGCCTCAACCTGATCGGCCAGCGGGTGCCCGACCTGGCCGGGCCGCACTGGCGGCAGGTGGCCGCACTGCTGGCCGGGCGCGGGCAGCACCTGGAGGTGCACGCGGCGGGCGAACAGTGGGCGGCGATCGCGCCCGCCCTCCGCAGCTGGCCGTCCCCCGTGGTGATCGATCACCTCGGTCTGCCGGGCGCGTCCGAGGGCGCCGACCGCGCGGTACTGGATCTGGCCACGCGCGACCACGTGTGGATCAAGGCCTCCGCGCCCTACCGCTGCGCCCCCGGCGCGGCGGGCCTCATGCTGCGGCGCGTACTGGAGGAAGCGGGCCACCAGCGCCTGCTGTGGGGCAGCGACTGGCCCTGGACCCGCCACGAATGCAACAGGGCGTTCGCCGAGTGCCTCGCCTGGCCGGCCGCGCACCTCGACCCGTCGGTCCTGCGCGCCGCCGTCACCGTGAACCCGGCCCGGCTGCTGAACTGGTCGCCCCGGCGACGAGCAGCCGCCGGACCGCAGGCACCGGCCTGAACGATCACCTGGCCACGCCAGCGGCCCGGCGGCCGGTGAGGGCGCGGAGCGTCAGGGAGCGGGGATGCGCTGGGCGAGGAAGAGGGCGGCGCGGTCGAGTGCCTGGTCGGCTTCGTCGAGGGGGCCGCCCGCGAAGGCCTGGAAGACGTGGGGGGCGTCGGCGGTGATGTCGAGGATGACGTCGACTCCGGCGTCGCGGGCGCGGGCGGCGAGGCGGGTGGAGTCGTCGAGGAGGATCTCGTTGGCGCCCACCTGGATGAGGAGCGGGGGGAAGCCGGTCAGGTCGGCGAAGAGGGCCGGGCTGAGGAGGGGCTGCGCGGGGTCCTGGCCGGCGAGGTACATGGCCCCGGTGTGCATCACGGCCTCGCGGGTGAAGATCGGGTCGATGCCGTCCTTGGTCGTCATGCTCTCCCCGCTCCGGGTGGCGTCCAGGCCCGGGGAGAAGGCCACGATCGCGGCGGGCAGCGGCAGGCCCGCGTCGCGGGCGGCGAGGGCGGTGGTGACCGCGTAACCGCCGCCGGCGGAGTCCCCGGCGAACGCGATGGCGGACGGGTCCAGGCCGCTGTCGAGGAGGGCGCGGTAAGCGCTCAGGTTGTCTTCCAGACCAGCCGGGAACGGGTGCTCGGGGGCCAGCCGGTAGTCCACCGAGTACGCGTCGAACCCGGTCCTCGAGACGAGCTGCGCGGTCAACGACAGCGCGGTCTCGGGAGAGCCGAAGACGAAGCCGCCACCGTGGAAGTACAGGATCGTGCCCGGGCGCGCGCCGCTGTCCGGTGTGACGTGCAGGGCGGGCCGGCCGCCGAGCGCGGCCTGAGTGGTGCGGACGTCGTCCGGCACGATCATCGTGTCCATCAGCGCCTTGAACCCGGCGCGCAGCTCCTCGACGGAGCGCCGGCCCTCCGGCCGGGGCCGGCGGAGCATCGCGTCGATCTTGGCGAGCTGTTCCTTGCTCATCTGCGCTCCTCCTATGGAATGACTTCCTCTACACTATATGCCGTGGAATATACATCGGATGGCATCGCCGACCTCCAAGGATTCTTCGCGGATCTCGTCCGCTGCGAGACGCGCCTGTACAACGCGCTGAACGACCGCCTGCGCGAGCGGCACGGGATCGTGACCTCGCAGTTCGAGTTCCTGCGGTTCCTGCGCGAGCACCCGGGGGCCCGAGTCGCCGACCTCGCCGCGGAGTTCGCCATCGGAGCCGGCGCGACCAGCAAGGGCGTCGACCGCCTGGAGAAGCAGGGCTGGGTCGTCCGCCAGGCCAATCCGGCGGACCGCCGGTCCTCGCTCCTGGCCCTGACCGACGACGGTTCACAGCTCCTGGACGCCGCCGAGGCGACCTTCGCCGCGGGCCTGAGCGAACTGGTCGAAGGCGCCCTCGACCAGTCCACGACGGCAGCCGCCGCCCGGGCCCTCCGCCGGCTGCGCTCCGCGCTCGAACGCGACCAGGTCGGCACCCCCACCGGCTGAAGGCGCAAGCCCGGTCAACTGCCCGGCCACGTGCGGCCCGGCGACACCGCGCTCCTCCGCCGTCACCTTCGGTGAAGGCCCGGCTGGGGTTGCCTCCGCGGCCGGCAAGGCGCAGGCTGGAGCTGTCCCCTGGAAGCCGCGTAGGGCGAGAGCCCCACGGAAAGCAGGGAGTTCGGGAGCGTCACCGCCCGTCCGGAGGAGCGGCCCATCCCGAGCACACCCGGGTGAAACGAAACAAACCGTCCGGTCCGACTGCGCACGGACGGAGGCCCCCGGCGGGGGTCGCTCTCGGAACAGCATCTCGCCGCGTCGTACGCGACGCTCCGTCCGGCCAGTGAGCACGGACGGCACCAACGAAGGCATTCGAAAGCATTGCAGGCGTCAGGAACGAGAGTGTAAGTCGCAGGAGCAGTAGAGGCCCCCTCCTGGTAGAGGGGGCCGACGCCTGCGTCGGGCAGGCCTCGCCACCGCTTCAAGCCCTCCCCTGTCGGCTTCGGTGCCCGTCCAGGGCAGGGCTCAGTCGTCCAGCGAGAGTGCGTTCTTGGCGTGCGCGACGGATTCCTCCGAGGCGGGTCCGCCGGGGTTCTCGGTGGCCAGGGCCTGGTTGAGGGTGACGAACGGGCGCATCCGCCGCTCGTAGCGGGCATACGCGGTGCGGTGGTCGCCGCCGGCCCGGGCAAGGCAGTCGGCCAGCACGTGGGCGCCCACGAGGGCCAGGCTGGTGCCCTGCCCCGAGAGGGGGGAAGGGCAGTAGCCGGCGTCTCCGAGCAGGGTCACCCGGCCCCGCGACCACGGGTCCATGCGGATCTGGGCCATGGCGTCGCAGTAGAAGTCGGGGGCCGTCCGGGCGGCCTCGGCCAAGCGGGTCCCTTCCCATCGCATCGACGCGAGCTTGTCCACGACGAGCTGCCGGAGGGCGCCCCCGCCGCGGAGGTCGTGGGCGAGGGGCGCGGACTCGAAGCCGAAGGCGATCCTGAGTTCGGTGTTGTCGCGTACGGGCATGATGCCGAAACCCGTGTCGCCGCCCCGCAGCCACACCTGCCAGTCGTCCAGGGCGAGGAAGTTGTCCGCGCTGAACACCGAGAGGTAGCTGCCCAGGTGGTGGGCGAAGTGCTCCTCCGGACCGAAGGCCAGGCGCCGTACGGTGGAGTGCAGGCCGTCGGCCCCGACCACGAGGTCGAAGGTGCGGGACGGTCCGTGCGCGAAGTCGACGCGCACGCCGGTCTCGTCCTCGTCCAGCGCGGTGACGCTGTCGCCGAAGAGGTACTCGACGCCTGCGCGCGTGTGCTCGTGCACCATCCTCACCAGGTCCTCGCGCAGCACCTCGAGGTCTTCGCTGTCGAGCCGTCCGCTGCTGAAGGTCGCCTCGGTCGAGCGGCCGACCTCGCGGCCGTCGGGGTCGAGGATCGACATGCCGCGCATCCGGGTCCGCACGCGGCTCGCCTGCTCCAGCAGGCCCATCCGCTCCACGACTTCCAGCGCGACACCGCGGATGTCCACGGCCTGGCCGCCGGGGCGTTGGCCTGGAGCGCGTTCGACGACAGTGGGCGCGAAGCCGTGGCGGCGCAGCCAGTAGGCGAGGACGGGCCCGGCGATTCCGCCGCCGGAGACGAGTACGGTCTGCATGAGAAGCTCCCCAGTGCTCTGTACGGTGTACGCGCCCTGAACGTACGTCGTACGCGTAGACCGTTCAACCGGCCATCTGCACGCCGTGTACTAGGGCAGACACCTTCGGTTCGACATCGCCGCTGCTACCCTCTGCACTAGCACAGGAGAGGAAGGCGGCAGGTCGTGACGAAGGCCACAGGCACAGCCGGTGATCCACCCTATCTGCGCATCGTCGCCGCGATCCGGCGGCGCATCGCGGACGGTGAACTCGCTCCCGGGGACCGGGTTCCCTCGACCCGGCAGATCGCCGGGGAATGGGGCGTCGCGCTCGCCACCGCCACCAAGGCCCTGACCACCCTGCGCCTGGAGGGACTTGTCGAGGCCCGACCCCGGGTCGGCACGGTCGTCGCCGGAACCGCCCCCGCCGTGCCGGCCCACAGGCGCCCGTCACCCGCCCCGGACTCCGAGCAGGCGCAGGAGCAGGAGCTGAGCCTCGACCGGATCGTCCGCACCGCCATCGAGATCGCCGACGCCGAAGGGCTCTCGGCGCTCTCCATGCGCGGCGTCGCGGCCCGCCTCGGCGTCGCGGCGATGTCGACCTACCGGTACGTCCCGAGCAAGGAAGACCTCGTCCTGCGCATGGCCGACGCCGCGTTCGGCGAGAAGTCCTACCCCGCGGAAGCCCCCGAGGATTGGCGTACCCGCATCGAGCTGGGCGCCCGGACCCTGTGGAGCCTGTACCGGCAGCACCCGTGGCTGGCCCAGCTCGGCTGCCTCACGCGCCCGCTGCTCGTACCCAATCTGATGGTCCACGGCGAGTGGGTGCTGGGCGCCCTCGACGGCCACGGACTCGACCCCACGACACTGTTCGACATCCACGTCCTGCTCTACAGCCATGTCCAGGGCCTGGCGGTGCACCTGGAGATGGAGGCGCACGCCGAAGCCGCCACGGGCCAGTCGGAAGACCAGTGGATGGACAGCCGCGCCCCCGCCCTCCAGGAACTGGTGGAATCCGGCCGCTTCCCGGCCTTCACCAAGGCGGTCGGAGCCTTCGAGGACGGCTACGACCTGCGTCTCGACGCGCTCTTCGAATTCGGCCTCAAGACGCTCCTCGACGGCCTGACTTCCATCGTCGAAGGCCAGGAAGCCGGCACGGGCGGTACCGCCGCGATCGGGGGACCTCACCGTCCGGCGGCATCGCGGCGGCCTGCGGCTGACCGTTGACCGTCGTACCGCTGAAGTCCTTTGCGCGTGCTGCCGCCCGGATGATGAGGTGGAAGGGTGACCGACCCTCATGAGATCTCAGCCGTGCGGCCGTTGACACTGGCTTGGGTGGGCCGGCACCTGGAGGCCGGCGAACGGATCGTCGGAATCGAGGCGCTGCACGGCGGCATCACCGCCGAAATGCGGAGGCTGACCATCGGCACGCGGGACGGAGGCACCCGCGACCTGGTGCTGCGGAGTTTCGTCGACCCGTTCTCCGTGGAACGCGCCGAGGACTGGCTGGACAGGGAGGCCGGCGCCCTGGCCCTGCTGGCGGGGACCGGCGTGCCGGCTCCCGCGCTGGTCGCGGTTGATCCGAGCGCCGCACAGTGCGAGCATCCGTCTCTCCTCATGACGCATCTGGCGGGCCGGACGGTCCTCGACGATGAGGGGGTGGAGGAACGCGTCCCCCTGCTGGCCCGTCAGCTCGTGGCGATCCACGCGCTGCGGCCCGCCGAACGGCCCCGGGATTATGTGGCGTTGACGACCGCCGACACCGTCGTGGTGCCGAAGGGCGCCGACGCGGCGGCATGGGCCGCGGCGATCGACGTGATCCGCAGGCCCCCGCCGCCCGGTGAAGGGCGGTTCCTGCACCGGGACTTCCAACCCGGCAACGTGCTGTTCGACGTGCCGCCCCCAGGGCCGGCAGGTGCGCGGATCACCGGCGTCGTCGACTGGGCGGCGGCCTCCTGGGGCCCGGCGGATCTCGACGTGGCGCACTGCTCCACCAATCTCGCGCTGCTGCACGGCCCGGAGTGGGGTCAGCGGTTCGCCGAGGCGTACGAGGAGGCCGGCGGGGTGCTGGCCGTGACCGCGAGCGAGCGGCTGTACTGGCGGGTGCGGGACGGACTGGCGTGCTCGGAGGAAGTACGGTCGGTGGCGCAGCCCTGGCAGGAGGCTGGACGGACGGAGCTGACGACGCGAGCCGTGGAGCAGCGGCTGGACGCCTACGTCACCGCCCTGCTGGACGCCCTGGGCTGAGCCAGGGCCGGTCCGGAGCGCGGGCCGGGGTGGCGGGGCCACCCTCACCTTCAATAGCAATATGAAATTATTTATATTGAGAATATCTCGCTCCTCATATGCCTCTTTCGTCACTGCGCACCCAATCACCCTGCACAGGTAGCGGAATTTCGTCGAAGCACTCGACACCGTTCCGCAGTTATGGGACAGTCAATTTGAACCACCTGGTTTTGAGGAGCACAAGTTGCCCGTTTCCAGGAGACTGATCTCGCCCGACGGGCGCATCTGGGAGACCGACGAAATCGTGGCCCGCGTATTCGCCGCCACCGAACTTCTTGCACGCCGTGGCGTCGAACCCGGTTCACGGGTGATGATGAGCGGGGCCAATTCCCCGGAATGGGTCGTCACCCTGCTCGCGCTCATTCACCTCGACGCTTCGGTGGTCCTGGCCGATCATCGAGCCACCCCGTCACAGCGATCGAAGATCCGCACCCAGGCGCGCGTGGTGCTCGAAATCAGCGACGGTGCGGGCCGCACCGCGGCGCCGCGCCCCGCTTCGAACACCGCGACCGTGCCCGACGTCGCGAGCTGGGCACGGCGTCAGGACGCCGCGATCTCCTGGTCGTCGGGGACGACCGGCAGCCCCAAAGGCATCGTCCGCTCCGGCCGTTCGATCCTGGACAACCTCGCGCTCAGTGCGGAACGCATGGGGTACCGGCCTGACGACGTCTTCCTGCCGATCCTGCCGTACTCCCACCAGTACGGTCTGTCACTGGTCCTCTGCTGGTGGCTGGGCGGAGGCACGCTCGTGGTCTACGGATCGACCACGCGCCTGGACCGTGCGCTCGCGGTCGGCGTGGACCACGGCCTCTCCATCGTCGACGGGGCCCCGTCGACCTACTACAGCCTGCTCAACCTGCTCGACCGTCGCCCCGCCCTCGTGAACGCGCTGGGGACGGTACGAGCCTGGTGCGTGGGCGGCGCGCCACTGGGGAGCAACCTGGCGGCCCGGTTCCACGCCCGCACGGGCCGGCACCTGCTCGACGGCTACGGAGCGACCGAGGCCGGAAACATCGCGCTGGCGCCCCCGACCGATCCGGTCGGATGCGGCACGCCGCTGCCCGGTGTGGTCGTCGAAGTCCACGACGACCACGGCAGGCCGCTTCCCCACGGCCGGCTCGGCGAGCTCGTCGTCCGCAGTGACGGCCTGATGACCGGCCACCTCGGCACTGACGGTGAGATCGTTCCGGCTTCGAGTCCCGTTCACCGCACCGGCGACATCGGCCTGATCGACGACGCCGGCCGCGTCTTCCCGGTCGGGCGCAAGCACGCCGCGCACCGCGACGGTCACACGCTCTATCCCGACCACCTCGCCAAGCTGGCCGAGTCGGCCGGCGCGCAGACGGAGGTCGTCGCGGTCCCCGACGCCCGTCTGGGCTGCCGCCTGGTGTTCGTGATCGCGGACCCGGACGCTCACGAGCCTGCGCACTGGAAACGGCTGCTGCGCCCTGTGTTCGCCCGCTACGAGCAGCCCGATCAGATCGTCGTGCTTCCCTCGCTGCCCCTCACGAACACGGGAAAGCCCGACCGGGCCGTTCTGGAGAAGATCGCCATGAGCTCGCTGTCCGCATCACCCGGGACGACCACCGACGTCACCGCGTCCGGCTCGACCACCGGCTCGGCCGGCGGTGCGAGCGGCTACCGCATCCCCTTCGCCGACCGCGTCGACGCGCTGCGCGCAGTGCGCCGGTACGTGGCCGACCACGAGGACGCGGTGATGGGGATCCTCACCGAGATCTCGCCCCACCACACCGCCGGCGCGGAGATCCGCTCGTTCCTCGCCACCCTGGACGGAGCGGAGGAGGAGATCCGTCGCGTCCGGCCCGGCCGCGTGCCTCGGGTCGCGGTCTTCATGCCCTCCAACATGCCGCTCCATTCCTACGCGCTCTACATGCTCATAGCATCCCTTTACAGCGAAAGAATCACCTTTCGGCCGTCCTCCGAGATCAAAAGCCAGATGCGGCGCTTGCACGACCTGCTGGCACCGGTTCACGGCCTGCCCATCAGCCTTTCCGAGCTCAGCCAGCGCAAGTTCGTGACGGGACCGGTACGCGAAGCGGACCTCATCGTCTTCACCGGCAATTACACCAATGCCGAGACCGTCCGCGAGGGGCTGGCGGAGGACCAACTCCTCCTCTTCTTCGGTAACGGCATCAATCCCTTCGTGGTCGCACCCGACGCCGACCTCACCCGCGCCGTGCACGACGTCACGAGGCTCCGGCTCTACAACTCGGGACAGGACTGCTTCGGTCCCGACGTCGTGTTCACACCTAAGGGCCGCACCGAGGAATTCGTCGACCTGTTGTCCGCCGAACTGGCTTCACTGCGTTTCGGGCAGAACGGCGACCCCGGCGCCGACTACGGTCCGATCTTCTACGACTCGGCGCTGGTGAACTGCTCGGGCTACCTGGTGCACCATGCCCGCCGCATCCGGCACGGCGGGCGCATCGACCTGCCGTCCCGCAAGATCGAGCCGACCGTGCTGCTCTGGGGCTTCGACGACAAGATCCCCCTCGAGGAGATGTTCGCCCCGGTGTTCAACGTCGTGGCCTACCCCAGCGCGAGGCTGTTGCGTGAACGGCTGTCGAACCCCTACTTCAGCGAACGCGCGCTGGGAGCGATGGTCTACGGGAACGATCCGCAGACGGTGGATGTCCTGGCCAGGCGTCACCAGACCTGTGTCGACCACACGCTGCTCGACGCCGAGGACGGCAACCGCCCGTTCGGCGGATTCGGGATGCGGGCGAACTACATCTCCTACGGCGGCGAGCGGCACGCCGAACCGCTGCTCATGTCGCAGGCCGTGGCGCAGACCCTCCCGGCGGCTGCGCCCGTCACGGCGAGTGGGGAGTGACCCAGGTGAGCAAGGTGAGCAAGGTGAGCCAGGTGAGCAAACGGTACGCCGACGCGTGGTCCGCAATCGTCGACTTGCTGGTGGCGAACGGGGTGGACACCTGCTTCGGATTGCCCGGCGACGATCTGGAGTTGCTCCGCGCCCTCGACGCCGCCGGCCTGGACCTCGTGCCGTGCCGTGACCAGCGCAACGCGATGTACATGGCGACCGGTTACGCGCTGCAGTCCGGCCGGATCGCCGTATGCGCACTGGGCAAGGGCCCGGCTGTCACCCACGCGGCCACGGGGCTGCTCGAAGCGCGGGAGTCCGGTGCACCCGTCCTCGTGCTCGCCGCCGGCGTGCCCGAACGCCGCCGGGGCAGCGGCGGATTCCAGGAACTCGACCAGGTCGCCGTGACAGCGCCGCTCGTGCGGTGGGCGCACCGGGTGGGGCACCCGGACCGGGTCGTCCCCGCGGCGGTGACGGCGCTGACCCGGGCTGTGGGGCCGCCGTCCGGGCCCGTGTACCTGGAGGTACCCGATGACGTCCGCACGGCGGAGGTCCTCGTCACCGGAGCGTGGCCGACGCTGCCCGAACCACTGGTCCTCGAATCCGTTCCCGTGACGCCGGGGCCGGCCCTGGCGGCGATCCGCGAGAGCCGGCGTCCGGTGGTGCTGGTGGGCGGCGGAATGCGGCACCGCAACGGCGGTGGCGTGGTCGAGCGCTTCGCCGAACGCCTCGGCGCGGCACTCTTCACCACCGCGTCCGGCCGCGGTGCCGTCGACGAGCACCACCCGCTGTTCTGCGGCGTGGCGGGCCTCTACGCCGCGGCCCCCGCCCGCGAACTGTGGTCGTCCTGCGACCTGGTGGTCTCGCTCGCCGGACGGCTGGAGGAGACGGTCGTCGAAGGCGGAACACCGTGGCCCCCGGTCGCGGTGGTGCAGGTCAACGTGGACCCGGGCGGCCTGTCGGCCGAGTTCTCGGGCCCGCGGGTGCTCGGGGACGCCCGGCACGCCGTGCTCGGCTGGTCGCGGGCGCTGGAGGAGGACGGCGAGGCCGAGCGCGCGGCCGCGACCGAGGTGTGGGCGAACAGGATCGCCGTCGCCCGCAAGGCCATGTCACTTGAGGCGGAGGCGGAACTGGTCCGCGCGGCGACACTCCCGGGGATCCGCATCGCCGAACTGCTCGCCGCGCTCGATGCCACCGCCGGCGAGCCCCGCGTGCTCGTCCAGGAGAACGGGCTGCAGGACATGTGGTCCTACGGCTTCCCCTTCCACGTCGGTGGCGGGTCCGTCGTGCCGTCGGAGCAGACCCCCCTGGGCTTCGGCGCGGCCGCGGCCATCGGGGTCAAACGGGCCGCCCCGGACCACGAGGTCACCGCGTTCATCGGAGACGGAGCGTTCCTCGCGGCCCGCGCGGACATCGCCGTCACCGCTCCGGCCCACGGCGGCGTGCTGTACGTGGTGCTGTGCAACGGCGGCTACGGCTGGCTGGACGCCCAACGCGCCCGCCTCGGTCTCGACGCCGAACGCCACCCCTTCACCCGTCCGGGCGCACCGCCGCCCGTGGTGGACGGGCCGGACATCCACTGTCGAGTGCTGCGCGACAAGGCCGCGCTGACCGCTGAGATTCTCGCCGCGCGGCGGTTCTGCTCCCGGGGAGGCACAGCCGTGCTCATGGTGCCCGTCGCACCCGACGACATCCTCCCCTGCATCCGCGACGCCGAGGTGGTTCCCCAGTGACGAACGCAGGAGAGCGGGGCGACGCCGGGCCCAGCCGACCCCGGCGCCAGGTGGTGGTCACCGGGTACGGGGCGGTGACGCCGCTCGGCCACAGTGTCGGCGAGACCTGGGCGGCGATGCTCGCCGGCCGCAGCGGCATCGCCACCGTGGACGCGATCGACGTGACCGGTCTCGGAGTCCGGATCGGCGGCCAGGTGCGCGGCTTCACACCCGGCCGCTACATGCCGCCGACGGTCAGCCGCCGCGCCGACCCGTACGCGCAGTACGCCCTCGCCGCGGCACTGGAGGCGTGCGAGCACGCCGGACTCGTCGTCGACGACCGCCTGGCGCCGCGGGTCGCCGTGATCATCGGCAGTGGCTACGGCCCGGTCGGGTCGATCTACCGCGCCGCCAACACGCTGCGCGACAAAGGGCCCCGGGGCATCAGCCCGTTCACCCAGGTCACCACCGCCATGGACAGCGCCGCCTGCGAGATCAGCATGCGTCTCGGCACGCAGGGGCCCAGCCGGGCCCAGAGCACGGCGTGCGCCAGCGGCGCGGACGCGGTGGGCGCGGGGATGCGCATGATCGGCAACGGGGAGGCCGACGTCGTCCTGGTCGGCGGCGCCGACGCCTGCGTCACCACCGTCGACCTCGCGGGCAGCGGCAACGCCCGCGCGCTGTCCACGCGCAACGACGACCCGACCGCGGCGTGCCGGCCGTTCGACGCGCACCGCGACGGGTTCGTGATGAGCGAGGGGGCCGCCGTGGTGGTGTTGGAGGCCGCCGAGGTGGCCGACCGGCGAGGGGCCACGGCTTTGGCCGAACTCGCGGGTTACGGAGCGAGTTCCGACGCTCATCACTGGACCGCCCCGCACCCGCAGGGACGCGGCGCGTGCCTCGCCGTCGAGGCGGCGCTGCGCGACGCGGGCATCACGGGGGCGGACGTGGACTACGTCAACGCGCACGGCACCGGAACGCTGCTGAACGACGCCACCGAGACGGCCGTCCTGCGCACGGTGCTGGGCGACCGTGTCACCCGGATCCCGGTCAGCTCCACCAAGTCGATGACCGGGCACATGATCGGTGCCGCCGGAGCGGTCGAGCTGGTGGCTTCGATCCAGGTCCTGCGCACGGGTGACGTCCCGCCGACCATCAACTGCGACGACCCGATCGACCCGGACATCAACTTCGTGCCGCACCGGGCGCAGCACCACGAGCGGATGCGGATCGCTCTCAGCAACTCGTTCGGCTTCGGCGGCCACAATGCCGCTCTCGTGGTCCGAGCGGTATGAGGGCCCGGCCGTGAACCGCCTCCCGGAGCCGCCCCCGAGCGCCGCCACCGTCAACCGCAGCGGGCCGCTGACCTGGGTCCAGCAGTGGCACTGGTTCGAGCGCACCGTTCCCGCACCACGGCGGGTGAACCCGACGCCCCTCGCCGACCACTGCCACGTCCCGCCCCCGGCCACCGTCGCCGACGTCCACGCGGCACTCGCGGCCCTCACCGCCCGCCATGAGGCGCTGCGCACCACGGTCGACCCGCTCCGCCCGGTCCAACACGTCCACCGTGCGGACTGGGCGCCGCTGCCGGTCGACCACGTCGACGTCCGCGCCGTCGATGCCGACACCCTGGACGCCGCCACCGCCGCGCTGGCCGCCCGTCCGATCGATCCCGAGCGGAACCCGCCCTGGCGCGCCAGGGTGCTGCTGGAGGCGGGGAGGCCGCGTGCGGTCCTGCTGGCCGCCCATCACGTCGTGATCGACGGGTGGGGGCTGGCGGTGCTGATCAACCAGCTGCACGACCAACTGCGCGGCGTCGGCGCACCGGCGGAGGCACGCGTGCAGCATCCCCTCGACACGGTCGCCGCCCAGCCCGTGGAACGCGCCCGCGCGGCGGAGCGCGAGTGGCTCACGCGGCTCGCGAGCAACCCGACCGGTGTGCTGGCCCCGTTCGGCGGGACCGACGACGGCGCTGGGCGCCACCGCCTCCAGCACCGCTCGGCGGGTGCGTACGACGACCTCCACCGCGTCGCCCGGCGCCATCGGGTCGGTCCGGAGGTCGTCGTGCTCGCGGCGCTGGCCCACGACGTCGCCACCCGCACCGGTGAGCACCGGTTCCTCGCGTCCGTGGTCGTCTCCAACCGGGCCCGGGCCGCTCTGCGGAACAGCGTCGGCGTCCGGGCCCTGACGGTTCCGGTGCAGATCGACCTCCGCCCGGGCGCGGCGTTCGGCGAGGTGGTCGCCTCGGTCGCCGCCGCCTCCTCCGCCGCCTACCGGCACGGTCAGTGGCGCCCCGCGGAACTGGTCGCCGCCGAGGCGCGGATGCACCGTCGCCGGGGTGTCGTGACCGTACCGACCATCGAGTACAACTGCTACTCGTGGCCGCGCGACTACCTGGTCCCCGGGTACCTGGTCCCCGCGCAGTACGCTCCGCCGGACGGGTCCGCAACCTGGATCCGTAGCGCACCCGACGAGCCCTGCGACACGCTGTACGTCGACCTCAGCCTCGACGCGGGGGTCGTCACCCTCGATGTCACCGTCGGGGACCACCTGCTCGACGCCGGGCAGGCCGTGGCGTTGCCCGTCCGTCTGTGCGCCTTCCTGCGCGCGCTCGCCGACGGTGCCGAGTGCCCGGTTCCGGCGCGCCCGCCGACACCGGCCGCCGCCGGATGGTGGCGCTCCCCGCAGGGATGGGTGTGCCCGGCCAGGGTCGAGGCCGTGTTGCGCGGCCACCCCGGAGTGCTCGACGTGACGGTGGCGCCCAGCGGGGACGCAGCGGGGGAAGGCGAACCGCACCTCGTCGCACGCGCTCGCACCGCCCCCGGTGTCACCCCCGACGACTTGCACCGCCACGTCCTGGACCACCTCGACGAAGTGCCCGGCATCGCGGCCCCGGGCCGCTACGTCCTGTCCCCGGCCGGCCCCGGGTCCGACCGGTCCCGCACCGCCACCACCGGCGCGGGAACGCCGCGGGTCCCGTCGCGCCCGCCCGCGACGGGCGCCGAACGGGCGCTGGCCGCCGCCGTGGCCGCTGTCGCACCCGGCGATCCGCCGGACGGCTCCTCCGACAGCCCTGACGCGGTGGACATGAACCGTTGCCTCGCCGACCACGGCGTCACCCTGGTCGCCGTCCCCCGTCTGCTGGCGCTGCTCCACCGGTTCGGCTTCACCGGGATCGCGTCGGACGAACTGGCCGGAACGGCCTCGCTCGGCCACCTCGCCACAGCCCTGGAGCCCTCACCGCCCCGCGCCCATCGTGGAGGAGAAACCTCGCCATGACCGCGTCCCGCACCGCCGGCCCGTCCGCGGACCGCCTGGCCCCGTGGGCCTTCGCCGCCTTCGTCGAGGCGAACACCCACGACACGGCCTACCGCCCGCCGGTGGTGGACGGTCCCGTCGGGCCGACCATCGTCCGCAACGGCCGCGAGCTGGTGAACTTCGCCAGCATCAGCTTCCTCGATCTGGAGCGCCACGTCCCCGTACGGCGTCATTTCGCGGAGGGGGCGCTCGCCCACGGCCTGAGCACCAGCGGATCCAGGATGACCCAGGGGATCTGCCGCCCGCACCAGGTGCTGGAGGAGACGATCGCCCGTCACACCGGCAAGGAGCGAGCCATCAGCTTCGCCACGGGGCTCCTGGCCAACATCGGGTTCGTCCACGCCATGAGCAGTTCCGCGCACTTCGACGCCGGGATCGAGGTGCGCAACCACGACACCGTGTTCGTCGTCGACCGCGACGTCCACTGGAGCATCTGGAAGGGCCTCCAGGGGCTCGGCTACGGCCGCAACGTCCACGCGTTCCGGCACAACGACGTCTCCGACCTGGCCCGCGTCCTGGAGCGGGTCCGCACCCACAAAACCGTGGTGATCGCCGAGAGCATCTATTCGGCCGACGGCACCATGGGACCGATCGTGGAGATCCTCGACGAGTGCGACCGTCACGGCGCCGTCAGCATGATCGACGACGCGAACGGCTTCATGGTCTACGGACCCGAGAACCGTCCCTACGCCCGGGAGGCCGCCGCGATCCGGGAGCGGGCCGACTTCGTCATGGTGTCACTGTCGAAGGCCATCGGTCTGGAAGGCGGCGCGATCGCCGGGCCGGCGGCGGCCATCGACGCCTTCGAACTGCTCTCCGGCACCTCGATGTTCACCGCCGCCATCCAGCCGCCGACCGCTTACGCCGCCGACCGCACGATCGGCGTCCTCGCCGGCGATCCGGGGATCGTCGACGACTACCTGGCGCATGCCGCCCGCCTTCGCCGACAGATGCACGAGGCCGGCACGGCGACGACGCCGACCGAGTCGTACATGCTCTCGGTGCCGATCGGAAGCGACGCCGCCGCCCTGCAGATGCGGGAGTGGTTCGTCGAGGACGGCTACCTCGTACCCGTCTTCTCCTACCCGGCCGTCTCGCGCAACCAGGCGCTCCTGCGCCTGTTCCCGCACGCGGGCCACACCGAGGAGCAGATGGACGGCTTCCTGCACACCCTCCTCGCCTACCGACGACGCCTCGGGCTCTGACGTCCCCACCGACGCTCGCCGCACCGAGGCTCGCCCCACCGACCGATGACCGACGCCGACCCCATCCCCAGAGGAAGGAACCCGTGGTGGACAACATCGACATCCTCAACGCCATTGCCGAGATCGTCGAAGAGGTCCTCGGCATCGACTCCGCCGAGGTGAGCGCCGAGACGTCGTTCACCGACGACCTCGACGTCGACTCCCTGGCCATGATGGAGATCGCCGTGGCGGTCGAGGACAGGTTCGAGGTGAAGATCCCGGACGACCGGGTCACGGGGTTGAGGACCGTCGGCGACGCGGTGAACTACGTCGCCGAGCACCGGTGACCTCCGCCGGGACGACCCTTCCCCACGAGGCTCCCCAGGAGGTCGGGCAGCCATGAGCGTCCTCGATCGCTTCCGGCTCGACGGTCGCGTCGCCGTGGTCACCGGCGCCTCCTCCGGGCTGGGCGTCGCCTTCGCCACCGCGGTGGCGGAGGCCGGCGCCGACGTCGTGCTCGGGGCGCGGCGCACCGAGCGGCTGGAGACCGTGCGCGCGGCCGTCGAGAAGCTCGGCCGCCGGGCCGTCGCCGTGCGCACCGACGTCGCCGAGCCGGAGGACTGCCGCAGGCTGGTCGACGCGGCCGTACGGGCATTCGGGCGGGTGGACATTCTCGTCAACAACGCCGGGATCAGCAGTGAGCAACCCGCGGCGGAGGAGACCCCGGAGCAGTTCCGCGAGGTCATCGACATCAATCTGAACGGCTCCTACTGGATGGCCCAGGCCGCGGGCGCGGTGATGCTGCCCGGCAGTTCCATCGTCAACGTCTCCAGCATCCTCGCCCTGGTCACGGGCGGGCTGCCGCAGGCCGCCTACTCGGCGTCGAAGGCCGGGATCCTCGGACTCACCCGCGATCTCGCCCAGCAGTGGACCCCCGGCAAGGGCATTCGCGTGAACGCCCTCGCGCCGGGCCTCTTCACCTCCGCGATGACCGACGGCTACGCCGAGGGTTACCTGGAGGCGATGATGCCGCGGGTGCTCTCAGGCCGCATCGGGCGTCCCGAGGAGCTCGCTGCGGCTCTGGTCTTCCTCGTCTCCGACGCGGCGTCCTACATCACCGGCACCACCCTGACGGTCGACGGGGGCACCCACATCGCATAGTGACACCCGGCGCCGGACCCGCCGGCGTCGCCGGTGGGCCGCCGCCACGCCATGGCTGACGCCCCGTACCCGAGCCCCGGAGAGCCACCGATGACGACGGAGCCGACCGCCCCGCCCCTTCCGCGCGAACCGCTCGGCGATTCGCACCTGCGCCGCCTGATCGTGGGTCAAGGGCTGGCGGCCGTGGTCGACGCCCTGTTCATCGTCTGGCTCACGCTCTTCGTGCTCGACCTGTCGGAACCCGGAATCGCCACGGGGTTGGTGCTCGTGGCCGTGGCGCTGCCGCGAGCGGTGCTCCTGCCTCCTGCGGGAGTACTGGTCGACCGCCTCGGTCCCGCCCGTGTCGTGGCCAGTGCCGCCTGGCTCCGGGTCGCCGTCCTGCTCGCCCTCGGCGCCCTGGTCACCTTCACCTCACCGTCGTTGACGACGGTCGCGCTGCTCGGCGGGCTGCTCGGCGCCGCCGACGCCGCCTACTTCCCGGCGGCCCTGGCGTTGCTACCCGCCGTCGTGCCGACCGACAAGCTCTCCCGGGTCAACGGGCTGGTGCAGGGCGCGGAGTCGGGGGGCGACCTGGTCGGCCCGGCGGTGGCCGCCGGATGCATCGCCGCAGTCGGCTTCGCCGCGACGCTCGGTGGGATCGTGGCGATGGCCGCGTTGGCCGCCGTCGTCCTCAGCACGCTGATCCGCGTGGTACGACGCGGCGGAGGTGCCGGGGACGACGCCGGTCCGGCCACCGTCGACGGCGAGCAGTTCAGCAGTGCGCGTGCCCTCGGCGTGGGCTTGAGGTACGCCTGGCACGAACCGCTGGTGCGAGGGATGCTGGCAGCCATCGCCCTGATCAACATCGCGGTCGTGGGCCCCGTGCTCGTGGGCGGCGCGGTGCTCGCCGATCAACGCCTCGGCGGCGCGGGATCTCTGGGCGTCGTGCTCTCCGGTTTCGGTGCCGGCTCGCTGGCCGGATCACTGATGGCCGGGTGGCGGCCGCCCGCCCGGCGCGGCCGGACCGTGGTCGGCGGTGTCGCGGCGATCGGCGCAGGCATGGCCGGACTCGCCGCCGTCACCCATGTCGTCGCCGCGACGGCGGTCGTCTCGCTCATCGGCCTCGGATCCGGGTTCCTCGGAGTGGTGGTCGTGGCCACTCTGCAGGAGCGGGTGCCCGAGCAACTGCTGGGCCGGGTACTCAGCCTCGTCGTGCTGGCCACGGTGGCGTTCGACCCGTTCTCCTACGTGATCGCCGGCGCCCTGCTCCCCTACGGCACGACCACGCTGTTCCTGGTCTGCGGCAGCGCCGTCCTGGCCTGCGCCGGCCTGGTCGCCACGAGCCCGGCGGTCCGCTCCCTGCGCTGACCGTGTCGATCGCCGGTCGTCCGCCGATCACCGGGCCCGGCCGAGGCCCCCGTGGGCGAAGATCTGCGCGCGGTCGCGGCACGTGGGTCGAGGCGAGCCTCTTCGAGTGAAAAACCGGAGCAAGGCCGCCTGACTGGCGCTTCGTCGGCGATGAAAAGGTCTTCCGACCATATGTTTAACTCCGGCGCTCACAGCGGCGGTGCCCGTGCCCGGAGTGCATTCCCACGTGCCACAGACCACGCAGCCAAGAGGACCAGCCATGCGCTCCACCCGCCGCGTTCTCGCCGCTTCAATCGTGGCGGCTTCCGCCTCAGCCTTTGGCCTGGCCGTCCTCTTCACGGGCGGGACGTCCCAGAGTTCCGATGCCACGCAGGTCCGCGCGGTCAACGCCCTCGGCACCTCGCAGAGCGAAGCCGAATCATCCTGGTCTCCCTCCACGAATCCGGACTCGGAGGACTCGGAGGACTCGGTGCCCCGTTGCTTCAGCTACGGCGGACCCTACTGCGGCTGGGTGAGGACCTACTGGGGCGGCTGCGACAGGGACTGGGGCCTGAGCTACGGGTTCAAAGACCCTGCCGTACTCTGCCCCCACGACCCCCGCCCGAGCCCCTCCGCCACGGCCAGTCCCTCCGCCACGTCGAGCGCCTCGGCCACGCCCAGCCCCTCCGCCAAGTCCGGTTCCCCGGCCGCACCCAGTCCCTCCGCCACGCCCAGCCCCTCGAACGGGCTCAGCCTCTCCGCCGCACCCAGCGGCGCTCGCCCACAGCCGGCCCCTCAGCCGTACCCGAGCCGCTCGGACGAGCTCAGCCCCTCCGCCACGCCCGGTTCCCCGGCCGCACCCAGCCCCTCCGACGAGCTCAGCCCCTCCGCCGCGCCCAGCCGCTCGGCCACGCCCGCTTCCCCGGCCGCACCCAGCCCTCCGGGCGAGCTCAGCCCCTCGGGGGAACCCAGCTTCTTCACTGCACCCAGCCACCCGGGCGAGCTCAGTCCCCCGGAGGAGCCCAGCCCCTTCGCCGGAAGCAGCAGCTCCTTCTAATGGGCCCCGTCGGGCCGTAGGAGAGACTTCGGCCCGTAGCCGCCAGCAGGTGAGCACTTCCTTCTTCGGAGCCATCGTGAGCTCTGAGGTCAGACCGTGCCGCTTCTGGTCGGCCGGGGGGCCTGACTGCTGATGGGATCACGTACCCGCCAGGAAGGTTGGGCGTGAGCACTTGATCCATGAGAACGCGAGCCGCGCCTTCCGCAGGCTGCACACACAGAACGCCAAGAGAAGCTGGAGAAGACCAGTGCTGTTCATCGGCGACGACTGGGCCGAAGACCACCACGACGTGGAGCTGCAGAACGAGACGGGCCGGAAGCTGGCGAGCGCACGACTACCGGAGGGCTCCGAGGGCATCGCGAAGCTGCACGCCTCGTCGCCCGCCACGGTGGCCAGGACCTGGAGCCCGCACAGGTGACGGTCTGCATCGAGACCGACCGGGGCCCGTGGGTGCAGGCCCTGATCGCCGCCGGCTACCGCGTCCACGCGGCCAACCCCCGCCAGGCTGCCCGGTTCAAGGAGAGGTACGGCACCTCGGGGGCCAAGAGCGACAAGGGCGACGCCCACGCGCTGGCGGACATGGTCCGCATCGACGGCGCGCGGCCTGCGGGCGGCTGGTCCCCACGATCGCTTCCACGCCGGTGGCGGTGGCGTGGACCTCCGTGGTCCACGACCTCCGGTACTCGCCGCTCTGAACGCCGGGCCCAGGACGGCCCGATGCGCCGGCACGGATCGCGGTCTCCAGGATCATCGCGTGGTGCCGCACCACCGCCGTGGCCGCCGGCACCGCGACGGCGGCCCTCGACTCCAGCTGCACGGCCAGGACCCCGGCGTTGCTGGTCACCTGCGCCATCAGCCGTCCACCGCCCCGTGCTCGCCGGGCTGCCGCACACCGAGCGCCCACTCGCCCAGCTGGGTGAGCAGCGCCCTCGTGAATTCGTGCGCGCCGCCGTCGAGGAGGTCGTGCCGGGCGAGGAGCGCCCGCTCGGTCTCGGCGGGGCCGAGGGCGGCCAGGAACGCCGCGTCCGCCGGATCCGGGTCCGGGTCCGGGTCCTCGCCGACCACGACGCGGGCGGCGCCCTCCCACACGGGGTTGGCGGTCGGGCGCAGCAGCAACTGGAGTTCGGGGAGCTGCCCGACGGTGTGCCGCAGCTCGTACGAGCGGACCTGGTCGGCGAGGTCCTGGCCGTCGATCTCCAGACGCGCGGTCGGGCCGGTCGCCTGGATACGGACGTGCCGCTGCTCAGGGGGGTTGGTGGTGGGGGTCATGGTCGCGAGCCCAGGAGCCTCGACGGACACGACGGCCGTTCCCGACCGCGGCCCGGCGCGCACGCCCAGGCGCCGCCGGCTTCGCACTCCAGCGCCACTCCGCCCAACCCATCGCTCACCACTGGTTGTTGGGCAACGCGACCGTGGCGGAGGCCGTAGTCTCGCGGCATGCACAGGACCCTGGAGAACCCGCCCGCGCCGGCTCGCGAGGTGGTGACGGAAGCCCTGGAAGGGGCTCTGGACGGCCGATCCGCAGCTGACCACACGGCTGAGGCCCTGGTCGGGATCGCCCTGCACGGAGACGACCGCGACTTCGCCGAACACTGCTGCGTGCAGACCGGCACACGGGCCGCACCGGGCAGTCCCCTGCTGGGGCTGACCGTCCTGTGCCTGAGCCACATCGCCCGCCGCTTCGGCCGCCTCAGCGACGAAGCCCTCGACCTGGCGCGCTCCCTGGCGCAGCGGGCCGCCGCCGACCCGGCGGACGTGGACGGACGGGCCCTCGACGGCTGCGACGACATCCGGACCTTCCTGTACCTCTGGTGAAGGCCGGAGTGGTCGCGCCTGCCGGGCTTGCATCCGGCAGGCGCGACCTACCGCAAGCATGGCCATGACTGCCGGGGAGGGCCCGTGACGCCAAGTACCGTCCGCCAGAAGTCGAAGCGCGGGCGACGGAATCGCTTGACCGCCGTGGCTGCGATAGCCGTTCTCGGTAGCGGGTTCGCAATCACTGCATGGATGAACCGGGGCCCGGAGAGCAAGGTCCACGAAGGCGCCGTGGCCGGCTACCCGCTACTGGTCAGTTCCGACGGCCAAACCCTGACACTCAACATCGGCTGGGGTTGCGAGGACCGACCGGAGCTCGTGACCCGTGAGTCCACCGGCGTGGTGAAGGTCTCCCTGCGGCACACGGTCCGTCCGGGGTTCTGCGACCCGGGCGGCTTCGCGCAGATCACCACTCACCTGAACAAACCACTCGGCACCAGGACCCTGAACGACGCCACGGGCAAGCCCGCCGTCCACTTCGACGAGCGCGACCTTCTCCGGCCCGCGTCCCTGCCGGAGAACTACTACCCCTACCCCGCGGGCAGGATGGTCTTCCTGCCCGGCCTGGAAGCGATCCCGACCGACACCCCGGCCTGGGCCGTCGGTTACCGGCTGGGCACCGGTCCCGAAGCAGGCTCTCTGATCATCAGCCAGACCCTCCGGAGCAGCACACCACCACCCGGCAAGGCCGCCACCGTCAAGGGCCACCCCGCGACCATCACGCACTCGGATTCCCAAGGCGACCCCCACTCGCTGACTTGGTCCGACGGCACCTACACCTTCGTCGTCACCACCGGCGGCCCCCCACGACTCACCAACGAGGAACTCATCCACGTCGCGGAGAGCATCGGGTAACCGACACCACGACGACGTCCGGTGGGACCGCTCTGTGAACCGGCCCCACCGGAGACCGAGACCGCACCTGGACCGGTCAGGACAGAACTACTTCGTCCAGCCTGGTCATCCGTGCGACTTCCACGGTGCTGGCCCCGCCCGGATCGAGGGCCTGCCAGGTCCGGCCGACAGTGCCGGCGGTCGGTTCCTTCGCGGCGATGACGGTCCCTCGACGCGGCCGGCGTGCCGTACGAGATCGTCCCCGGCGTGCCCGCCTTCGCCGCCGCAGCGGCCGCGCTCAAGCGGGAGCTGACCGTCCCGACCGTCGGCCAGACCGTCATCCTCACCCGGATCGCCAAGCGCGCCACCCCGATGCCCGAGGGCGAGGACCTGGCCACCCTCGGCCGCAGCGGCGCCCTGCTGGTACTGCACCTGGCCGCCGGATACGTGGACGACGTCGTCGAGCAACTGCTCCCGCACTACGGCGCCGACTGCCCGGCCGCCGTCGTCGCGATGGCCAGCCGCCCGGACGAGCTGGTGCTGCGCGGCACCCTCGCCGACATCGCCGGGCAGGTCAAGGCCTCGGGCGTGGTGCGCACCGCCGTCATCCTGGTCGGACGGACGCTGGCCGCCGAGCAGTTCCGCGACAGCCACCTCTACTCGGCGGAGCGCGAACGCCCGCACGAGCCCTGCGGGGCGTGAACCCCATGACCCGGCACGTCCTGATCCTCGGCGGGACGACGGAGGGGCGGGCGCTGGCCGCCGCACTCGCCGAGCCGCCGTCCCTGCGGGTCACCAGTTCGCTGGCCGGCCGGGTCGCCCAACCCCGGCTGCCCGCCGGAGAGGTGAGGATCGGCGGCCTTCGCCCACCTCGACGGGGTCCACTTCCTCGCCCGGTCAGTCGACCCGCCCGAGCCCCCGTTGCCACCGTCCTTCGAAGTCCTGCTGGACCGGGGGCCGTTCACGCTCGACGGCGAACGGGCACTCCTGCGCGAGCACCGCATCGACGTCGTGGTCACCAAGGACAGCGGCGGCGCCGCGACCGCACCCAAACTCACCGCCGCACGCGAACTCCACCTGCCCGTGATCATCGTGCGGCGTCCGCCGGTCCCTGCCGCACTCGGCTGATCTCGCCTTGCCAGATCCAGGATGGTGCATTTATGTTCCACTTAGCGAACACCGCGATCAGGTCCTCGCCGAGGAGAACGCCCTCGCCGTCGCCCTCGCCGTCCACGCCGCACTCACCGTCACCGCACCCGACCGACAGGCCCACCGTGTCGGCGGCCCCAGCATCGGCACGGTCCTCGGCAACCTCACCCGACGCGGCGGCATCCACGAGACCACCGTGCGGGCCACGATGCGGGAACTCGGCCGCTCCGGCCGGCAGGCGATGTCCCGGCTGGTCCACGACGCCACCCGCGCACGCGGATCCCAGGTCGACCTGCGCACGGTCGCCGCCCTCGCCTACGGCACCCCCGGAGGCGACCGGCCCAGCAGCTGCCCACCAACCCCACAAGGCCACTGGCTGCACGCCCTGGACGGGGTGAACACGTGGACGCCCGCCATCAAGGTGCTGCGGGACAGCGTTGCGGCGGCGTCCAGGTAGTGCGCCAGACGTCCCACCCCACCGCCGAGGGCACGTTGCGAAAGTGGATCTCGGCCTGATGATCACTGTTTGGCCGCACCATCATGCGCGACACCATTCCGCATGTGAGGAATTTTCGTCCACATTGAGGAGTATTTGGAAGCTGGCCTACATCAATGAAGGAAAGGGAGTTTCATGAAGCGTGCTTCATTATGCGCGGCCGCTGTCGGGGCGGTCGCGTGTTGGCATCTTCAGTGTGCACGGTGAAAGTTCCGACCCAAGCTACAGCGAAAGGTTGCTGAACATGATCCACAGTGAACTGAAGGCCCGGCTCCTGCCGGCCAGCCTGAACAATATCACCGTCCAGCAGAGGAGGCGGCCGAGCCCCGCGTGGACCGCGGTGACAGCCGGCGCCCTTTGCCTTTCGATGGCGACGGCCACACCCGCTAGCGCACTACCAGCGCCTGCCGCCCCGAATCAGGCCCAGCGGAGCGCATACGCCAGCGGGCCACACCGGCCCATCATCTTCGTCCATGGCTGGCACTCCGAAGGTGCGGTCTGGAACGGGATGAAAGGATACGCCGAAACACAGGGATACAAAGAAAGCGAACTGCACGTCTACGATTACAGCAAGATGACAAAGCCCGGCCAGACCAATCCTCCCAATCCTGGAATCGACCACATCGCCGCAGGCTTCGCCAGGGAAGTCAACGAGATCGCAAAGACGTCACCGGACGGCAAGGTCGATATTGTGGCCCACTCGATGGGAGGTCTCGTAGCACGCGCCTATATCAAGAATTTGGGCGGAGCAGAAAAAGTGAAACACTTCGTATCCATGGGAAGCCCCCACCATGGAACAATCGTGGCCGACGTGGGAGTTGGAGCATCCGAAGCCGTCCGTGCAATCGGGGCATTCCTGGGGGACCATAATATCCTGGTTGGCTACGCAAAGGAACTTGCCGAGAATTGCGATTTTCAATGCCATGACATGGCAAGCGGGTCAGCTTTCCTGCGGTCGCTGAACTCGGGAGACGAGGCGCCACATGGGGCTGATGGGTACCCCAGGTACACAACCTTCCGCTCCAACATAGACGACGAGCCGGCGGTCTACCTCAATACCAGAAACAAATTTAAGCCCCAGATTGGCCTGTGCGACGGTGTCGTATTCGGAATTACCGAACAGGGCGCCTGGGCGTACGAAGGAAAGGGCCCGAATGTGCGAGGCGGAAAGACCTCCACCCTCCGAGGGGCAGAAAATATCGTCACGACATGCTTGCCCCATGGCGAATACTATAACGACCCATGGACGCAAGAGAAAACCCTGGACACACTCGCCGAAACGACCATCGGAGAAGAAGACAAGTACGCCCCCAGGGCGCGAAACAGGACAAAGTGCAATGAACTGACAAGGACCCATTACCGCGATAATTGGGTTCAAGCATGGCTACAGTCCTGCCTGCAAGTCACCCCCGAAAAAGAGGTTGCCCCGGTCCTCAGGATCCGCGGATGCGGGCACTATCGAAGTCCTTCCGGGAAAGCCCTTTGGTACTATACGCCCGAAGGGTGGGGGGACAACGTGGAGTGCGTCATGGGTCGCGATGGCCTCTCACTCAGGAAAAAGGGTAGTCGCATAAAAAAGGAGCCCGGCTATCATAAAGCGGAATTTAACACCCGGGCCGGTGAAGTAAAGGTCGACACACTCTCCCTTCATGGTCCAGGTGATTATCAACTCTACACTCCGACCCTGAACAATCCCAATGGTTCGCCCAGGATTACCGTGAAAGTTCAACCGTGGGATGATAGTGACAACTACACGACCCTGGACCCCCTTGTCGAAGGGCCGAGCGTGACGGTCCACTGAACCCGGATCCACCGGCCTGATGCCCGTGGATAGTTCCCTCAGAAACGAGGAAGTGCCTTGTGACATGCGATGATGGGAGTTCTTCACGCTTCCAGCACGCACAATCGACAAGGCACTTCTGAGATGAAATCCTCCACGCCGCGACGAAGTCCGCTATCCCGCTTACAGGCAGTGGCCGCGCACCGTGGCGCATGCCTCGTACAGCACAGCCCACACCTCGTCGACCATCACGGCGGACCGGCGGGCCTGCCGCACGAACTCGGCGGTGGCGTCAGGCTGAAGGCGGCAGAGCTTCACGAACTCCTGCGCGAGCGGCACGGCGGCGATGAACCGGGCGTTTTCGGCCTTGGCATCCGCGATGCCGAACGGCATCCCGATCTCGTCGGCGATCTCCAGTCGGGCGTGAAGGGTCTCGTCGGTCGCCGCCCGCACCAACCGGCGCAGGTCCGGCACGCCGAGGACGTCGCACCCCTCTGGGGGCACTCCTGGGTCAGTAGCGCGGCGAAGGCATAGGCGAGGTTGAGGTTGCCGAGCCCCTTCTGCTACTGGTCCAGCTCCCGCAGCACCGACGACTGCAGGGCAGCGGCCACCATCACGACGTCGCCGTTCCTCTGGGCGGCGAGCAGGGTCTCGACCTCGGCGTTGACAGTCTGGGGTGCGGCCCTGGGGCTGCACCCCCGCACCCCATTCCCATCCGGGTTGGTCAGCGGCGTCCGGACAGGCGGTTGTCGTCCATGCCCTGCGCGAGTACGTCGAGCTGCCCGGCGCCGGCCAGCTCGGTCGGGCCGTACACCGCGGCGTCCATCCTGTCGGGGCTGTCCATCCCGGTGACCCAGGCCAGCATCTGTCCTTCCAGCTCCGGGTAGTGCCCGACGTGATGCCCTCGGCCCGAGAACTCGACGGGGACGATCCGGGCCGTGTCGATCCACGCCCGCCGCCACACCCCACCCCTCGACGGGGCGCGGCTTCTACATGAACAACAACCACCACAGCCGCTCGCCGACGGCGTGCCAGATACCGACCAGCGCCTTGCAGCCGTACCGGGCCAGCCACAGCGACTCGCCGACCTTGCGGCCGACGGCATCGTCGGGGCTGCCCGCGATGGCAGGCAGGTCGATGACGGTCCAGTCGGACGCCGCCTTCCGCAACAGCTTCCACGCGGTGTAGTCGTTGCCCACACGGGGGCGGCTCCGCTTGTCGAGAAAGAGTGGCCCCAGCGGCCAAGGCCGCGCGCGGCGGCGGCTCGGGGGGTTGCCGCCGCCGCGCAGCGGAAGGTTACCTCACCCCAGAGCGTCGCAAAATCTGTGTGCGCCGGAGTAGACATTGCTCGTGGGTGGGTCTAACGTTTCTCTCGTAGACAGCAAGTCGGCGATACCGGCCAGACACGAACTGGCCGGGGTTGTTTGACAGAAGTTCGCAGTTCGGTCCGGCAGTGGAGTTCCGAAGCCAGGCAGGTGCAGGACGGCGACGGGGCTGGCTTCCGGACCGGGCGGCCCG